>JALXEW010000109.1 GCA_027069285.1 Ardenticatenia bacterium | reverse complement strand
CAAGCCCGCCAAAGGCGATCCCCGAAATGACAGCAACAACCAGACGATGTTGATAGGCAACGTAGTTGGCGTGCATAGCGGCAGCATTCGTAATGATGAGGAGCTTTTCCGGCGCTTTGGATTTCGGCGGCGGGCAGAAGTGGATAGCGAAGTCATCTACCACATGCTGAACCGCCTGGAACCCGATCCGGAGCCGTGGGAATATCTCACCCAGGTGGCGCAAGCCATCGAGATGATGGACGGCAAAAAGGCGATCATGGCCGTGGACTTGCGCCGTCCGGACCGGATGATAGTAGTCAAAGATGGCTCCCCTCTATGCGTCCACTACGAGCGTAGATGGGATGCCCTTTTCTTCTCCTCGCGTTACATCTTCCTGCGAAAGGCCTTTGGCCGCCAGGTGGTGACCGAGGCGCTGCCGACGCCTGGGATCATGCTCTTCGAGGCGTGGCGGATACCCGAGGGGTGCCGTTACAAAGACCGGTCGGTATCCCGTTTTGGGATCGGGATCGAGTGAAAGAAGAGCGGGGATGTGCCTTTCGACCACATCCCCGCAGAACCCCAATAGCTCCCGGTGTTAACTTCTGATCATTCGTCCAGCAGCATATCCTGGATCGTGTTTACGGACTGCTGGATCAACATATCCGTTAGGTCTGCGTCTGCGCCGGTGGATTCCATGAACGCCAGGGTGGACATTGCATCATATCCGTGAGCCGTCAGCCCGACTACAGAGAACAACACCCTGGCGAACGATATGGCCACCTGTGAACCCTTTTCCGGGCCGAATGCCTCGATAACCTTCCCGTGGACGAACTCCAGCGTCTTAACCGCGATGCCTACCATGATCTCATTGGTCACGTGGCGGCGGATATGGGCGAAGGCTATCCTGGCCTGCTCTTTCCAGAATTCATCGTTATCATTCGCCTCGGTGAATATGTGGAGCACCCAGTTACGCAGGGTTTTCTCCCTTTCGGCGCGTTCCCCTTCCCGGAATATGGCCGCCGTTCTGGGGTGGGCAAACAGCGTATCGTAAAACAGCTTTACCAGCTCATCCACCCATTCGGCGGCCTGTGGCGCCGCCTCTTTCAACGTATCGAAATCAGCCTGGGTCAGGCCGGTGAGGGCGCGGATGGTATTTAGCCCCTCTTCGAACTTCTGCTTAACCTCACTTGCGTCGGTCACGGTCATCTTCTCCTGAACAAGAACTTATTTCCAAAGTCGGCTAGCGCGGGATCGCCTGCCACAGTCGATCCGCGTATTCCCTCATAAGAAGGCGCACCACACCTAGTGTGGCTTCCTTGCTCACCAGCACGCCCCAGAAGTAGGAACCGTCACCCAGGAACCTGGTGAGCACGAAGACCTTATCCGTGGTGATCAGATTGTCGTCCACATCGCCCAACTTCATCCTTTCGGATACCTTCGCGGCCAGTTTCATCACCATTGCGAATCGGGCTGCGCCGGCCTCGACGTCAACTGGTGCGCCTGCCGCCTCGGTTGCTATGAGCAAACCGTCCATCCCCACCACATTGGTGGCGAGGAATTCACTCCCCAATTCATTCCTGAACTCGCGCAACACCTGTTCGATTGCGCTCATCTTTCACCTGCCTCCATTTTCACTTTGGGATTGCTTCGCTTAGACGTTTGGCGAATATCCGGCTGTGGAGCCGCAGATTGCCCAGTCGCACCTTATCCCTTTCGGCTGCGATTCCCAGGTAGTGATTGCCATCGTCCAGTTTTCTGATCAGGAGAAACGCCTTCTCCGTGCTGAGCAGATCGTCCTCCACGGTGCCCATCATCTTCATCTTGGCGATCGTGGTCTCGACCAGCCTCATAAACATCGTCATCTGGGCGCTGATGTTTTCAACATCCACGTCCGGGCTGGCGGAATATGCGGCTATCTCCAACCCGTCCAGGCCGACTACCACAGCGGCCATGAAGCCGGATACCTCCTGCCCAAGCTCCGCCAGGATTTCCCTCAACCCTGTTTTCTTAGGCACTTCAAAAACCTCCTCTCCTAGTGATTCAGACGTAGACTCGTCGTACGCCCTCAAGCCGTCCATCAGGAGCGCGGCCCAGTGTACATCTATTGTCCTCTCCGGCGGCTCGACGTCGGATTCGAGAGCGAATTCCCCATCGTGCCAGCCCAGCAGGTGGTATATCACCTCCTGGCCGGTCAGCTCGCCTAATTTGGCGTGAACCATCTCCCCTCCGTCGAAGTAAATCTCCGCCTCTTCATTATCACGTCTCAGCTTTAACCTGGCCCTTTTACGTTCCTGGCATGTGATCTGTATCAAGTCTGGCAGGGCCATATCTCGCAAGTTACCGGCAAGTGGCATTTGGACTTCTCCTGATCAGGGAATGGATAGTTTCTTGATGACTCTGATGGCCTTATTGGTCAACCTGCGGTAGCTGCGCTTGGTCGGCACCATGACCGACAGGATGAAATCCTCGCCGTTTACTGTGAACGGCCTGCAGACCAATCTCCAACCGTCGGACGAAGTAACCGATACCTCATCCATCTCGCTCATGCCCAGGTACATTTGGGCGTGTCTGGCCGTCTTTTGCACCAGTCCGGTCACTGCCGAGTAGTTATCTACCTGGCGTTCCCCTTCTATGGAGACCGTGGCGACCGGGAAGCCGTGCATATCGGTGAGGGCGGTTGCCAGAAACCCCCCGCTATCGTTAATTTCCTTAAGAATCTTTTGTATGCCCTCGTTTTTAGAAGACATCATCTACCTCTTTTGCGAAACTGCTGCGAGTTGCTCGTGTATCCTCGCGGTCACACGCGAGATCACGGCCTTCAGCGTGCTCAGAACGCCTTTCCCATCTATGGCGATTGCCTCGAAGACCTGGTAGTCCTCCAGGCCTATCGCCTCGATGAGGGTATCCACCGGCATGGCATCCGGCAGGTCGCGTTTATTCAGCTGGACTACCACCGGGATGTCATCCAGGCCCAATTCATGCAGGTAGTGGTTCATGTCCTGCCATGCGGCGATGTTATCTTCAAGCCTCCCCGCCTGGGAATCCACCACGAAGACCACCCCATCTGCCCCCCTGAGCACCAATTTCCTGGTGGCGGCATAGTATACCTGTCCGGGCACGGTGTAGAGGTGGATCTTTGGCTTCAGGCCCCCTACCTTTCCCAATTCCATCTGCATATAGTCGAAGAATATCGTGCGATCTTCATTAGTTTTCAGGGAAGTCAACTCGCCGCGCATGGCCGGATTGATCCGCTCGTGCACCCGGATCAGATTGGTGGTTTTCCCGCTCCTGCCCGCTCCGTAGTATACGATCTTCAGGTTAAGTTCCCGGAGCCTCCAATTGATAAACATGGCCTTCTCTCTACCGGTGTGAGATCATGGGATTAAGTCTGGTATTCAGTCGTCGTTCCCCGAAAAGATAGAGCCTATAGCGTCGTCCATAGCCGAGAGGAAATCATCCTCCGGAGCGATCGGGTGGCCGGTTTCTTCCAGCAAGGGCTTTAAGAGGGCGGCGGTCTGTTTAGTGTAGAACCAGACCACGCCCGGTTTGACATCCTGCCCGAATATGACTGCCAGCAACACGTCGCCGGTCACGTCATATGCGTAGAAGTTATAGTCAGGCCCCTCGTGGTAGCTGGACTTGAAGACCGAGCCGGTTCCCAGCATCCTGGCGAGTTCGGTTGCCGCCACGAAGTTAGCCGCTATCAACGCGCTCATATTTTGCACGTCCAGGTCCTCGGTATTGCCTGCCTGCTCAACGGTGTAGCCGTCGTAGCTTATCAACAACACGCATTTCGCCCCGGTATTGACGCGCAAATTGTGCAGATGGCCGTATACCGAGCTATCGAGTTCTCGTTCCTGGGGTGGGGGAGTGCCTGCGGCGGCGGCCTTAGTACGTTCTATGGCGCGCACCACCACTTCCCTTATCCGCTTCATGTTGAACGGCTTATCTATGTACTCCTCGACCCCAAGCCGTCCCAGCTCACTGCGAAGCTCGGATGTGCCATAGGCGGTCATCATCACGACCTGGGTTTCGGGCGCCAGGTGCTTGATCTCCTGGATCAGGTCCAGACCGTTCATATCCGGCATCATGTAGTCGGTCAGCACAAGGGCATAGTCCTCGTCCTTCAGCTTTGCCAGGGCCTCTCTCCCCGTGTTGGCGATCTCGACTTCGTATTCTTTGCCCAGACCTCTTAAGTTATGGGCCAGGATGATCGCGAGATTGGGTTCATCGTCAACGATGAGCACTCGTTTTACTTGAGCCATCGTTACTTTTCTCCTCATAGCTGTGGTGGTTTTGTCCTGCATCTATGTCTCCGGTGTCCCAGGTTGCCATGCCGGCTAGTTGCGGAGAGTTTCTTGCCCAATCGTGCCGGGGGCTGCCGCCGTCATTGGGACGAAAGGGATATTATCACCCGGCTCGCCCACATTACCTGTGTTATTCATGGGCGACGGCTTTATCTCACGTGAGTGCCGGTGGGAACTAACATTGTTCCACTGCCCGCTGTCGGAGTTATGAGTGATCGGTCTGATGGGCAGCTTCACTATGAACTTGCTACCGCGACTCTTCTCGCTCATCACTTCCAGCAGGCCGTCGTGTTCCTCAACCACTGCCTTGACCACGGTCAGGCCCAGTCCCAGGCCCCCGTATTCCCTTGTGAGGGACCCGTCTACCTGCGAGAACCGATTGGAAAGTATCCGGTGTATCTCATCGCTATCCATGCCTATGCCACTATCTTCGACGGCCAGGCAGACGTGTCCACCTTCCGAGTACAATTTTACCTCGATCCTGCCGCCTTCGGAATTGAATTTGATAGAGTTTTCTAAAAGACATTCGGTTGCCGCTTGCAAGTGATAAGGATCGCCTTCCACAAGTGGCAGGCCCGGTTCCAGGTCTATATCCAGCTCCAGTCCGATGGCATCTATCATGTCCATTGTCGATTCTATTGCTGCCGCGACCACGTCTGACATGAGCACAGGCATGACGACTCTGGATTTAGCGTGCGCCGAGATAAGCGTATCCAACTTGTCCACCATCTTCCGCAGGTTGTCGACGTTCTCGACTATCGCGTTGAGGGCGCGCTGCTGGGTTAGATTCAATTCCCCCAGCTGGCCACTATTCAGAAGTTCGGCATAGCCGTAGATGATCGTGACCGGAGTCCGAAGTTCGTGTGATACATTTTGGATGAATATCTCGTGCAATTGCTCCACATTATTTGCATCACTCTCTACAGAGAATGATTTTCGAAAATTTGTGCTGTCCATAGTACCACTTCCTCCTGGTTCGGCTAAATAGTACACCAGGTCTTATCGGAGTGCCGTTAGGGTTGTGTGGCAGATTTGTGGCAATTGTGTGGCGATAAGTTGCCGTTGCGCAATAAACTATCGGGGGCTGCTACTTGATCGTATACCCGATCCCTCGTACTGTGCGGATGATGTCGGTGCGGCCTGTTGCCTTTTTGATCTTGCGGCGTATGCGGTATATATGGTACCGGATCATATCGCTGGCTTCCCAGGGTTCGCTCTCATAGCCCATTACCTCTCGTACCAGCTCCTGGGGTGGGATGACGCGAGGGGCATTATTGGCGAGGTACGAAAGTAACTTGAACTCGGTTGGACTGAGATCGAGCAGGTAACCGTCCACCGTTGCCTCGTGGCGCAGCAGATCGACGATCAGGTCTCCCCGGCGCAGGAGACGTCCCGGCTCCCCCTGGATGTCTCCCGCTCCTGAACTCTTCACCAATTCCGCATCGAGTTCAATGGTGGGTACCTCGTCGTCGGAGCCGGGTATCAGTGCCTTCTCCAGTTGGGATAGCAGCGCGCGCCTTTGTATCGTCCTATAGCGCTTTTGCAGACCGGTGCGGATGCTTTCGCGCAGCTCCTTTTGCCTGAACGGCTTGAGCAGATAATCGTGTGCCCCTTTGCGTAGCGCCTCGACCGCCGACTCTATTGAAGCATGTCCGGTGAGCATTATCACTACCGTATCCGGACGGCGCTTGCGCAACTCCGAGAGCACATCCAGCCCACTCATCCCTCCCAGCCGGAGGTCTATCAAGGCCAGATCGAAGTCCTGTGCCTCTATGAGGCGTAGTGCGGTTTCCCCGCTATCGACGGTTACCACCTGGTAGTCGTCTTGCTTCAGGGCTTCCTGTAATAAAGCTCGCACGTTTTCATCATCGTCTACAACCAGAATCTTGGCAGTCTTAGACATATGGCTCCCTCTCCGTCGGTCGGCTTAAGGAAGCAATTGCCAAAGTCGGCGGCTGAATCAGGAACAATTATAACTCTACCCCGGCTTATTTGTTGTGACCCCGACCGATGGATTAAAGGGCTTTCTCTTTCGGTACTCGTTCGTTTTATATTATGTGCTTTGTTCCTCTGGACGCCAGTTTCCAGATCATCCGGATGCCACCTGTCGCACATCCGGCCCGACCGTTCTCCCACGGTCTATCACCAGCTCCCCGTCCTCGTTAACGCGCACCTCGAAGTGTGGCAAATCCTCAGAAGCCGGGCCCTTTTGAACCGTCCCATCCGGCGCGAACCGACTGCCGTGGCAGGGGCATTCGAACCCGTCGTCGGCCCTTTTGACCACGCATCCCAGATGTGGACATACCCCATCTATCGCGT
>JALXEW010000108.1 GCA_027069285.1 Ardenticatenia bacterium | reverse complement strand
GAGTTGGGGTGTGGGTTGGCGTCGGGGTGGGTGTAGGGGGCGCACACGCTGTTATAATCACCGCCAACGCTACAAGTGGGATAACGTAACAGGCTGACCGGGTAATGTCCCTCACAGTTCCTCTCCCGTCGGTGTGTACGCGGCTCCTGATGCGCAAGCCTTCCAGGCTCCACCAGGTATATGATAACACATTCCGGCGGATTCAAGGATTTGTGTAAATATCATCGGCCCTGCGAGGCTTCGTAAAATCCCAAGTCTACAAGGAATACCAGACGGGCACGGTGGTGCGCTCGTTCCCGCCCTACAATGCCTGCCTCCTAATCGTCGTCAAGGCGCTCGATAACCGCACCAAGCGATTTTAATTTGCCGTCCACGTTTTCGTACCCCCGGTCTATCTGGCCGATGTTCCGTATGACGGTGACGCCATCGGCACAAAGGGCGGCAAGCACTAATGCCATCCCCGCGCGTATATCCGGGCTGGAGATACGGTCTGGCTCACCGTGAAGGCGCGAAGGCCCCTGCACTATGACCCGGTGTGGATCACAGATCACGATCCGGGCGCCCATGTAGACCAGTTTATCCACGAAGAAGAAGCGGTTGTCGTACATCCACTCGTGAAATAGCGTCGTGCCGTCCGATTGAGTGGCGATGACCAGGGCGATGCTCATCAGATCGGAGGGGAATGCAGGCCAGGGCTGCGCTTTTATCTCCGGGATGCGGTTGCCAAAGTCCGGCACCACCTGCATACTCTGGTCGGACGGCACCACTACGTCATTTCCATCAACCTCCCATTCGACGCCCAGCCTGCGGAACACATGGGCGATCATGTCCAGATGTTGAGGATCGGCTTCCCGGATGCGAATGCTGCCGCCGGTGACGGCTGCGGCACCGATGAAGCTCCCCACTTCCATATAGTCGGCGCCTACTCTGAACTCCCCACCGTGTAGCCTATCGACGCCTTCGATGGTGAGCACGTTCGATCCGATCCCTTCTATCTGCGCGCCCATGCCCACCAGCATCTCACACAGGTTCTGCACGTGAGGCTCACAGGCCACGTTCCGCAAGACTGTGGTGCCTTTGGCAGTGACAGCAGCCATTACCGTGCTCTCGGTCGCGGTGACGCTGGCCTCGTCCAACAGGATGTTGTCGCCGATCAATCGATCGGCCCTCATGGTGAATCGGCGCGACTCGAATTCTATCCTGGCCCCCAAACGCTCAAGGGCCAACAGGTGTGTATCCAGTCTGCGCCTTCCGATCATGTCACCCCCAGGCGGCGGCAGCCGCAGGTAGCCCTCGCGGGCCAGCATCGGGCCGGCAAGGACAACACTTGCCCTTATCCTGGCCGCCAGTTCCCTATCTATCTCGCGCGCAGCCAGATCACGGGCGTGCAGCCTCAGGGCGTGATCATCCAATTCCTCAATTTCGACGCCCAGGGACTCTAATATCCGACACATGGTCACTACGTCACCGATACGCGGCACGTTCCGCAGGACAACCGGCTCATCCGTCAGCAAGCACGCGGCCAACATCGGCAGCGCCGCGTTCTACGCCGGCGACTGCGTCAAGGCCAAGCAGGCCCTGCAGCGCTTCCTCGATCTCGTGCCGGACCATCCCGAGCGCGCCACGGCGCAGGAGATGCTCCTCGAGATCGAACGCACCAAGTGTGCCGAGACGCAGCAGGCGGCCCAGCCGCAGCCGCAGCCCCAGCCCGAGCCGCAACCCCAGGTGGCGGTTCCGCGGGCCGAGGACAACGAGGACGCCCCGATCCTGGAGAGCCGCCGTGAGGAGCGCGAGCGCATGGCGGAGGCCGAGCGGGAGGCCGAGGCCAGGAAGAAGCCCTCGGGGCTGCTCATCGGCGGTGCCGTGCTGACGGCCCTCGGGGCGGGGGCGGCCATCGGCGGTGCCGTGAGCTTCGGCCTGGCGTACAAG
>JALXEW010000107.1 GCA_027069285.1 Ardenticatenia bacterium | reverse complement strand
GGCCAGGGTGGTCTTACCGGTGCCGGGCACATCCTCCAGCAGCACATGTCCCTCGCTCAGGACGGCCACCAGCACCAGATCGATCACATCCCCCTTGCCCACTATGACTTTGCCGACGTTTTCGCGAACCCGCGCGGCGGTCTCTGCTATCATATTCACTCTCCTGAGCGCTTTGAGTATGCCTTGAGCGTGTGGAAATGACAAGATATAATCCCGCCAGCCATCCAGGGAAGGGACCGGTTTAAGGAGAAAAAGTGGCACTGAAACTGAGCGTCATCATCCCCTGCTATAACGAGAAAGCCACCATCGAAGAGATCATAAAGCGGGTGCGGAAAGTCGGATTACACCATGAGATAATCGTGGTTGACGATGGCTCCACCGACGGCACGCGGGAGATATTGCAGGCCATGCCGCCTGCGGACGATTTGCGCATAATATTCCACCAGGAGAATCAGGGCAAAGGCGCCGCCGTCCGCACCGGATTTGCCGCAGCCACGGGTGACGTGTTCCTGATCCAGGACGCCGACCTGGAATACGACCCACGCGATTATCCCGCCCTACTTCGTCCCATCGAGGAGGGCATCACCAAAGTAGTTTACGGCTCGCGGTTCCTGGGCGGGCCGCGCAAGAGCATGTTCTTTTGGAACATGGTCGCCAATCGCATCCTCACCCTGGTCACCAACATACTCTACGATAGCATCCTCAGCGACATGGAGACATGCTACAAGGTCTTCAAGGCCGAAGTCGTCAGGGACATCCCATTGCGTTCGCGGCGGTTCGACTTTGAGCCGGAGATCACGGCGAAGGTGCTCAAGCGCGGCTACCGCATATATGAAGTGCCGATCTCGTACAATGGGCGCGAATGGTACGAGGGGAAAAAGATCAAGTGGACCGATGCCCCCATTGCCCTCTGGACACTGATCAAATACAGATTTGTGGATTAAGACAATGACCGAGACCCATCGCCTCTACTACGATGATGCCTACATCCAGGGATTCGAAGCGCGCGCGATCGAACTCCTGGAGCTTAACGGGAAGCCCGGAGTGATCCTGGATAAAACGGCCTTCTACCCGACCGGCGGAGGTCAACCGTGTGATCTGGGGAGATTAGGTGGCGCGAAGGTGCTGGACGTTTTCGAGCGTGACGGAGCCGTGATCCACCTCCTCGACCGCGAGATCGGGAGAGGAACCGTGCTGGGCGAGCTGGATTGGCCACGCCGATTCGATCACATGCAGCACCACACCGGTCAACACATCCTCTCCGCCGCCTTCAAACTCGTGCTCGATGCCGATACCGTCGGATTCCACCTGGGGGACGAAGTGACAATAGACCTGAATCGCCGCGACATTCCCCAGGACGCACTCGATTCGGTCGAAGAGTTGGCCAACTCCGTGGTGACGGCGGACGTGGCAGTGCGGGCCTGGTTCCCATCGGAAGCCGAGCTTGCCTCGATCAAACTGCGCAAAAAGCCCGACAAGGCCGGGATCGAGCGCCTGCGGGTGGTACAGATCGGCGACTTCGACGCCACTGCCTGCGGGGGCACACACGTTGCGCGCACCGGCCAGATCGGCCTGATCAAGATCATCCGCCTGGATCACCGGGGAGATGAGACCAGGGTACACTTCCTTTGCGGCGGGCGGGCGTTGGCGGATTACCGGATCAAGAACGCCATCGCCAACCGTCTGGCGGCGCAACTCACGGTGGCCCATGCCGAGCTACCGGCTGCGGTCGGGCGGCTACAGGCCGAGCTAAAGAGCGCCCATCGGGAACTGCGGGCGCTCGCGAAACGGCTGATGGGCTACGAAGCTGATGAGCTACTGGCGCGTGCCGAAGAAAGGGGCGGTATCCGCGTGGTCAAAGCCGTATTTTCCGACCGGGACGGCGGCCAATTGCGTGCCCTTGCCGGATTGATCACCTCTCATCCGGGCACGGT
>JALXEW010000106.1 GCA_027069285.1 Ardenticatenia bacterium | reverse complement strand
GAGATACCGGGCGTGATGCCCTGTATCGACTACGCTCACCTGCACGCACGCGCGAACGGCGGCTTCAACACATATGAGGAATTCGCCCGCTCGCTGGAGATGGTGGAAGAGGCACTCGGTCGCGAGGGCCTGGAACGGATTCACATACACCTTTCCGGCATCCAGTACGGCCCCAAAGGCGAACGCAAGCACCTGCCACTACACGAGGCAGATATAAACTACCGGGCGCTCCTCCAGGCACTGGTGGATTACGACGTGCATGGCGTTCTGGTGGGGGAGGCACCCGGTGAGTACCACGTCAAAGACGCACTGACATTCCAGGCCGTCTACCGTGAGCTTTTGAACGCGCGGCAATCACGGTAGAAATGGCCACACACCCGGAGTTCACCCCTCAGAGCCTCCAGAGCTGGATTCGACCGCCTTTATAGTGAAAAGCAATTTGCCAACCGGCGCATCCACTTCCACAGTCTCGCCGACCCGATGGCCGAGCAGAGCCTTCCCAAGCGGGCTTTCGTTGGATATGCGCCCTTCTCGCGGATTGGCTTCCTCGGCACCGACTATACGATACCGTTCCGGGGTGGAGCGGCCATCCTCCACCACGGTGACCCAGGAGCCAAGCTGAACCACGTCCGGGTCAACGTTTGGGTCCTCTTTTATGATGACCGCCACGCGCAACAGGTGCTCTATGTGCCTGATCCTGCCTTCCAGGAAGGCCTGCTGCTCTTTGGCATCGGCATAGTCGGCGTTTTCCGAAAGGTCACCCTGCGAGATCGCCTCCCGCAGCTTACGGGCGATCTCCGGTCGCTCGACGTTGATGAGTTTTTCCAGCTCCGCACGCAGTTTACGCGCACCCTCTTCGGTTAGATACTGTATTCGTTCCGACATTTTCCCAAAATCCTATCACCTGTGATGAACGCACAAAACGCCAGGATCGCCCGGAAAGACACCAAAGGATTCGCGGGCGATCCACAATGGCAAGGGTACCACTTAAGCCCACGGGCCGCGAGGCCCACGGGCATCCTCATCGAAACCGTACTTACCGATCAGCGGCACGAACATGACCGGTATCAGGCGCTCTTCCTCCCAATCACCGTCACGGCGCCTGATGCGTTCCAGCCACTGCCCGTCAGATCCGCCTATGGGGATGACCAACCGTCCGTCCGGCGTTAACTGCGCGACCAGCGGACTCGGCACAGACGGTGCGGCAGCCGAGACCAGTATGGCATCATAAGGCGCCATATCCGGCAACCCCTGGCTGCCATCGCCAACGTGTATCTCCACGTTATCGTAGCCAAGCTCCTCCAACACCTCGGCGGCCCGTTCCGCAAGCTCCGAATGGCGTTCCAGGCTGAATACCTGCCGCGCCAGACGACAAAGTATCGCCGTCTGATAACCGGAGCCGGTGCCTATCTCCAACACGGTCTCGTGACCGCTTAATTGTAACGCCTGGGTCATCACCGCCACAACGTAAGGCTGTGATATTGTCTGCCCGTGGCCTATGGGCAACGGGGTGTCCTGATAGGCCATATGGCGATACTGCTCCGGCACGAATAGATGCCTGGGCACCTCACGCATGGCATCCAGAACCCTGGGGTCTGTGATGTCCCGTCCCCGGAGCTGCTCATCCACCATCCGATTCCGCAAAGCGGTAAAATCAATCTGGGACACGTCGCCAACCTCATAGAAATGAAACGGGCCTCTGGATTGATTATACCAGTCGCGTTACAATGCGGCCATGTATCGCTCGCGACCTGGTAAACGCTTTGCCGTTCACTGGCCGTTATTCCTGGCATCGTTCACGACGGTGCTCTGTGTCGGCATCGGCCTGATAGCCTGGGGATGGATACTAGGCCGGGCACCCGGCGATTCGGCGGTGCTCGCGGCCACAACCGAACCCACCTCTGTCACGCCAACACAAACCCCATCCCCATCGCCCACACCCTCAC
>JALXEW010000105.1 GCA_027069285.1 Ardenticatenia bacterium | reverse complement strand
GGGCCGGACGCCGCCGTAGGTGCCAAACCACATGGCGCCGTCCGGCCCCACCGCTACGGCCCACACGCTGTTGTCTGCCAGGCCGTCATCGGTGGTGTAGGTCTGCCAGCTCTCGCCGTCGAACCGCGAGACGCCGCCACCCCCGGTGCCAAACCACATGGAGCCGTCCGGTCCCACCGCTATGGCATACACAAGGTCGTCTGCCAGGCCGTCGTCGGTGGTATAGGTTTGCCAGCTCTCGCCGTCGAACCGCGAGATGCCGTCACCCCCGGTGCCGAACCATATGGCGCCGTCCGGCCCTACCGCTATGGCTAATACGTGGTTGCCTGCCAGGCCATCGTCGGTGGTATAGGTCTGCCAGGTCTCACCGTCGAACCGTGAGACGCCGCTACCCCTGGTGCCGAACCATATGGCGCCGTCCGGCCCCACCGCTATGGCCAACACGTGGTTGCTTGCCAGGCCGTCCTCTGAGACGTATTTGGTGTACTCCCCGGTGGATATGTCCCACCTCACGACGCCGCCGGAACCTGCCGTCCAGAGGTTACCGTCTTCGTCGAAGGCTATGCCGGTTACAAAGTTCGCGTTGGTGAACGATTGCCACCCGGAACCGGAGTCCGTCTGTCCGGGGCCACCGCCGCTCGCGTGGCCCACGGGTTGGAGCAGGGCGATCGCCAGGGCCAGGATGGTTGCTGCAAAAGCAGGCATCCTCGCCCGACCGGGCAGGGACGGTAGATGTAGCCATATCATAGTCAACCTCCGAATTGTTAATGAGCGATAGCAAATTTATAAGGATAACTTATATCTTACCCACTGCAATGGTGAAAGAAGCAGATCGCTACAAACATCATTATATCCATCGGATTTGTGTCGGCAATCATATAAAATCAGGAGCGATTCGAGATCAGAGCGGGCGGCGAACCGGCAGCAGGCATCAGGGATGAATGAAACTCCATCCCACGTTACGACCTTTGGAAAGCCCCGGTGGGCGCCCTTTTCGCATATGTGCACCCGTCAGGCTGTGCGGGCATCGCTTTACAGGCCGGATGTAGCTGTGGTAACATATCGTCAAGGCGCCACTTCCAGAGCAAGGGGAGTTTCACATGCCGGGAGATGACCGAGACCGGGGTCTCCACATTGGCGGGGACGCCGAAATAAGTAGGAGCCTGCTCGCAGGCCGCGACATATATTTCTCCATGACGCCAAAGGAGCGGGGATGTCCCAGGCCACCTCGCAAGCCGGAGCACTTCACCGGGCGAGAGGACTACATGGCCGAGTTGAAAAGACGCCTCGGAACCGGTGGGGCCACCGCCATCACTGCGGTGCACGGAGCCGGCGGGTTGGGGAAGACGGCGCTGGCCATAGCGTACGCGAACCTGGCGGTGGATGAGGAACTGTACTCATGCGTGTTCTGGGCCGGGCCGATGAGGAGCGGTGATGTGGGCCGCTGGCTGATCCATTGGGCCAGGCACGCCAGACCGGGCTACCAGATGCCGGGTAAGCCGGATGTGTCCATCGAACAGGTGGCCGACGAGGTGCGTGCGCTGACATCGGCGCTGGTGGGGGAAAAGTGTCCCGGCAGGGCTTTGGTGGTGCTGGATGATGTGTGGCCGGGCGGGGTGGGTGCGGCCAGATTGCTGTTGAGGGCCGCCCCCACAGGCTCCGACGTCCTGATCACCACCAGGTCCAGGCGGGTCTTGAACGCGCTGGATTGCGACCCATTGGAGATAAAGCCCCTGACGCAGGATGAATCTGTGGCGCTGCTGAGGAGCATGACGCCGAAGAACACGCCGGCGGACGAGGGACACCTGATCAGGCTGGCCCAATTGATGAGGGGACACCCGCTTGCCCTCAAGCTGGCCGCCCGGATGCTCCGTAACGTGCTCACGCGCGCCGAGGTCGAGGCGCTGCTGGAGAGCTACGAAGCCGTTGTGCACGGGCGGGCCAGGAT
>JALXEW010000104.1:689-6808 GCA_027069285.1 Ardenticatenia bacterium | reverse complement strand
GCCTGGGTTAATGACACTCACTCACGGGCGTCGTAGCCGGGGCCTTCCTCGAAGAACTTGCGGTTGTATTCAATATCCGGCGTGAGGTCCACGACTTCGCCGCCCTGGGCGGTATAGCGCTCGCCGTCGTGGGGCTGGCGCTCCTGGCCTGCGGACATCTCGTAGGCCGAGGGGACCTCGTCTTCGGGGAAGATCGCCTCGTAAGGGCACTCCGGTACACAGGCGCCGCAATCAATGCAGTCGTCCGGGTTGATGTAGAACCAGGGCCACTCGGACTCCGGTTTGCCCGGCACGATGCACTCTACCGGACATACCTCCACACAGGCGCCGTCGCGCAGACACAGACTGGTGATAACGTGTGCCATTCTCAGAACCTCCGATTTGTGACTAGAATGTGCTCAAGACATCGGCAGGCCAAATAGGCCGCAATACGGTGGCGTCGACCCCTTGTGATGCCGGGGGCGCCCACGTCAAAACCACGGTGAAACTATATCGTACAGGTCAAGTTTTTGCTAACGTGATCGGGGCGTGGCTAGGATGATGATTGGCCGGATTTTTGCTGCGAGTCCTCACTATATGCTTTGCGCACGAGTTCCACAGCCTGGTCCCGGTCTGTGACCTCGCCGGCGGCCTGGGCCTCGCGGAGTTTTTCCAGCAAGCGCCCGATCTGAGGGCCGGGCTTTATGCCCAGGAGGTCGCATATCTCGTCGCCGGAAAGTAATGGGCGGGGTTGCATTTGCTCACGCCTGCGGAACCAGCCGTCGAGCAAGGCGGACACCGTCTCCAGGAAGTGCCCCCACTCCGCCGGGTCGAGCCTCGGCCCCATGCAGGCAAGATGGTCGGCCAGTGCCAGGATGCATATGCCGGGAGTTGCCTTCCCGGCATCGCGTATGAAGCGGTAGACCGCTCTGGCGGAGATTTTGGGGAGTTTTGCCAGCAGGAGCGGGCGCATGTGATGACGGACTATGGCGGCCAGATGGCCGATCTCGTTGCGGCTGAGCCGCATTGCTGTGGCTCGTTCCCATGCGAGTCTGGCTCCCACCCGTTCGTGGCCGAAGAAGCGTATCCGCCCTGTTTCGTCAACGTGGCTGGTTTCCGGCTTGCCCGCGTCGTGGAGGAGCGCGGCCAGCATCAACAGTGAGCGCGTGGTACGGCCTTCCGGCCATTTCTTCGCCAGGTATTTTTGCAGGTCGGCCCGGTAGCGGTCTAGATGGAAGACTATCATGCCAAGGCCGAGCGATGCGGCGGTGCTTTCGGTACGCTCCGGTCCGATGACGTGCAGTATTTTGTCCAGTACGTCTACGACGTCCAGTGTATGGCCCCATACGTCGCGTGTGTGCGGGTGACTTTGCTCTGCACCATGCATCGGCTTGACCTCCGGCACGATGATCTCCAGCAGGCCGAGCAAGTCCAGCGCCCGCAGTGCCCTGGCCGGGGACGGTCCGCCCAGCAGGATGGAGAATTCGTCGCGTACCCGTTCTGCCGATGTGTTCTTGATTGCCGGCCCGAATTCGCGTGCTGCCTTACGTGTTTCCGGTTCGATTGTGAATCCCAGTTCTGCGCTTTGTCGGACGGCCCGGATGGCGCGGATCGGGTCCTGGGCGATGGAATCGGGGGAGCATTGGCGAAGTATTCCCGCGCGGAGGTCATCCAGCCCACCCAGAGGGTCGATCACGGATGAATCGTCGCCGTAGAGGGGTACGGCCATTGCGTTAATGGTGAAGTCGCGTCCTAGCAGGTCGGATGCCAGGTCGGGGCCACGGAACCTGGCCACATCTACTGTGATCCGCCCGGTCTCGGAATCGACCAGCGCTCGCCCGACGCCCCTCTCGCGATCGAGGGGATAGTATGCGCCTTCGAGTGCGTCGGCGATCATGCGTGCTGCGCGGAGCGCGTTTCCGCCGGTTGCCAGGTCAATGTCGTGCAGGGGGCGGCCTATGATCGCGTCGCGCACTGCCCCGCCGACTATATAGACCGGGGAGAGGAAACCGGCCAATGCCCCTCGTATGTGGTTTACGATCTGGGGCCAGGTGAGCGGGCGGGGCGCCGGTTTAGGGGTCAGGTCAATCCCGGTGATAGTACATCCCCTCACGGACTACGCCTACAAACGGCAGGTTTCGGAAGTATTCATCCAGGTCGAGGCCGTAGCCGAATACGAATTTGTCGGGTATTTCGAACCCGACGTAATCCAGGTGGATGTCCACCTCACGGCGCTCGCGCTTATCCAGCAGGGCGCAGATTTTGATCTCTGCCGGTTCGCGGGCCTTTAGCATCCGCGTGATGTATTCCAGCGTGCGCCCGCTATCGACTATATCCTCTACCAGGAGCAGGTGCTTACCGCGCACGTCGGCGCTCAGGTCCATTACGATCCGCACGTGGCCGGTGGAATCCCGCACTCCCTGGCCGTAGCTGGAGATCGCCATGAAGTCCATTGTGTGCGGGACGGTGATATGTCTGACCAGATCGGTCAGGAACATTACGCCGCCTTTGAGGATGCATACCAGGGTCAGGTCTTTGACGCTCTCGTAGTCTTCCGAGATCTGTCGGCCCAGTTCTGCCACCCTGGACTGAAGCTTTTCCTCGTCGATCAGTACTTCGGCCAGGTAAGGCTCATATGACCGGCCCACGCTCCACCTCCATCACCCCGATCTTGCCTTTGAGATCGTGGTATAGTTTCATGACGTTGGCCTGGTGTAGCTCCTGGACCGCTCCGGCCAGTGGTATTCGGCTTTTGCCACAACTTTCCACATCCAGGCTTTCCAGGTATCTTTGGGGGTCGTGGCGGCGGAAGGCCACCTCCACTTTTTCGCGTAGGGTTCGCAGGTAGCGGATGTCGCTTTCCAGTTTGTTTTCGAACTCGCCGCGCAGCACTACTTCTCCATGCCCCTGTACCACGCTTTCGTACCCGCCGCCGCGCAGGCTTTCCAGCGATTCCAGGAAGTCGTCGTAATCCCCGTCTACAAAGTACGGCAGCGGCATTAGAGTATCCGCTGCGAAGAGTACTCCGTCGTCGACTGCCAGGCAGACTATGGAATCCGGGCTGTGACCCGGCGTGTGCCACATGCGGAGGGTTTTCCCGCCCAGGTGCAGGTTCATGTAGCCGTCGTGGAATACGATCTCCGGCAATATGATCCGTACCGGCTCCAGTACCGGTGCGCTTTGCTTGGCCGCTTCGAGTGCTTCCCGCCCTTTTGTATCCAGCAGTTCGCGGCAGAGGGCATGGGCTACCACTATGGCACCTTCAAAGAAGCATGTCCCATATGTGTGATCGGCGTGATAGTGTGTGTTCACGACGTACCGCACCGGTGCCCCCAGTCGATCTTCCAGGAAGGCCTTGATCTCTTTAGCTTCCTGGGGGAAGACCAGGGTATCTATCAGTATGGAGCCTTCGGATGTGATTATGGCCCCTGCAGTTACCTGGGCATACAGTTCGCTGGTGAAAACGTAAATATCGTCGGCGACTCGTTCTTTTTGCATGGCTCAGGTGTGTGTTCTCGGTCGGTCACGGTTCTACTGGGTGAAAGTATAGAGGGAAGTGCTTTGCATGTCAAGTAATATGACCATTTTAGTCCTATTTTCAGGGGTTGACCAGGCGCTCCAAAGCTGGGATACTCATAATCAGGGAAAATCGGATGTTTCGAACTCTGCATAGCCGGTTGCTGCTATCTTATATGGCGGTGATCGCCATCTCGTTACTTGGGATGGCGGCCATAATCTCGTTGATCCTTTACAACCGGGCATTACCCGTCCGACAGGCATACCAGCGCTTGAGCTATGTGGCAGCAGGGGTGATCGCCAGGCAGCAATTCGGCTCGCCGGCGCCGCCGGATGAGCAGCTCGATCGCTTGTTCGATCAGGTGCAGTCCCTGGCCGATTCCCAAAAAATCCGGGGCCTGGTGGTGGAGCGGCCTGATAACGTGGTGCTGTTCGATTCGGCGCATCAGCTCCCACCTGGCCGACCGGCGGCGGTGGAGATGCGCGTGACCAACCCCAGGAATGCGAATGGCCTGATCGAGGGGATCATATTGGATGGCGACGATACCTGGCTGTTCGTTGCCGTTCAGATGCCGGTGGCGGGCCGCCAGCTCTCGATCATTCTGGAGGTGCCCAGGCCACGTATGGGTATCCTGGGGGCTTTCGAGGTGATGGGCGAGAATTTGATGATCCCGGTGCTGGAGGCGGGGTGTATCGGCTCGGTGATGGCCGTGCTGCTGGCCGCCTGGGTGGCCCGTTCGGTGGCCAGGCCGCTGCAGCGTATGGCCGAGGCTGCTACGTCTGTCGCCAAAGGTGATTTTTCTCAGGAGGTGCCGGTCAGCGGGCCGTCCGAGGTTCGCAGTGTAGCTACGGCGTTCAATCGCATGACTGCGCAGGTGAAACGCGCGCGTCAGGCCCAGCAGGACTTCCTGGCGAATATATCCCACGAGTTGCGCACTCCTCTCACTTCGATTCGGGGCTTTTCCCAGGCTATCATGGACGGGACGGCCAACACTCCTGAGCTGGCTGCGCATGTGGCCGGGATCATCCATGAGGAGGCCGGACGATTATCCAGGATGGTCGATGAGCTGCTGGACCTGGCCCGTATCGAATCCGGCCAGATGACTATGGAAAGGGAAAGGCTCGATCTGGGTGGTATCATCAGGGCTGTGGCCGAGCGCTTCTCGATCAGGGCGCACGAGGCCGGAATATCCCTGGAGGTCACGGTCGAGCCGCTGCCGACTGTGATCGGCGATGGGGATAGGCTCGCACAGGTGCTGACCAATTTGATTGATAACGCGATAAAGTATACCCCGTCCGGCGGTACAATATCGGTGTGCGCCGCGCCGGATGGTGATGGCGTGAAGATCACGGTCTCGGATACCGGGGAAGGTATCCCGGAGGAGGAGCTACCGCGTCTATTCGAGCGCTTTTACCGCGTGGATAAGTCGCGAAGCAGGAGGGATAGAGGTGGGGTGGGGTTGGGCCTTGCGATCAGCCGTGAGATCGTTATCGCTCATGGCGGCACGATCGGCGCAGAAAATGTTCCAGGTGCGGGCGCCAGGTTTACCGTTTGGCTCCCCGCCGCCTGATGGAAAGTTCGGTATCTGGCTGCTCGGTGCGATCTTCCGGGTCGCCGGGGCGCTCGTGTTGTTACCGTTCATGGGCATCGGTGATGCTGACGATGAGCCGGACGACGATGATGCGACGGGTGGGGATTCTTTATCCCCATGTCGCGTGTTCGAGGTGGCGTTTGATGCCATCTTGATCGTGGATCGGGACGCTAACATCGTTGAGGTCAACTCGTCATCTGTGCGGCTGACCGGTTACTCCCGTGATGAGTTGCTGGGTATGCCGATGAGCAGGCTCTTGCCGTACCTGGGGATGCATATTCCGATCGGCGATATGCGGGATATGGTCTTGGATATGCGGGATAAGTCCAGCACGATCAGGGCGGTACTGGTCAATACCGTGCGGATCGGCGAGGGTACGGTTGCCGTGGTGATGCGTCCCATCGGTCGGGAGACGACTCAGGGCGAGGGCACTCAGCATCTGATCGAGGCCGCTGCTGTAAATGAGATCGTTTCCGCAATGGACGAGGCGCGCGACCCTCAAAGCCTCCTGGAGACGGCGGTGAGCGCTTTCTCACTGGTATCCGATATGGAAATGTGCGCTATCCTGGTGCGGGATGAGTATAACGGCACGCTTGAGATCGTCGGGCATCACACTCTGCCCGGCAGGCTATCCAGGGCATTCGATGGTATGAGCTTGACGCATATGGCGGCCCGGCGCGTGGTGGAAAGGGGCGAGACTATACTTGCGGAGGGGCCGGACATCACGCTGAAGCTCGCCCTCGATGCCGATGCCGTGGCCGGCACATCGGCCCTCATACTCGCTCCCATCATGGCCGGGGGCCGGGTGGAGGGGATGGTCGTGCTGGCGACTAAGAGCCTGATCCATCCAGGCCCGATCGTGCTATCCGGCATATCCACGCTGGCAGGCGGAGTTGGGGCGGCGATGGCAAGGGCCGGCCTGTTCGACCCTGAGCGTCGCCGTCGCATATTGCGGCAGGATGCCGGGGTGGAGATCGGATTGGATGAGCAGCTTGAGGAGTGGGAGCGGCGACGTCTGAGAGTGCTGGAGAA
>JALXEW010000104.1:0-679 GCA_027069285.1 Ardenticatenia bacterium | reverse complement strand
AGAATGCTCAGGAGGAGCTGCGATAGTCAAACCGGTCGTTTTTGCAGATCATGGAATCCATCCAGGCGGATAAGGAACGGGCAGAGCAACTCAGCGAGGCCAGGAGTATGATCATCTCCGCCCTCTCCCACGAGCTGCGCAAGCCACTCCAGGCCATTAAGATGAGCGCCAGTAGCTTCCTGGAATATGGGTTTGCCGATTCCAGGCGGTTGGAGCGATCTCTCGCCACTATTATCTCCGAGGCCGATAGGCTGGCGGTGATGATCAGCAACCTGCTGGACGAATCCAGGCGGGAGAGGGGTAGGTTGACGTGCCGTACCGAATCGGTGGATGTGGAATCGTTGATACGCGATGTGGTGGAATCTATTTCGCGACATGATGCGGACCGTGATATGCGCCCCAGGCACCCGGTGGAGATCGAGTTGCCGCCAGAGGTGCCTAAGGTGACCGGGAACGGAAGTAAGATATACCAGATACTCTATAATCTGCTGGATAACGCAACCCGGTACACGCCGAAGGGAACCCGGATATTGGTACGGGTATCGGTACGGGATGATCGGCTGATCGTGGAAGTCAAAGACTACGGCGATGGCATCGCACCGGATGAGATAGAGAGTATATTCGAGCCTTATCGGCGCGGCAGCAGGGCCGCTTTTGCCAAAGGGGAAGGGGTGGGGAT
>JALXEW010000103.1 GCA_027069285.1 Ardenticatenia bacterium | reverse complement strand
GCGGTGATCGCCGCTACCCTGATAGTGGTGGCGGCGCGGCCGCGTGCATTGGCCCCACCTGATAGTTATGACGCCCTGATGTATCATCTCCCGGCGCCACGGGCTTTTTTAGAAGCTGGCGGCTTTATCACATTCCCCTACGAGGTGCAGGCCAACTATCCGCTTGGCTTCGATATGTTCTACGCGCTTGGGCTTGCTGCCAAAGCGGATAGATTCGGCAGGCTGGCGCACTTCTCATGTTTTGTGCTCACCGTTCTGGCGACATATGCCTTTGCGCGGCGCTATTTCGGGAAAGAAGCTGCGGCCCTGGCCGCTATGATACTGCCGGGCAGCGCCAAAATGAGCCTGATCGGCACCTGGATTTTCACCGACATCGCCTACGCCTTCTTTGGAATGCTGGCCCTGGACGGATTTGTACGATGGTGGCATGGCGATGGTGAGCGGTGGGTGGTGGCTTCCGGGCTGATGACCGGGTTGGCGATGGCGACCAAATATTACGGCCTGCGAATCGGGCTTTTGGTGGGGTTGGCGATATTGGGCGTCTCGGTGCTCGGTGGCCGTGGGAGCCGGAGGGGAGCCGCGAGTGCAATGGCCTTCGGCGCGGTGGCGTGGGCGGTCGCCGGGGTATGGTATGCCAAAAACGCGCTCTTGCTGGGCAATCCGGTTTACCCTTTCATCTTCGGCGGCCTGAACTGGAATCCGATCCGCGCGGATTTTTGGCAAAGGTGGAGCGAGACGTTCGGATATGGGGATGGGATTTTGGGGTTTTTGCTTTTGCCGGTAGAGGTGATCCTGTGGCCGGATGCCTTTTCGGCCACGCCCGGCGGATACTTTAACCCCTGGATGCTTTTAGCGCCGGTGGCGTGGCTTTGGCCCGGCAGGGATGGCGGACTTGAGCGCCCGACAGCGCGTTTTCTGCTGATTTACGTTCTGGCGCAGGTTTACCTATGGGGCCTACA
This sequence comes from Ardenticatenia bacterium, assembly GCA_027069285.1. GTDB lineage: Bacteria > Chloroflexota > Anaerolineae > Aggregatilineales > JALXEW01 > JALXEW01. Next base: position 991 of record JALXEW010000103.1, on the reverse strand, counting down.
GCTGCGGGAATTGCGTTACCTCACGGCGATTTTCCCGTGGTTGGCCGTTTGCGCCGGATGGGTTATCGCCCACATTGCCGATCTGGCGCGGATGGCGAGGGCCTTTGTGAGAATTGGGCTTTGGCTCCCGGTGCTATTTGCGTTTTCGGTGCATATCTTCGCGTCGCTACCCATCGGATATGATGTCTGGCCGTACCTGGCCGGCCTGGAAAGCGCCGCAGAGTACCTGCGGGGTTCCAGCTACGCCTATCGCATGGCCGAATTCATCAACGGGAAGCTGCCGGATGACGCGAGAGTTTTGTTTTTCTTCGAGGGCCAGCATTACTATTGCCGCCGTGAGTGTGTTCCCGACCCGATATATGATAGGTGGATTGACTGGTCGGCCCATTACGGGGCGGGCGAGGGGTTACTGCGACATATATGCGATGCCGGGTTCACACATGTGGCGGTTAACGAGGAATGGCTTTACCCTGCGCCCGGCGATAGGGAGATCGGCTTGCTGGGGGAGGATGCGGTGAGGGCTTTTGAGACGTTCCGCGAGCGGTATCTGGAGCCGGTGCCCGGAGCGCGTGAGGCCGGCTTTGCGATATACAGGGTGCGCTGCGAGGACGTCGGCCTGGGCGGGGGCGAGTGATGGCTTACATCGGCAGTGGGGAACGGCGTGCGGTCTGGGCCTTTGCGCTGGTGGTAATGACCCTGACCTCGATTCCTTACCTGATCGGGTGGGTGGCGCAGGGGAACGAGTGGGTTTTCACCGGCTTTTTGACGTTGGTTGACGACGGCAACAGCTATCTGGCTAAAATGCGGATCGGTGCCACGGGCGGATGGCTATTCCACCTTTTTTACACGTCCGAGCCGCATATGGCGGCGCCGTTTTTACTGCCGTACATACTCCTGGGCAAGCTGGCTGCTCCGCTTGGGGCGCTGATCGGGTTGCCGGTGGCGTTGAGATTGGGCTTCCACCTGGCCAGATTCGTCTTTGGGGCCGTGC
>JALXEW010000102.1 GCA_027069285.1 Ardenticatenia bacterium | reverse complement strand
GGTCTGGGAAAGGCGGTTCTTCCCGCTGGCCGGATGGAGGCTGGGGCCAGGCCAGCTGGCCGTGCGGATGTTGATGCCGCTTTATGAGCTGCCGGAGTTCATGGCGGAGGTCAGGAGACTGGCGAGAGGTTTCGGGCTAAAGGTGGCTTTCGAGACGACGGTGGCAGCCGGAGCGGAGCCGGGTGAATATGACGCGCTGGTGCTGATCACGTCGCCGATGAGCCGCACCGATAGGGCATCCAGGCTCCGCCGCTCGTTGGAGCCGCTTTTGAGGTGGCTTTGCGTGCGATGGGGCGGACGACCTTATGAGGGCGGGCTATATTACGGTGCGCTGAACCGATACCGCCTGGATCGGGAACGGTACCACCAGTTATTGCTGCTGAAGCGCCAAAGCGACCCGGATGGGCTTTTCAATCCGGGCAAGTTCCCACCCACCAGGCCACTATCCCCTGCGGCTTTTAATTTGATGGCAAGGGCGGGTATGAGGCTGGCGCCGGTTTTGGGGCGGGTGGCACGGGCAGTCGGCGGGCAAGTTGTGGGGACGCCGGATCGCCTGACGGAGATCGCGTTATCCTGCACCGGCTGCGGAGATTGTTTGGCAGTCTGCCCGGCCTACCGTATTACCGGCGATGAGTGGGTGACGGGACGTGGGAAGTTGAGGCTGGCGTTGATGCTGGCAAGTGGGGAGCGTGTGGAACCGGGCCAGAGCGCAAGGGCTTTCCTGTGCACGTATTGCCGGGCGTGCCAGGATGTGTGCCAGACGGGATTGCCGTTGCTGGAGGCGTACCGGGAGCTGGAATCGAGATTGGAGGAGGCCTTCGGACGCCCGGAGGGGCTGATACGGGCGTTCCTTGCGGAGTTGGAATCGGGGGAGGAGTATTGCGCGATGTACGACGCAACTCCGCTCCCGGCCCCACCGAGGCAGGCCGAGTTGCACCCACAGGGGGTCGAGCCGACCGGCGGGCAGCAGCCGTTCACGACCGATGAGGGGGTGATGACGAGGTATACGCCGCCTCGAAGGGATTTGCCACCTCGCTATCTGGTGACAAGGGGGGCAGATTGTGTCAATTGCGGGCGATGTACCAGGGCCTGCGTCTACGGGGTGCACTCGCGCGATGCCGACGATCCCAGGTTGATGGCGGAGCCTGCTTCGGAGCGATGCGTGGGATGCTTCCGGTGCGTACAGGAGTGCCCCACCGGGGCGCTGAGTATCTCTCGTTCCCCTGGATATGAGGGGATGGGCCGGGGGGTCTATACGCCGGATGTGATCGCGTTGGCGGATGGGATGGCTACCACCGGTTCGCCACCGGCACCAAACGGCCCACGTAACCCTCAGGCGATAGGATGGCTAAATAGCTTGCGCCTGGAAGCTGCGGATTTGTTGCGCCCGCCGTTCGACGAGGCCCATGTGCGAACGGAGACGCGATTGGGTCGCAGGTTGGAGCGCTTGCAATACGGCCCAACCGGCGAGGCGACTTCGGTGCTGCCGCCGTCGGTGAGGTTGCCATATCCCTTGCTCCTGGCACCACCCCCCGGTACTCCCCCGGCGGCGTTGCGGGCCATTTTGGAGGTGGCAAGGCTCACGGATGGGCTGGCGCTGATCAGATGGCCCGACTGGCAGGGGGAATGGGATGAGCTGGCGATGTGGACGGTTCTGCGGGTGCGCGAGGATGAGTTGGATGAGGCAGGCGGGGTGCTCCAGAAGGTGAGGATGACGCTGGTACCCGGCCTGGAACGGGCCGTCGCCCGCCTGAGAACACGGCATCCGGATGTGGTGCTGGCCGGCGAGGTGATCGGGGGCGAGGATGTTGGCGAGAAGGTCTGGAGGTTGGCCAGGCTGGGCGCAGATGTGGCCTGGTTGGTCGGCGATGACGGGCTGTACCTGGACAGTTATGGCGCCGAGCGCCTGCCGGAATCGGCGTTTCTGATCCGGGAAACGCACGGGCAGTTGGTGCGGGATGCGCTCAGGCCGCGCATAAGTCTGGTGGCGCAGGGGGCGATCACGAGGCCAGATATGGCGCTGAAGGCGCTCCTTTTGGGCGCAGATGCGGTGGCGGTGGACTGGCCGCTTTTGATAGCATTGGGATGCTATTTGGAGGGGGAGTGCGCCATCGGTCGGCATGGGTGCGGGCTGGAGAGGGTGGATTCTGAATGGGCAACGCAGCGACTCCTGAATCTAGTCGCGGCGTGGCAGGATGAGCTGCGCTCTCTTGCCGGTTATGTCGGGATGTGCGCGATGTATCCGGAATCCAGGCTGTTGATCGGAACCGGACGGGAGGGGGGTTTATGACCGGGCCGGAGGTGAAGGCCAGGGTGAGGTCGGCCCCTTATGAGCGGCTACGCAGGCCGGTCCCCAGGTGGCGCGTGGAGGTGCTGGATAGGTGTATTGTATGCGGGCTTTGTATTCAGGTCTGCCCGATGGGGGTGCTATCGCTCACGTCCGGGCTGAGGCGCCTTGACCCGCCCAGGCATGAGCTGTGCCTGGGGCCTGCCTGCGGTGAGTGCGCAAGTGTGTGCCCGACGGATGCTTTCGAGTTCCACCCGGCCTCGGATTGGGAGGCCCTGGGGGACGATTTCTGGAATGCTGCTCTGATCGAGTCGGTGAACCGTGCGGCGGAGGGTGGCCGCTTTTACGAGGGGGTGTGGGTCTCGCGAACACCGGGCGAGGCTACCACTCCTACCGGGCCGGAGGTAATGGGAGCAGATGAGGGGCTGGATGCGTGGGAGTTCGCGTTCTCGGCTGCAGACCGCGCGCTGACGCCGGATGAGGTGTCCCTTAACCTGACTTTGGGCCAGGGCGACCGGGCGGTGAGGATGGCGCTGCCGTTTTACGGGGCCACTCTGCCAATGGAGCGACTGAATCCAAATGTGATCCTGGGCAGGGCAAAGGCTGCCACAAGCCTGGGAATCCTTACCGGAGTCGCCACATCCGGTCTGCCGGAGGAGTTGAAGGGGTTCACCGGTGCTCTGATACGCCGTGTGGGGCCGGATATGGCAGCTTTGCAGGATGAGTCATTGGCCGAGGCCCCGGTGATCGAGTTGCGGTTCGGACCCGATGACAGGGGGTTCCACGGCGTCCATACCCTGGCGGATGTGAGGGAGTTGATCGGATGGGTGAGGACGGTGGCGCCTGGAGCTTTGATCGCTTTGAGGGTGATGGCAGGGGATGATACGCCGGATGTGGCAATCGGGGCGGTCGCCATCGGGGCAGATGCCCTGGTGATCGAGGGAATACGCGGTGGGCTGCCCGGCGGATGGGAAAAGCAAAGGCCATTGGGCGCTCCGTTGGAATCGGTGCTGCCAGAGGTGCACCGGGCACTATCGGACGCAGGACAGCGTGATGTGCTGACTGTGATAGGTTGCGACGGGGTGCGCTCGCCTTATGATGTGTTCAAGCTTATAGCTCTGGGCGCAGATGGTGTGGCGCTGGAGGCAGCGGAGCTGGTGGCTTTGGGCTGCACCCGATGCGGTATGTGCAGTACCGGAATCGGGTGTCCGTCGGGGATAATCACACGCGAGCCGGCTCTGACGGGTTTGATCTCGGCAGAATGGGCCGCACAGCGTTTGATCAATCTGTACCTGGCATGGGCCGGGATGGGAAGTCGTATCCTGGCAGCTTTGGGATTGCCTGACGTCCACGCTCTGCGCGGGAGGGCAGAGCGATATTTGGTCAGGGTCTAGAGAGGTGGCTATGTCCGCGAAAGGGAACGATGAGGTGGTAGTCAGGACTTATGCCCTGACTAAACGCTATGATTCCTTGCTGGCCTTAGAGGGCCTGGATTTGGAGGTCTATAGGGGGGAGATATTCGGGTATCTTGGGCCTAACGGGGCCGGGAAAACCACCACGATCCGGCTTTTGATGGATTTCATCCGCCCCACAAGTGGCCGCGCGGAGATACTCGGCATGGATACCCGGACACAAGGCCCTGAGATCAAGCGACATGTGGGGTACCTCCCCGGTGAGCTGGCGCTTTGGGGCCATTTGACAGGCCGGCAAACTCTGGAGTATCTGGGAAGGTTGCGCGGTGAGTTCCCGGAGGGGTATGCCCTGGAGCTGGCAGAGCGGCTCGGCCTTGACCTGGATAAGAAGGTGAGGGAGTTGTCACACGGGAACAGGCAAAAACTCGGCCTGGTGCAGACGATGATGAACAGGCCAGAGCTTATGATCATGGATGAGCCGACTATAGGGCTGGACCCTCTGGTGCGGCAAGAATTCTACCAGATGCTGGATGAGGTGCGCCGGGAAGGGAGGACGGTTTTCCTCTCGTCCCACGATCTCTCAGAGGTGGAGCGAACGTGCGACCGGGTGGGTATCCTCCGCAAGGGCCGACTCCAATCGGTGGAGCATGTGGATGCGCTGAAACATGTGGCCTTCAAGCGGATGACGTTGTATCTGGCCGAACCGCCATCGGCGGGGGATTTTGAGAAGTTGCCCGGCGTCTCGGATGTATCGGTAGAGGGGAATGTTATCCGATTCCAGGTATCCGGGGAGCTGGATGCGGTGATCAAGGAGGCGGCTAAGTATCACGTGATCGATCTGCACTACGAGGAGCCATCGCTGGAAGAGATTTTCCTGACTTATTACGGAGAAGTGCCATATGAACGGCGTAATTCTGCGTAGGACGCTCCAGGATTCCAGATATGTGATCCTGGCATGGTGCCTGGGGTTGGCCTTTTGGGTGCTCTTGCTGGCAAGTGTATTCCCGGCAATCGAGGGGTCACCGGAGTTTAATCAGATCCTGGAAGCCTATCCGCCAGTGGTCAGAGCACTTTTTATGAGCGATCTGGTGGAGATCATCACACCGGACGGGTTCACCTGGATGGAATTCGGCACCTGGATACCGATGTTCTTCGGCATCCAGGTCGTGGTCGATGGGCTGGCAGCCCTGGCAGGCGAGGAGCGACGCGGCACCCTCGATCTGGTGCTGAGCACGCCGATCCCGCGCTGGCGTGTGGTGATGGAGAAGTTCACGGCGATCTGTATAGAGGTTACCGTTGTGATCCTGGCATCTTATTGCGGATTTGTGGCCGCAACGCACCTCGTAAGCGGGTATACGCTCGACTTAAATAACACAGCGTGGATGCTGTTCACGATGTGGTTGGTGTTGCTGGTGATGCTGGCACTGACGATGACGGTATCCGTCCTGGCCCGGCGCAGGGGAACGGCAGCCGGGATTATGGTGGGACTGATATTGGGTTCTTATATCCTGAACGCGATCGGGCAGCTTAATCAGGTGCTGGATAAGCTGCGGCCATTATCGTTTTTCTACTACTACCACGGGCAGGAGGCTATGATGGGCAAGTTGGAGTTCTGGGGGCCGGCGGTTCACGCCCTTATGATAATTGCCCTGACCGGTATCACGGTGGTGGCTTTCAATAAACGAGATTTGGCGGTGTAAAGAAAACTCTCAAATGATCGGCATAGGTGGATGCGAACCCATATTTTTAACGATTCCTCAATATGCCACTAACTTCCGCAAGTAGCAGCAGCTATGCTGTCTGGTGTATACTGACCGTGAATTAGGTTTTCTCCGCCGCCCGGAGGCAAGGCTTAAGGTGTTGGATAGCTACGTCGGACATTACCTGGGCAAGTATGAGATACTCGAACGACTGGGACGAGGCGGTATGGCCGAAGTCTATAAGGCCTACCATGCCGCCCTGGATAGATTCGTAGCTATTAAGGTCCTGCATTCGTTTCTGGCCGACGACCCAGAGTTCAAGAGCCGCTTCGAGAAGGAAGCTAAAAACGTCGCCCGCCTGCGCCATCCAAATATCGTCCAGGTCTATGACTTTGACTACGACGATGAAAACGCCCTCTACTATATGGTGATGGAGCTGATAGACGGGCCTACTCTCAGGGATAAGCTCTTCGAGCTGGGGACTAAGGGGGAACGCCTCCCACTGGATGAGGCACTCCGTATAGTGGAAAGCCTCGGCCTGGCACTGGCATACGCCCATAGCCAGGGTATGGTTCACCGAGATGTGAAGCCCGCTAATATTATGATAGATAAGCGGGATAATCGGGTGGTGCTGACGGACTTCGGGATAGCTAAGATACTCACCGGGCCACAGTTCACGGCAAGCGGCGGAATGCTGGGCACCCCGGCCTATATGGCACCGGAACAGGGATTGGGCGAGGCCGGTGATGAGCGCTCGGATATTTACTCGATGGGCGTGATCTTGTTCCAGCTGTGTACCGGCAGGTTGCCCTTCGAGGCCGATACCCCACTGGCGGTGGTGCTCAAGCATGTGAACGATCCCCTGCCAAGCCCCAGAAGTATCAATCCGGATTTACCGGAGGGCCTGGAACGGATCATACTCCGGGCTATGGCAAAGGACCCCAACGCCCGCTATCAGAACGCGATGGAGATGGTGGAACATCTCCGCAATCTGGAGGCAGCCGCAACGATGGTGCTGCCACCAGGGGTGGCGGAGATGGTGCGGACGGCCAGCGAGTACGATGATACGATGCGCGTCCCGTCCATCAAGAAGGGGGATAGCACTCCTATTATACCGCCAGGCACTTCCGAGGGCGAACCCCCTCATAGGAAGTCCAGCTGGCTAGGCCTGGCGGTAGCAGCGTTCCTGCTGATGGTGGCTTTGCTGGGGGCTTATGCGCTGGGCCAGGGGATGATACCGGGCTTCGGCACTATTCCGACGCCAACTCCGGACGTAGCCGCAACACATCAGCAGGAAACGCTGGACGCGCTGAGCGCTCTGATGGCGGCAACTCAAACTCCGACTCCATCGCCGACTGATACGCCATCACCGACCGATACGCCGACGAGTACCCCAACCGATACGCCGACCAGCACTCCCACTG
>JALXEW010000101.1 GCA_027069285.1 Ardenticatenia bacterium | reverse complement strand
GTCTATATCGGTCAGCCTGCAGTCCTCCGGTTGCATATCCAGATACTCGGCCAGCACAAAGTACCTGGAGACAGGGCATCCCATCTTAAGGCGGGATGCAGTACCTGCCGCTTCCTGATACATGGTTTTATCCAGGTTCACCTTACACTCAACGGCCAAGACGGCCAACGTGAACGAACCGGATACGGTCCTCTTCTCCGGGAACTCCGGGGAGGACGAGAACTTGAAATGCACATTCACACCGATGACGAAATCCTGATCTTTCGTCTTCAGCGTCACACTTGGGCGCCCGATGAGATCCGCAACTCCCGAAGGCGTGAAGGCCAGTGACATAAACGCATTCCTGGGGCCTATGATCAGGCGAGATTCGCCGATCGCAGATTCTATCTCCGGCCCTATCAAATGTATCAGAAACTCCTCCATTATGGAGCTATCCAACTTAAGTTGCCCCTTTTGCCTCCTTATAAAATCGGTTCCCCTTTTCATCAAAAGCTCGATCTCAACCGCATCCTTATACCAATTCAGCAACGCGGTCATCTCACGTACCCGCTTCTTGCCCCGCGAGCGGACGGCCTTCATGGCGGACACCCACTCACGATACAGTGACAGCGCCTCTTCCAGAATCGCCACATCCCCTTTGCACTTGGGATTTCTAATGGCAGCTTCCAGCTTGTCCAGGTGAGGTGTACGCCCCTCGGTTGACATAAGCCTTCTCTCTATCGAATATAGGCGACGGCGCTACCTCCGGCATTCGCTCCAATGCCATCCTTATGTCATCCTTCACAGTCTCCGGCACAGGCTCTGAAAGCTTTTCCTCCAGGATAGCCCCCGCCAACGCCATCGGGAAGTCATCCGCCCCTGCCGTGGCACCCGGAATCAAGTGCAACACATCCTCATATATCACAACACCGAACCTGTTTTTGAACTTCCGCTCCTGACGCATGACCAACTCGAATCCCGCCCCCCCCATCGCCAGCGAAGCCACAATCCTCCCATTCCGAAACCTTACGCCCCTCACCCTGGACTCTCTGCCTACCACCAGAATGGCACGCCCTGACGGATTCAAGACCCTCCTCATCTCCACAAGCGCCATATACATGTCCAGCACATACTGGATTACCGTCAAGAACCGATTAGAGCGATATTTGCGGTTGGAGCCTATCTCGGACCTCGCTATGGTAAGGGGATCCCACCCCATCATCTCCATCACATGTCGATAATTCTGATGGTAGTTGAAGACGTTTATATATGGGGGGGAAGTTACCACCAGATCCACTACTCCATCTTCAATCGATAATCTCCTCGCGTCCTCGTGGAGGACGCAGCAAAGCCTATCAGAATACGGCATGTCCCTAACGATCCCGCAGTATCTTCTGAATGATGCGATGATACTATGCACATCGCCATCCCTCGACATCATTATCGAATTAAACAATATAACCTGCACCGGCCTGCTCTCGCCCATAGAGTCCGAGACTATGGATTCGACCACTCCAGTGTATTCCGATGAGCCACCATCGAATAACGGCAGCCCATGATACACCGGGACATGCTCCATTATCACTGCTTCCGCTCTGTCAATAGCAGCCATACGCTTATCCGAACCCATAGCAGCAAATGACACGGTATTTGCCATCATCACAGCCGCCGGGTTGATCTCCGCTCCTATGCACCCCATTGACGATCTGGCCGCCTCGAACAGCACCGTCCCACTCCCGACAAACGGATCGAGCACTAGGCAATCGTCAGCGCCATACTCAGATAGAAGCAACGAAACCAGCTCCGGCGAAAACTGACCACGCCAACTGAAGACACTCCTGCGGACACGGTTGGTCAGGTCCAGAGCGCTCTGCTCTATTTCACTACGATTTACCGGCAAGTCATCGAAGTAGGCGAGAGCCTCAGCAGCAAGCATACCGAACTCCCGTTCACCTCTCCACACCTATCACGGCCTTATCCGGCACCTTTTTACTCGAAGGGAAATCCTCATCACGCAGGTCAGGGCCGATGTGTACTCCCCGACCGATCTCAATCCCCGCCGGGAGGTAAGTGTTCTTGCCGACCACCGTGATGCCCAAATCGCCCGGCCCATCCGCAATCGCCCCGACGCGGGCGTTATGGCCGACCACGCACTCTTTATCTATGACGCATCGCTCGACCACCGCCCCGGCCTCGATATAGGTATCGGTCATCACAATGGACTCTCGAACCACGGCGTTAGGCCCAACGTACACGCCGGGCGATAGCACACTGCGTTCCACCAACGCCCCACGGGCGATCACGGAGCCATCCGTGACCAGGCTATCCCGTATCGAAGCCCCGCTCAGTACCCGCACCGGCGGCCTCTCCTCGCTGCGCGTGTGAACCACCCAATTGCGATCCCCAAGATCGAGTGACGGGGGGGTATCCAGCAGGTCCATATGGGCTTCCCAGTAGGCATCTATCGTCCCAACGTCAACCCAATAGCCGCCGAATGGATAGGCGAACACCTGGTAATCCGATTCTACCATCCGGGGGATGATGTCCTTGCCAAAATCGTGTGCCGATGAACGCCTTTTCCTATCTTCTTCCAGGACTTCTTCCAGCACACCCAGGCTGAATACGTAAATCCCCATCGAGGCCAGGTTACCGGGCGGCTCGGCGGGTTTTTCCACGAAGTTAGTGACCCGATAGGTATCGTCGGTCTCCAGGATGCCGTATCGACTGGCCTCATCCATCGGCACCCTGATCGCGCATATGGTCACATCGGCAGCCTGGCTCTCATGGAATGCCAGCACTTTACCGTAATCCATCTGGTAGACGTGATCACCGGATAGGATCAGGACGAATTTGGGATTCCCGCGCCGGATGATGTTCATATTTTGGGCCACCGCATCGGCGGTGCCGCGATACCAGTCGGTATCACGGCGGCCCTTATAGGGCTGCAAGAGATGCACGCCGCCGCTGAAGCTCCGGTCTAAATCCCACGGGCGGCCACGCGCGATGTGCTCATTAAGCGAATGGGGGCGGTACTGGGTAAGCACCAGCACGTCGAATATGCCGGAATTGACGCAATTGGAAAGCGTGAAGTCAATGATCCGGTACTTGCCCGCGAACGGCACAGCCGGTTTGGCACGCTTGGCGGTCAGGACGCCTAATCGAGTGCCCTCACCGCCCGCCATGATCACAGCCCGTACACGCATCGCCGACTACCCTTCCTGTCACCCTGCCTGCCTGGCTTTGACTCCCACGGCCTCGGCCACATGCGATCCCCGTCGCTTGCGGGCCGCAAGCCGGTAGAGCCGCTCATAATCCCTTGCCGATCTATCCCACGAGAAGTCCCGTCGCATGGCATTTTCCTGCATCCTGCGCCACGCATGACTTCGCCATTTGAAAGTATCCAACGCCCAGCGCAAAGTGCCCAATAACGCATCCGGAGTATACCAATCGAACAGGAAACCGGTGCCCACCTCGCCATCCCGGTTGTCGTAGTTATCAATGGTATCGGCCAGGCCGCCGGTACGCCTTGCCAGTGGCAATGCCCCATACCGCATCGCGAACATCTGAGTGAGGCCGCAAGGCTCATATTTGGACGGAACCAGGATTAAATCGGCGCCTGCGTACACCTTACGGGCCAGGTCGGTATCGAACGCCAGGCTGGCCCTGGCCTTCCAGCCGAAATCATCGGCCAGGCGCCGAATCCCGGCCTCGTAGCGTGGCTCCCCCACACCCAGCGCCACAAATTGCACATCTGCCTCCACCAGCAGCCTGCGCATCGCATCCAGCACCAGATCGATCCCCTTCTGCTCCACCAAACGCGATACCAACCCGATCACCATCACCTCATCACGTTCCGGCAGGCAAAGCTCACGCTGCAATGCCCGCTTATTCCCGATTCGGCGGTCAAGCGAGTCCACGTCGAAATTCACGGCCAGAGCCGGGTCGGTTGCCGGGTTCCAGCGCTCGGTGTCTATGCCGTTCAGCACCCCGAAGAGGCATTCACTCCGTGCCCGTAGCAGGCCATCCAGCCCGTAGCCATAGTATGGGTCCTGCACCTCCTGAGCGTATCGCGGGCTGACGGTATTGATCACGTCCGCATAGGCGATGCCGATCGCCATCATGTTATCGGTCTTGCCCAGGCGGATCAGGTCAGGATGCCCCCTGGCCGGTATCCCAAGCTCCCAAAGCCAGCCGCCCACCGGCTCCCCCTGGTATGCCAGGTTGTGGACTGTCATCAAGGTTCCGATCCGGCCCAGGATCGGGTCGGAACGTTCCAGGGCAAGCAGGAACGGGATCAGTCCGGTGTGCCAGTCGTTGACGTGGATCACATCCGGGCGCCAGGGTTCACGCTCACCATCTGCCGAGGCCATGATCCGAACCGCCGCCACAACTGCCTGACAGAAGAATATGAATCGCGGCACGTCGCTTTCCCAGCCGTAATACAGGCGGTCATCCTCTCCAAACCACGGCCACCCCTTCACAAAATAAGTCGGCACTTCGGCGCCATCGGTCGTGTAAATCGTCACATCGGTCGTGCCGGTTGGCCGAGGCAGTTTGAAGTCAAAGGCCCTCCGCAGGCCGTAAAGTTCCGCATCCACGAAGCCGTAACGAGGCAGCATCAGTCGCACGTCGCAGCCGCGCCGACGCATCGCAGCCGGTAGCGCCCCCATCACGGCTCCGAGGCCGCCGGTTTTCGCGTAAGGATCGGCCTCTGCCGAAACCGCCAGCACCCTCAGCGGCTCGCCGGTTCTCATACCTTCCCCTGTCTATCGGCAAACCACCGGTAGTCTATATCCGGGAAGACTTTATCCAGTTCCCAATACCTCTCCGCCAACCCCGCGTCGGAGACCCCGTGCTCAAGCATATCGGCCAGCCGGTTGAAACGCTCGGTATGCTGGCTAAAGCGCTGGATCGCGTACTCACGTGCCTGCCCGGTCGTGACCAGGAATGGCCAGTCGCTCGATTGCAGCAATAGCAACTCGCGGGCGGCCTGATTCAGCATCTTGAGCGCATCGCCATCGGCATCTGGATACATCTCCACCAGGCGCTCCATGCGGACTTCGGCCTCGTGTATCGGCGCCCACATCCAATGCGTCTCGTGGTTATCCCATGTCCAATGCGTTCCGCCCACGCCCCAACTTCCCTCAGGCAGGTGGATCACCTCGGTTGGGGGATGCTTTTCGATGAATTCCGACGCCGTGGTCAGCTCGATCCGCTCATCTGCGGCCAGCAGCCTGAGGACTTCGCGAATCCAGTCAACGCCCTCAAACCACCAATGGCCAAAAAGCTCGGTATCGTAATTGGCCGAGATCAGGCCGAATTCGCCGGTCTCCTCGCGATAGCGGCCAAGCTCATCGCCCACCAGCCACGCAAAGTGCCTGGCGTGCTCGCCGACCTTGAATTGCGCCCAATCTGGGTGGTAATAGTCCTTAAAGCCCAGGTCTACTTTCGCGCCGCTGACGCGCCAATATTGCAATCCGGAGATGCCGTCCTTTTTATGGAACTCGCGATAGTCGTAGTCCCCAGGGTACCCCCAGTCCGCGCTCCAGACCTGCATACCGGTTCGGTTATTACGCCCGATGACGGCCACACCGGAATGTTCCTCGGCGTCCGGCCCGGCGGTCGTATCCGATACGTAGTACGGCTTGAAAGTAGTCGTCGCACGGGATGGCATACTCTCCTGGATCGGGATCAGGTACCGACGCCTGATCTCGCCATATGGGCCAATCGTCTCACCCGCCGCCACGCCGACCGGTTGGCCGCCTTCAACGGTATGGGTTTCGGCGAAGAAGACTTTGAGGCCAAGCTCGTTCAGGAAGCGTTCCAGTCCTGGGCGGATGGTGCCGTCATCTGTGATGTATGCCGGGCGATATGCGCATTCCGGTAGCCATATCCCGCTCGGCTCGCGTCCGAAATGGCGTCGGTAACATTCGATCCCGGCGCGGATCTGGCCGTATATCGAGGAATCGCGGCTCAGCAACGGCAGGTATCCGTGCGTGGCGGCGCTGGTGATCACTTCGACGTAACCCTCGTCCTGCAAAGTCTTGAACGCGCCGATCAGGTCGCGCCCGAATCGCTCGTCGAAAGTCCGCTTGATGTCTTCGTACCAGTGCAGGTAGAATTCGGCCAGGTACCGTAAGTGCGGGTTGCCTTCCCTCTCGAACCTGGGTATGTCGCCGCGTGCCGCTTCGATTTTATCCTGCAGGTACTGGTCAAAGTGGTCTTTGATGTCCGGATCTGCCAGCTGCTCGGCGAGGACAGGGGTTATCCCGACGGTCAGTTTGTAGCGTACGCCATCTTCTCTCAGGTCATAAAGTGCTTTAAGCAATGGGACGTAAGTTTCTGCCGATGCCTCGTGTATCCATTCCTCGCCATGCGGCCAGCGTCCGGCCAACCTGGCGTAAGGGAAATGGCTGTGCAAAACGAAGGTGAAAGCCCCTATCGCGGTCACCGGATTCTCCCCTAAAAAGTCGGGCGAGATGTCGCCAGATGGGGTAACATCCCGCGCTGAGCGCAATATTCTTTTAAGATTGTACTGTATATGTTAGGGCAAGGCTAGAATTGGGTTCCCATTTATGCCACGCGGGTATCTTCGGTGCGGCGCCTTAGCCTACGGTTGCGCCCATGTCGCTGAGGCACGCGAGGCTGATGGGCGTAGTAATGGACTTCATCGGCTATATCCCATACGGCGTTCGGCTTGCCCAGGGCTTTGGCGGCTGCTGCCCGCTCGGCCAGGAATTCCGGCCCGGCCTCGAGCCACTCCCTGACCACACGGCCCACCTTCTTGGGCGCCGGCGCGTAGACCCCGGCGCCGTTATCCACCACGTAGCCGGCGTTACCTTCCTCCTGGCCGGGGATGGCTCCGC
>JALXEW010000100.1 GCA_027069285.1 Ardenticatenia bacterium | reverse complement strand
GGGAATGCCGCCCCACCGCGTCCCGCCAGGCCGGATTTTTTGACTTCTGCGATGACGTCTTCCGGCGACATCTCGCTCAGGGCTTTGCGGAGTGCGGTATATCCGCCTTCTCGCACGTAGTCACTCAGGGTGGCGGGGATGCCTTTGCGTATTCTGCCCAGTAGCACGCCGTCACCACCGACTATTGGCGTGGGTTTTGCGCCTTTGCCTTCCAGTAGCTCGTCTACGGCCTCCGGGCTGAGGGAGCCGAGCTGGTAGGTATGTCCGTTGCGGGTGACCAGGGCTGCCGGTGCGTGTTCGCAGAGGCCGAGGCAGGTGGTGCGTTCGACGGTGAATTTGCCATCCGGCGTGGTCTGGCCGGGTTTTATGCCCAGTTTCTCGCAGACTGCATCCAGTACCCGATCGGCCCCGGCGATGCCGCATGATGGGTCGGTGCAGATGCGGATCACCGTCTCGCCTACGGGGCCGTGATCGTAAAAGAGGGTGTAAAATCCGATGACTCCATACACGTCTGCCAGGGGTATCCCCAGCGCTCGCCCTAATGCTGCTGCGGCGGGTTCGGGTATGTAGCGGTATATGCCTTGAATTTCGTGCAGGGCCGGTAGCAGCTTGGTGCGTCCACCGCCGCGATATTTTTCCAGGACCGGCTCGATCAGGGCGAGATTTACGTTGCCGTTTTCGGACATGTCTGGTCCCTCCACGGGAGTGCGGCCAGCACCAAAGGTGAGGAGACAGTGTATTAGAAGTGTACTCCCAAGTTCACAGGCCGTCAAGGCGCCTCGGCGTTGGATGAGGCCATTTCTTCCCTGGAAGCTACCGATATTCCTGCCAGCACCAGTGCCCCGCCGATGATGTGGGCTGTGCCGGGCATCTCGCCCAGCAGCAGGGCTGCCAGGATGGTGCTCCCGACCGGTTCCCCCAGGATCGTCAGGCTCACGTATGTGGCCGAAAGGTGCCCAAGTGCGTAGTTGAGCGATGAGTGCCCGGTCATCTGTGGCCCCAGGGCCAGTAGTACCATCCACATGATCGTCTCGGTCGGGTAGCCGATCAGGGTGTGGCCCGTGATCAGGGCGAATGTGACCAGTAGCACTGCTGCGGTGCTGTAGACCAGCCACAGGTATAGCCACAGCGGCATGTAATCCCGTCTGTAGCGCCCGAAGAGGAGGTAGGCGGCTCCCGCCATTGCGCCTATGAGCGCCAGGAAGTCCCCCCAGACCGATCCGGCCAGTCCCCCCTGGGCGTCGCCAAGCCCGATCACCAGGCCGCCGGCCATTGCCAGGGCCAGGCCGATCATGGTGTCTCGCCGCCACGGGTCGCCCACCGTGAATGGTGCCGCCAATGCCACCCAAAGTGGGTTAGTGGTTACGAAGAGTACTGAGCTTGCGACTGAGGTATGTTCCAGCGACTCTATCCATGTGGTGAAGTGGATTGATAGCATCAGGCCGCTCACCAGTACCACGATCCATTCGCGGCGGCCCATCTTTTTCAGGTCCCGACTGTGCCGGGCCAGCACCCAGGGCGCCATCAGGATCGAGGCGGTGCTCAGCCGCCAGGCCGCTATCACGGCGGATGGGGCGTCCTTTTGGGCGAATCTGATGATGATCGCGGCGGTGGAAACTACCAGTACGCCCAGGGCGAGGGCCAGGTATGGGGTGGCTTTTGCCGGTTTCATCAGGTCGCCTCCGTGACGGGGTGTTTTATCCGGTGCCACATCCATATCAGGAAGATCAATGCGGCCAGGCCGACCAGTGCCATGCCGGTTGTGTTGTCGGTTCGCTCCTCATCTATCTCTTGTAGCGGCGCCATGAGTATGAAAGGGGATATGGCGCCGGTTATCAGTGCCAGTTGGTGTTTGGCCGAATGTATTATGCCCCCGCCCAGGACTTTCAGCACGATCCATATGACCGATGGGACCATTAGAAGGGTCAGGACTATGGGGATAATTGGGCTGATGTCGGTCTTGCTCAGCCCCCAGTTGATGAGGAAGAAGAGTATGGTTGCGATGAAGCCTGTCAGGCCATACCAGAATGGATGCGCTGCCCTGGGGGTTTCCGGTTCCAGGGAGGGCAGTGGGTGGGGGATGCTCTTGGCGGCGAAGAACAACGCTATCACGCATCCGAATGCTGCTATGTACTGGGGCGCCGGCGGACGGTATTCGGTGAGCGCTACCGCACCGAAGATCACGTCTGCGACGAATAGGGCGGCCAGTATCCAGAACGTTCGACGGCTGACCCATGATTCTGGCCCTATGGTCACTTTGATCCCGTGCACGCTCCGAGTGCGGCGATGGCGGAACATCAGCTCGACAAGCAGTATCGAGATGCCGATGCTGAATACGGCGTGGAATAAAGTCAGGTGAAATGTCCATACCCAGTTCACGCCCAGCCAGCGCCCGTAGTGGCCGAGTTCTCCCAGGTCGACCCATCCGGGGTCGAAGAAGCTTTTGACCATCAGGCCTTCTTCGATGATGCCATAGGCAACGCCCAGTAACAGGGCTGTGGGCCAGCCTTTGCCCCAACGTACCGTCAGCTCACGTATCATTATCGCTCCGCCCCCGTAGAGGAGTCCGAGTACTGTGAGTGTGAACGGGTGGAAAAATTCTGTGGGGGGACTGGAGCCGCTTAATAGCTCTGCCAGCGCCGGTGACAGGAAGAACAGCACCACCGCTTGCGTGGTGATCCACCGTTGTTTCATCTTACGCCCTCCCGGATAATGGGCGGCCTAGATGACTGCTGTGACCTCCGGCTCCAATACGCCTTCTGTGACTCCGGCCATCAGGAGACCCAGTTGCTCGCGTGTGACTTTGCTTGCGTCCACGGTCGCCACGATCTGGCCTTTGTACATCACGGCGATCCGGTCGGAAAGTGACATGATCTCGTCCAACTCCGCTGAGACCAGTAAGACGGCAACTCCCGCATCTCTTTCTTCGATGATCCTCTGGTGTATGAATTCGATGGAGCCGACGTCTAGTCCACGGGTGGGCTGGGCGGCTATCAGCAGGTCTATTTTGCGCCCGAATTCGCGTGCCACGACCATTTTCTGCTGGTTGCCGCCGGAAAGTGAGCCACCTGATGTGAATATCGATGGGGTGCGGATGTCAAATTCTTTGACCAGTCGCCTGGCGTGTTCCTCGATGGCTTTGTGGTTGACCATGCCCGATGAGGAGAACGGAGGGGCATAGTAGGTGTTCAGCACCAGGTTGTCCGCCACGGTGTAGGCCGCCACCATGCCGTATTTTTGCCGATCTTCAGGTACGTGCGCGGTGCCGGCACGTGTGACTTTTCGAGGTGAGGCGCCGGTCAGGTCTTTGCCTTTGACTGTTACCCGGCCATTGTGTGGTTTGCGCAGTCCGGTCAGGGTTTCCACCAGTTCGGTTTGGCCGTTGCCCTGGACTCCGGCTATGCCCAGTACCTCACCGGCCCGTACCTTGAAGCTCACGCCGTCGATCGCTTTCGATCCGCGATCGTCGTAGGCTGTCAGGCCGCTTACTTCCAGTACCACCTCGCCGGGTTTGGCGGGTTCTTTGTGGACGCGCAGCAGTACTTCGCGCCCAACCATCATCGCGGCGAGTGAGGATTCGGTCGATTCTTGCGGGGATGTCTCTCCAACTACGTGGCCGTTACGCATTACGACGATCCGGTCGGCTACTTCCAGCACTTCTTTGAGCTTGTGGGTTATGAAGATTATGGATACGCCCTGCGAGGCCAGGTCACGCATGATCTTGAAGAGTTCGCGCACTTCCTGCGGGGTCAGGACGGCGGTAGGCTCATCCAGGATCAGTATGTCGGCTTTGCGGTAGAGCGCTTTGATTATTTCGACCCGCTGTTGAATGCCGACCGGCAGGTCTTCGACAAGGGCGTCTGGATCAACTTCCAGGCCGTATTGCCTGGAGAGTTCTCGGACTTGTTTAGCAGCTTTCTCCACGTCCAGCAGGCCATATCCGCGCGTGACTTCGGAGCCGAGCATGACGTTTTCGGCCACGGTCATAACCGGGATGAGCTGGAAGTGCTGGTGTACCATGCCGATCCCATTGTGGATGGCTTCTCGCGGGCTGGCGAAGTTGACTTCGCGGCCTTTGAGTATTATGGTTCCGGCATCGCGATGGTAAAGGCCGTAGATGATGTTCATCAGGGTGCTTTTGCCGGCGCCGTTTTCGCCAAGCAGGGCCAGTATCTCGCCTTTGTAGAGCGTGAGGTTGACGTTATCGTTTGCAAGCACGCCCGGAAAGCGCTTGGTGATCCCTTTTGCCTCAAGTACGATTTCACGTTCCACCTTGCGCCTCCATTATTCCACTTCGTATGGCCGTCCGACGTGTGCAGGGGGCCTGGCCCGCCCGACGAATCCGGCCAGGACGATCAGGGTCAGGATGTAGGGGATCATGCCGATGAATTGGTGCGGTATGGTCACTCCCCAAAATTGCAGTTGGTTTTGCAATGCCACGGCAAAGCCGTAGAGTAACGCGGCGCCAAATGCCCCAAAAGGCGTCCATTTGCCGAAGATCATGAGCGCCAGCGCTATGAATCCGCGCCCGGTGGTCATCCCGCGCTCGAAGTTGCCCACTGCCTCCAGCGTCAGGAAGGCGCCTGCCAATCCTGCTATCGCGCCGCCGGTGATGACGTTGATGAATTGCATCCGGTGCACGTTGATCCCTAATGTATCCGCCGCGCGGGGATGTTCGCCGATGGCCCTGGTACGCAGTCCCCATACGGTGTGGAAAAGGAGTATGTGCACTGCGACCACCAGGATCAGTGTGGTGTATAGTATCGGCCCGTTCCTGAAGAGAACCGGCCCCAGGATGGGGATGTCGGAAAGTAGTGGGATGGCGATCTGGGGGAGACGTCCGGCGGTGATGGCGCCTTGCACGTAAAAGTATCCTGTCATACCCAGGGCCAGGATGTTGATGACGGTGCCGCTGATTATCTGGTCGACTTTGAACCGTACCGATAGCACGGCGTGTAGTGCGCCCGATAGTGCGCCGGTTAGCACGGCGACCAGGATCGAGGCTGTGAATCTGGGGAAGTCTGCCCATCCGGCTCCGCTGGTGTAGACGTTGGTCATAAAGCCCGTGAATGCCGACATCAGCATCATGCCCTCGATGCCGATGTTGACCACTCCAGATCGTTCGGAGAATATCCCACAAAGAGCACCGAGTGTGATCGGGGTGGCGGCGCGGAGTGCGGTGTTTAACATGCTGACAATGGTTTGAGTGTCCACCGGCTCCCTCCTATCTCTGGCCCCATCCTGCGCTGAGTTGCTGGACTTCTTCGGGGCGGCGCGGGCGGATGCGATAGATGTATCTTATGATCTGGTCGGCGGCCACGAACATCAAGATCAGGGCCTGCACTACCAGTATGATCTCCGAGCTTACGTCTGACCAGCGCTGCATCCGTGTGGTTCCGGCGTTCATCGAGCCAAAGAGGAATGCCGCCAGTACGACTCCTAACGGATGCGTCTGCCCTAGTAGTGCCACGGCGATGCTGTCAAATCCGTAGCCTATGCTCTGGTTGGATTCAAAGCGGTGATTGACGCCTAACGTCTGTACTGCGCCTGCCATGCCCGCCAACCCACCGGCGATTGCCATTGTGAGGATGGTGGTCATCGCCACGTTGACCCCGGCGTATCTCGCGGCGCTGGGGTTGAGGCCGACCATGCGCAGTTCAAATCCAAATGTGGTACGCCACACCAGGAACCATATGATAGCAGCCACTACTAATGCTAGTACCACTCCCAGGTGAATGTCACGTCCGGGGGCTTCGACCAGGACGGGGAGTTTGGCGCTATCCAATATGTTCGGTGTCCGGGCGAGTGCGTGTTGTCGCCCGATGGGATCGCTTAGCGGCCCTGGGGGCATGTTCTCACCGCCGGCTGAGATCAGCCAGCTGGTGAGGTTGATGGCGATGAAGTTGAACATGATGGTGGTGATGACTTCGTGTGCGCCGGTGAATGCTTTCAGGAAGCCGGGCATGGCTCCCCAAAAGGCGCCTGCCAGGGAGCCGGCCAGTAAGGCAAGTGGCATGTGGATGTAGGGTGGCAGATCGAATGCGAAGCCGACCCAGGCAGCTGTGATGGCGCCAATGAACAGTTGGCCTTCGGCTCCGATGTTGAAGAGGCCACCTTTGAAGGCGAATGCGACCGATAGGCCGGCGAATACTAAGGGGGTCATGTTCAACAGGCTCCTGGCTATGCCCCTTGCGTCGCCAAAGGCGCCGTCTGCCAGGCCACTATAAGCCAGGATCGGGTCGTATCCTGCGGCGAACATGAGGGCCGACCCTATGACTACTGCCGTGATGACCGCCAGTATGGGCACGGCGATTACGTCCAGGATCGATTTGGCTATGCCCACCAGGCGGTTGGCGGGTGTGGGTTCGGATTTCATGCCGGACGTCCTCCAGTTTCACCCTGTGGAGCGAGCGCTTCCCCTCGACATGCGTTGGGTTGGGGCCTATTATATCCAGTGACTACCCAGGGGCAACCGTATTTCACGGGCCTTAATGGTGCCGCCCATCGCCTCCTGGCGGACTTGCCCGATAATATGGGCCATGATACCCTGTGCGATAAGGAGGCCTTTATGGACCAGATCGATCCTCTGCTCGCAACCGGGTTGGTTGTGGTTGGCGGTATATTGCTCGTCCTGGCTTTGCCTAAGGTCTTGCCGGTGCTGATCAAGCTATTGGGTGGGTTGCTGAATCTGGCGATCAGCATCCTGATGGGCGGCCAGGCTTGCTGTTGTGGGTGCGTGGCGGTGATATTGTTCCTGCTGGCTCTGCTGATCGTCGCGGCGGTGGGAGGTTATTTCTATTGCATATCCCCGACGGAGCCGGCTTCGTGGTGCCCGCCGCTACCAACCCCTCAGTTGCCACCGTTTTGACCCTGGGGATGAAAAAAAGGCGG
>JALXEW010000099.1 GCA_027069285.1 Ardenticatenia bacterium | reverse complement strand
CCATCTTTCGTATGCCCCCCGGCAGAAGTGTATTGGCGGCGCCCAAAAACAAAACACGGCCCGCCCCTGTTATTTTAACTCAGGGGCGCCGTGTTTGTCATGGGCCTGATTTGGCACAGGGGAAGCCTCAAATACACCCGGCCACTGTAGTAGTACCGGGCTGCATTTTGGTGACTCCCGTGATATGTTCGGGAAACAACACCTACAAACGTTCCGAGCGGTACGGACAACTACGCGGAGCCTCCCCCGTCCAATTACAAGTGCATTATACGGGTTGGAATTTCGTTTGTCAAAGATAAGTCACCGTTCGGGAAGCCCGTCCGGATCGGACTTTCTGATTTTCGCCGGCCTATTGTAAAATAAAAGTCGCACTTTGGGGAAAGAGGTTCGGCATGACCGGAGACCGTGAGCGAGCAGGGGATGCTGCTGCCGTGCCGTTTTCGCGAGCCAGCACCCTGGCGGACGCCATACCGAGATTTTGCGAATACCTGCGTCGCGAGGGCAAATCGGAGTACACCATCAAGGGCTTTGCCAGCGACCTGCGGCTCCTGGCCCAATTCAGTGGCCCCGACATGCGCCTGGAGGAATTCGATACCGACCACCTCGAACGCTTCCTGAACTGGCTTACCGGTGAGCGTGGAGTCCCGTGCAGGCCCAAATCATATGCCAGGCGCGTCACCAGCCTCAAATCGTTCTTCAGGTGGCTCCACGAAAGCGAGATACTCCCGTACGACCCGGCAAAGCCCGTGATACAATACTCGGCACGTGCGCCGCTCCCGGTTATCCTATCTGACGATGAGATCGAGCGCCTGCTAGCCGTGACCGATGCCATCAGGCGCGGCGTCCCGCGAGAAGTGCACCCGAAGCCCGATGCCAGGCCCGATCTGCTGGTCAGGCTCCTGCTGGAAACCGGCATCAAAAAGAGCGAGTGTGTCAACATCCGCCTGGAACACATCATCGCCGATGACCCTCACAAGCCGATCCTGTTTGTGCGCCGCGTCAAGCCGACCGGGATATTCAAAGAGCGCAAGATACCCCTGAGTCCGGAGTGGATGGATGTCCTGGCGGAGTACAAAGAGCAGTACGGCATAGAAGATCGCCTGTTCCCGTGGACGGCCAGGAATTTGGAATACGTCTTGCACTCGGTTGCCGATGAGGCCGAGCTGTCGGGTGGCCTTTCCTTTGAGATGTTGCGCTGGACGTGTGCCGTGCGCGATTATCGCGCAGGCATGGATATGGAGAAGCTGCGGGAAAAGATGGGACTCAGCCGGATAAGCTGGCGCGAGACCAGGGCCAAGATCGTCCAGCTGGCCGAGCGGCTGAGCCGTTTGGGATAGATATGGCCGATCCCAGGATTGTCAGGCTGGTGCAGATGATCCCGCTCTTCCGGGACCTTTCGGAGGAGCAGGCGGAGTTGGTGGCCAATATCCTCCGGTACCAGGAAGTGCGCCCCGGCACCGTGATCTATCGCCAGGGCGACCTGTTCAACGCGATGATAATCTTCGTCGAAGGCGGCGGGAGATTATTGCTGGTGGGCGAAGACGGGATCGAGCGCTCCGTTGGTGACGTGGAGCCGGGCGAGATCATCGGCGAATCGTCGCTATTCATCGAGGATGAGCGGGATGTGACCTTGCTTGTCACCCGGCCCAGCAAGATATTCGTGATCACCAAAAACGACCTCGACCGGTTGCGCGGTGCCCATCCCTCCCTGGATAAGAAGTTGAACATCCGTGAGGACATCAGAAAGCGCCTGGGGATGCGGCTTTTCAAGTGGCTGCGACCGGGTGAGAGCGCCGTGATATATAAGCGCCGCCACATATGGGCGTTCATCAAGCGCCTTTTTGTGGCTGTGGTTATCCTTCTGATACTGGGCGGGATCTCTGCCGGGATCATGTTATCGATCGCGCTTCCGGTGTGGCTTCAGGTGGTGCTTTTTGTGATCCCATTAGCGATTACGGCATTGGTGGGCACATTTTACTACCTGGACTGGCGCAACGATTACCTGGTAGTTACCAATCAGCGAGTGGTGCGCGAGGAAAATGCCCTGGGCGTCTTCGGCGAGATGGCCGTATCTCAGGTCTCGATACGCAACGTACAGAACGTGAACTTCGAGCAGAGCTCTCCGTTGGCGCGTTACTTCGGGTTTGGGGACTTGGTCATAGCCACCGCAGGGGCCGAAGGGTCAATCGTCTTCGGGCCGGTTTCCGATCCCGAAGAGGTACAGAACATCATCTTCAAGCTGCGTGACCGTTACAAGGCCAAGCAGATGGCTGAGTATCGCAACTCCATCCGTGCCGAGATCGCCCGTCGCCTGGGCCTGGAGTCGCTGGATGCCAGGCTTGACCTGTTTGGGAGTGGGGACGGTGGCAATGACGAGGCCGTGGCCGTGGCCGTGGCTGAAGAGCCGACCCTGCCTGAGAAACCTTCCTCATTCTCCTTCAAATTCTTTGGCGAGCTGATCGCCCACTGGCTTAGATCTCTGGCCGATCACTTCAACCCCACGATCAGGATGGAAGAGGGCGAGATAGTCACATACCGCAAGCATTGGATCGTGCTTATCGGCTCGATCGCTACCCCGACACTGATCGGGTGTCTGATATTATTCGTGGTGCCGATTATGCGTTACGAGGAATTCTGGCCGTTGGATTCCAGGGTCCCCTGGGGGTGGGTCATAGTCGGAATGCTGGGGCTGTTGGCTCTGGATATGTTTTGGTGGGTTGTGCGGTTTGATGACTGGCGTAATGATCTGTACCAGGTCACCCCCACATCGGTCATTGCCGAGAAGCGCGGATGGCTTGGTATAGAGGGCTACCGGAAGGTGGCGGGGCTGGATCAGATACAGAGCGTGGACGTGAGGGTCAAAGGGTTCAAGCAGCGTCTGTTCAACTACGGCCAGGTTGTCATACACACTGCCGGACAAGAGGGTGCCCTGGTTTTCGATACCGTGTTCAAGCCGACTCTGGTGGCCGAGGACGTGGATAGGCGCAGGCGGGCCTTTGCCATGCGCAAGGAGGAACGGGAGGAGAAGGAGCAACACGAATTACTGGCCGAGTGGTTTGCCATTTACCATCAGGCCACGCACCCAGATGCCTTCGCCGCCGTTGAATCGCCCTACAGGCGTGTGTACAAGGCCCCGCCGGAGATTCAGGCCGTCTTTGCCGGCCAGCAGGATACCCGGGTCGTGAGGCGAGGTGAGATGTCCGAAGAGACGCGAATCTCTTCGGATACGGCTGCATCTGACCTCCAGGTGACCGATGAGGATAGCTCCGACGAGACGGTGATAAGTGACTCAGGGGGAGTGCAAGGGAAGGAAGGTGAAAGTGAGCAAAGCGCCGATGACCGCAGTGGCGCGGATGAGCCTGGGCATGGTTTGGACGGGCAGCCTTTAGTGGGACTTGTGCCTCAATAGGCACTCACATCGCCCACCTCTTGCACGTATACCGGCACCCCTTCCAGCTCATTTGGTATAGTAGTTTCCGGCGTCAGATTCGCCAGCGGCACTTTCTTTTTGACCGATACGATCAGTGCCAGCTCGCCCGTTTGGTGCCCTTCGGCGGAGCGATACCCTATCCCAACCCCGACCACATTAGGGAGTTTGAGCAGTTGTTCCTCATATTCCTCTTTGACCCGCATTATATGGGCGACATCCAGCTGTTTTGGCTGGGGCTTCTCCTCATGGCCTGGGAGGTCGGCTTCCGCTCCGGGTTCGTGCACTGGCTCGTGGGTTTCTATCGGCATTCTCTTCCCTCTGACTCTTAACTTTCCTTTTGCGCCGCCTCGGCCTTACATTCCTCATAAATCCGGTCCAGGCCGCTTTTGATCAGGCGCTGGATATTCTCCTCCTGTCCGGGCGGGACGGGGAACATGGGCAGGAACTCGGCGATCAGCGACGAGGTATCGGCCCGTGGCCTGCCGGCCCGGTAAAGCGCCTGTACCCTGCGGCGTGCCAGCCGGATGTATTCCGATACCGGATAGCTGGCCTCTTTACCTACCACAGGGCCTCGACCGGGCACCACTCTGGATGCTTTGAACCTTGCCCTTCGCAGGATGTTGAGGCTGTTGAGCCATTCCTTTGATACCGCGTTAGTCATGATCGGGTGGGTACCGGAAACCACGCTATCGCCCGTGAACACCAGATCGTATTCCGGGAAGTGGAGCCAGGTGTTGCCCGGCGTTGGGCCTGGCATTGCCATGAGCGTTACAGTCCAGCCGCCGCGTTTGATCATCAGCCGGCGCGTGTATGATACCGATGGCGGCACCAGTCTCACATTCTCGAAGGACGCGCGTTCATCCTCGTCTTCGGATAGCATCTCGATGGCATTATCCAGGAACGAACTCGGCAGGTTGGAGACCGCGTCGTAGACTGCCTGGTGGGCCACGACCGGTGCGTCAAACCAGCAATTGCCCAGTATCCGATCCCTATGGTAGTCGGTGTTGATGATATACAAGATCGGCCCGGCGTCTAAACTTTCCAGGCGGGCGCGCCATGCCTTGGCCTCCTCCGGGTATGGGGGCGTATCGATGCAGATGATCCCCTCGTCGGTCACTATGGCGCCGACGGTCACTTTTCTGAAACCGGTTTCGACGTATATCTTGCCTGGCACTAACTCTTCCACTTCCCTCTCCTGCCGTTGGCGGTTGGTTTTAGAAGCCCAGGTATAGTTGGAATACGGCGTACCAGAGCGGGATCAGGCCCAGCACGGCTGCTGTAGTTATGATAAAGAGCAGCACGGCAACCCAATCTATTTTAGGCGCCTCCTGAGGTGATTCCAGGCGGGTTATATCCTTCCTGAGCCTGGCCGGTGGTTGCCTGACGGCCTGTGGCACAGTTGGCACCTGGGTTTGCATCGCAGTTGGCGGTGCCTGGTGGGGTACCGTTGTTGCCGGCGCCGGAGGGCGACTCGGTTTCATCGATGGGGTATGGGTGGTACGCTGCTGCATTTGCTCCCGGTACGTGATCAGGATGCGGCCCAGATGATCCGCCGTCCTGTACCTGGCCGATGGCTCTTTTGAGAGCACCTTGTGGACTATGCGTGCCAGTTTGACCGGCACGCGGGGGTTCAGGTCCGAGATCATAGGCGGCTTTTCTCGCAGGTGTGCCAGGGCCAATTCCTGGTAATCGTTGCCGGTGAACGGCAACCTGCCGGTTAGCATCTCGAACATCACCACGCCGATGGAGTAAACGTCGGATGCCGGCGTGGGCGGCTCGCCTGCTGCCTGTTCCGGCGAGAAGTAGTGTGGACTGCCCCAGACCACATCCTGCTTCCCGGTTGCCCTGCTGGCCGAAAGTGCCCTGGCGATCCCGAAGTCGGTGACCTTGACACGTTCGTCGTCGGTGACCATGATATTCTGTGGCTTGATGTCCGCGTGCACCAGTCCGGCCCGGTGGGCGTATCCGACTCCGGCGCATATTTGTATTGCCAGGTTGACTGCGCGTTCCACGTCGAAAGGTGCTTCGGCCCGAATGAGCTTTTTGAGGTCCTGGCCCTGGATGAATTCCATGACGATGTAATGGGTATGGCCGTCCTGGCCCACATCGTGCACGGTCACGATATTAGGGTGGGCGAGGTTAGCAACTGCTCGTGCCTCTTGGCGGAACCTTCTGAGGAAATCCGGATCGCTGGTCAGGCTGGGCCTCAGCACTTTGACCGCCACCGTGCGTCCCAGCTCCAGGTCCTGTGCCTTATAGATGACGGCCATACCGCCTGAGCCCTGCTGGCTCAGCAATTTATAGCGTCCGTTGAGAACTGTTCCCTGTGTCATGCTCATATTGTACACCAGTGGAGACAGGTTGGAAACACCCTTGACGGCGGGGTTGGGGTATGGTATCATATGTCACGCAAACGATTGCGCAAAGGTTTTCGCAGCATTCCCCCCTTGCCCCAGGGAGCGTGCGCTGATGGCCACGATAAGAGATGTGGCGAAATTGGCCGGTGTCTCACCCACAACGGTCTCCCACGTAATTAACGGTACCAGATTCGTCCGCGAGGAGACCAGGGCCCGCGTCCTGGAGGCCATGCGCAGGCTCAACTATCAGCCGAATCGCCTGGCTCGCAGCTTACGCCAAAAGCGAACGCATACCCTGGGGCTTCTCATTCCCAATAGCGCCAACCCGTTCTTCGCCGAGGTGCTGCGAGGCATCGAGGATGCCTGCTTTGAGATGGGCTATAGCGTCATCCTTTGCAATGCCGACGACGACCCCGAAAAGGAATTGGAATACCTCAGCGTCCTGGTGGAAAAGCAGGTGGACGGCATCGTATTGGTTTCGGCGGGCGCGGCGGATGAATCACTGAGGCTGCTTACCGCCAGCAGGGTGCCCACGGTGGTGGTGGATCGTGAATTTGCCTCGCAGGGCTTCGATACCGTCGTGACCGATAACCAGGGCGGGGGCTATGCAGCCACCCGCCATTTGCTTTCGCTGGGCCACAGGCGGATCGGGTGCATCACCGGCCCATCATTGCTCACCCCCAGCGCCGCCCGCGTTACCGGCTACAGGCAGGCCCTGGAGGAAGCCGGAGTCCAATTTGATGAGGAGCTGGTGGTGCCCGGCGATTTCCGGAGCGAGAGTGGGTACGAGATGACCCGCAAACTACTCGGGCTGCCGGAGCCGCCCACGGCGATCTTCGCCTGTAACGACATGATGGCCCTGGGAGCGATATGTGCCGTTCACGAGGCGGGACTGCGCGTGCCGGACGATGTATCCGTAGTGGGCTTCGACGACATCACTTTGGCTTCCTATTCCGTGCCGCGCCTGACCACGATAGCGCAGCCACGCCATAAAATGGGCTTCATGGCGGCTCGGATGCTGATCGAGCGAATATCCAACCGGGATGCGCCGATAAAGCGCGAGCTTTTGCCCACAACATTGATAGTCCGGGATTCGTGCGCGAGATTGGAGCA
>JALXEW010000098.1 GCA_027069285.1 Ardenticatenia bacterium | reverse complement strand
GGGTGATCGGGGTGGGAGTCGTGGTCACCACGACGTACTGCACCTGCGGCTCCCCGCCGCATCCGGTAATCACCAGGGCCGCGCTCACTACCAGTACCAGCATCGGGATGAGCACTTTGTGATTTGCCATGATCTTCCTCTCACGCGCCGTTCTTGCCGAATTCCTCACGTATCGCCGAAACCACCTCATCCGGCTTCTCCAGGGCCATCATGTGCCCGGCACCCGGAACCAGGATAAATGAGGATCGGCGCACCCGCTCGGCGATATACTCACCCATCCTGGGAGGTGTCATCGAGTCCAGCTCCCCGGAGATCACCAGGGTTGGCGCCGTGATCCGGCCCAGGTAGAGCATGACATCGAATTTATCACACGCCCGGAAGTCGCGCAGGAGTACTTCCTGGCCGGCTTCCAGGAGCATTTGACGGCCCATCTCGACCAATTCCCTGGGAGCATCGGGAGCCCAGGAGTAGCGGACTATCCGATCCACAGTATTCTCGAAATCCTCCTGGAGGCCAACCATGATCTTTGGGGAAACTTTCAGCCTGGCACCGGTTCCCACAAGCGCTAACCCGGCGGCATAGCCGGGCTTATCCAGCGCGATCCACTGAGCTATGGCCCCGCCCATGCTATGGCCGACCAGGATCGCCCGCTCTATCCCCATAGCGTCCATGAAGCGGGTTACGGCATCGGCACATTCGGCAATAGTCAGGCAAAGCGGGCCTTCTGAACGCCCGTGACCCGGTAAATCCGGCGCCAGCACCCGGTATCCCGGCAGGTTCCTCAACTCCTCCGGCCAGTCCAGGTGAGATGAGCCGGCGCCGTGGATCAGTATCAATGGTACATCATGTGCGACTTCCCCCCGGCTCTCGGTGTAAAACAATCGGCCTTTGGAAGTTTCCACATATGGCATGGCTCTCTCTCCTTTTACAAGGCGCAAAATATGACCCAGGCCAGGGCCGCTCCCAATAGGCCACCGGCCACTATTTGAGGTGGGGTGTGGCGTTTCAGGTAGAGGCGTGCCCAGGCGACTACTCCGACCAGCGGCAGCAGGATCAATCCGTACACCGAGCCGAACAGGAGGCCGATCACCAGTACCGCACCGGCGATGCTGGCCCCGTGAACGCTGATCTGCCAGACCAGGGAGACAAGCGCCAGTAGCAGGGTCTCGATCAGGCCGTAGAGGGCCAGTTTCGGCAACACCGGCGGCGCCCCAAGTGCCCTCAGCACCCACCATGCCAGCGTGGTGAACGCCATCGAGACTATAAACGGTTTCAGGCGCTGGCTGCGCACTCGCATATGCAGGTCGGTTATCCGACCGGTCCTGACCATCCAGACGATATATAGCACCGGGGCCAGGCACACCAATGCGACGTAAATCGCAGCCCAAAGGATTGCCTGGTCGGCGGACTCGGCCTGGCTGAACGCAATCGGGAATGCAAGCACGCCCCACACTACCGGTGGGCTTAACAGGTCGGAGATCAGCCCGGCCAGCGCCCACGCACGAGAATCGGTTCTCACAATGTCCTCCGCGATTTTGGGATTTACGCCGGCAGCAGTATAACTCAGAAACGCGATATAAGGTATGAGGCCGCCAGCGCCGCAGGACAGGCAAATGATACCCCGGCAGATCACGTGAGCATGGCGCTCCGGCGCCCGGAGTGATGCGTTGCGAGGCGCCGATCCTCACGCCGCCGGGCCGTTATACCTGCTCATGGCAAGCTCGATGCCGTCGGTCAGCCAGCACTCCACGGCATCGGCGGCTCGACGAAGCGCCACGTCTATGATCTGTAGCTCATCGGCTGTGAAATCTTGCAATACGTAATCTGCGGCGTCCATGCGACCGGGTGGCCTGCCTATCCCGATCCGCAGGCGGGGAAATTCCTCGGAACCCAGGCGGTCAATGATGTCTTGCAGGCCCCTGTGACCGCCGGAGCCGCCCTTTTTGCGCATCCTGAGCGTCCCGGTCGGCAGGTCAAGGTCGTCGCCGATCACCAGCAGGCGTTCGAGCGGTATCTTGTAAAAGCGGATCATGGCTGCAACGCTGATCCCGCTGAGGTTCATAAAAGTCTGCGGCTTGGCAAGCAGAACTCTCCGGCCTGCGATCGTACCGTCGGCGGTGATGGCCTGGTGCAGGTATCTGCCAAAGCTCAAGCCGTGGGCCTCGGCCAAAACGTCCAGGCACCGGAATCCGACGTTATGACGATTGCCCCGATATTGGCGGCCCGGATTGCCCAGCCCTACGATCAGGTACATATCCGGCATGGCTACCGGCCCCCCCAGAGCCGAGACCACCACTCGTCCCATTTGCCACTGATGGCGGCTTTGAGTGCCGAATAGGCGCCCATCAGCAGGAAAATGACCACGGTGACGCAGGCGCCGCTGAGGCAAGACGATTGGAGGCTGCCCAGGTCGATCCGGGCGCTGCGACGCTCAACCAGCGGGGGCGGTGCCACCCCACCCCCACCCGATGTGGATACGGTTCCCTCTGCCCTGGGGGTATTGGTAGGCGGCTGCTGTATCAGCGGGGTAGGGGACGGCCCCTGGGTGGGTGGCTCGGTGGCCGAAGGCGGCGTCTCGGTCGGCGGCGCAGTAGGGATCGAGGTGGGCTGTGCGTTGGCCACCACTATCCCGCCGACGATCGCCTCTATCGGGTCACCCTCGGCCCGGAAGACGGTCAGCCGGATGCGATATACCCCGTCCGGGAATTCGGTGGTATCCCAAAGCCCCAGCACGCCGTCCTGCACCTGTTGGGCCACTATGTCCTGAATGGGCACCCAGTC
Source organism: Ardenticatenia bacterium (assembly GCA_027069285.1). Classification (GTDB taxonomy): domain Bacteria; phylum Chloroflexota; class Anaerolineae; order Aggregatilineales; family JALXEW01; genus JALXEW01. The sequence goes on along the minus strand of JALXEW010000098.1, from coordinate 4,130 downwards.
AGCATTCTCATCGGAATCCACGGTGACGCTCAGCTGGTAGCCGACGAAATCCGGCGCTGCGGCGGTGCCGATTATCTGTACCGAGCCGAATACCGTGGTATCGGCTGCGGGGGCCAGGATGCTCGCGGTGCCGTCATCCTGTGCCAGGGTCGTGTGGGTCGCCGCCAGAAGGCTCAGCAGTAGCAACACCAGCAGGCATATGACCGGTTCTGGCAGAAGCGGGTTGCGTTTTGGGCACTTTTTCATCTTCGCGATCCCCCAGGATGTCTTTGACGTAGATTTCCCTCACCAATACCATGAATACCGCCGCCAACGGGACCGAAAGCAGCAGCCCCAGGAAGCCGAAGAATACCCCGGCAACTACCTGCGAGACCAATACCAGGATCGGCGGCAGGTTGATCTCCTGCGATACCAGCATCGGGCCGATGAATTGGCTGACGATGAGCTGGATACCGTAGAATATGACGATGACCCATATCACTTTATCAGGCGCGTTCAAGACGGTAACGGCCAGGATCGGGATCAGGGCCGCCAGGGGGCCGAAGTTCGGCACGAAGGAGAAGAGGCCGGTCAAGGTGCCCAGGGCCGCGCTCAAAGGCACCCCAAGTAACATCAGCCCGGCCCAGGTTCCGACTCCGATCAGCATCATCGAGATGATCTGCGCTTCCAGGTATCCACGCAGGGCGGCGTCCAGACTGGATATGATCTCGCGTGCGCGTGGGCGATAGCGTATCGGCACCAGTTTGATCAGGCCGCGCTCATGCATCTTGGGGTTTGCCAGGAAGTATATGCTTGCCAGCAAGACCACCAGGACGCTGATGACGGTGGAGGTGAGGCTATTGAAGAACGGGAATACCTGCGAGGTGATGGCGTTTAAGCCGTTTATGATCGATTCGACAATGGTGTTGCCGATCCGGCTCAGGTCAACATCCTGCAGGAATGGGTAGCGCTCCGGCAGGTTCATCTCCTCGATGCGCTGCTGAAGTGCACTCGCCGCCTCCGGTATAAGCTCGATGAGTAAGCCGAATTGGCCCAAAAGCTGCGGCAGTATGAGCGCAAAAGTCACCACGACGGCAATAACCGTCGCGATCAGGGTGATCACGACGGCCACGGGCCTGGGTATCCCCCGCCCGACCAGCCACCTGACCGGTATAGTCAGCAGGACGCTTATGATGGCGGCGGCCAGCAGCAGAAGTACCATATCACGAACGGCCCAAAGCGCGATCGCCACCACGCCAAAGATGAAAGCGACCAACACCCATCGAGTGGTCACCCAAAGCTGTTCGTCAATCCCCCTGGTAGACATTTGAACCTCGCCCCACCAACCGGATGTTTCAAATGCGTATTTTGACATGCCTTCCGGCAAAGCTCAAGCCGGCACACCGGGGGGATTCTAAAGCCCGGCAGGCTTTTCGACGCACGGTTGTATGTTGTAGTATGTTTGTAGCACGGCGATGATCATTTGAGGGGATAGTGACGTGGCCAGGCGAGCCAATTTCTTCGAGCATCTCCATCCGCCAACCCTGCCCAGGCGGGAATCCGGATTCGGTTATACGTTCGGGCTGGGAGGGATCACGTTGCTGCTGTTCGTCGTGTTAGGGGTAACCGGCGTGCTGGAGATGTTCGACTTTTCGCCCCAGGCACCGGAAAATTACCGCTCGGTCGCCCGCCTCACGTTCGAGGTGCCATACGGCTGGCTGATCAGGAACATGCATTACTGGGCGGGACAGGCTATGCTGGTCACCGCCACGCTGCATATGACACGAGTGGTGCTCAGCGGGGGGTATAAGGGGCGACGGCTTAACTGGTTGATAGGGGTGGCGCTGCTCGTCGGCACGACGCTGACGGATTTCACCGGGCTTGTGCTACGCTGGGACGAGAATGTGGCGTGGGCGCTACTGGTGGGCACCAATGTGATCTGGGAGATACCCGGTATCGGGCCAATGCTCTATCGGATCATCGTCGGAGCCGATAAGGTATGCTGTTCCGCCACGCCGGTACGGTTCTACACATGGCATGTACTGGGGCTGGCATTGCCCGTGGCCATTTTGATCGTGTGGCACCTGTGGCGTATCCGGCGGGACGGGGGAATATCCCATATCGCCGGGTCGCGTCACATACGCCGCCCCCGCGCGGAGCTGGTGCGCGTCGAGTCCCTGGCAGCCGTGACCACGCTGGCAGCACTGGTATGGCTAAGCGTGAGCATGGACGCGCCCCTGGGACCGCCGGCAAATCTGGAAAGGCCGGTCGATGAGGCAAAGGCGCCCTGGTTCTTCATAGGAATCCAGGAACTCCTGCGGCACCTGCCGCCATTGCTCGGTGGGGTGATAATCCCGGTCGGCGCCTTGATCGCGATCGCGCTGATACCTTACGTATTCGATCGGAGTAAAGAGGGCGAAGGGATATGGCTCAACCGTCCTGGCCGGAATGCTCAAGTGATCTTTGGGGCGATCATGGCCGCCATCGTGCTACTTGGAGTGATCGGGGCTTTGCGTAGATGAGGGGAGGGATCGGGTATTACGCGGCGCTGGCACTGGCATCCGCCGCATTGCTCGCAGGCCTGCTCGCCGCCGTCACCCGCCAGTCAAATCCGGCATGGGCGGGGTATCAGCTGGCCTACGGTGAGAGAATCGGCGAGGATGTCGAAATCGGAGTGCGCCAGATCGTCCCGTCGCTGAGCGGCGAGCCGGAATTTTGCCTCACGTGCCATATCGGGATCGAGGAGATAAGCCCCTCGCACCCGGTAGAGGTATACGGATGTACTGCCTGCCACGGGGGGGTCGGGACGGCGCTGGATGCAGACCTGGCCCATAGCACGCTACGCGGCGGGCGGAATCCTTCGGATCTGGCCGTGGTGAGCGAGGGCTGCGGCGGTGACGAATGCCACTCCGGAGACCCGGCCAGGCAACGCGACCATATCGCCAGGGTCGAGCGGAGTATCCAGGCGACTTATGCGGGAGCCATCGGCGCAGTGCTGTGGACGTTTGGCCAATCGGATGGGGAAACGCACTTCGGAATCGCCGCCACCTTCGATCCCGCACCGCTACCGGATACCCTCACGTCGCTGAGCGCTTTCGATCCGGACAGTTACGATCATCCATCCATAAGGGGATTCGGGGAGAATTGTCTATCCTGCCACCTCAGCGCCGAGCCTATCGCCCGGAGATATTTCTACAGGAGCACAGGGTGTGCGGCCTGCCATGTGATCTACGCGGATGACGGGCTTTATCGCGGTAACGACCCGACGATTCCACGCGATGAGCCGGGCCATCCGTCCGCACATCGGATGACTACGGCGATACCCTACAGCCAATGCAATCATTGCCATAATCGCGGCAATTACGATATGCGGACGATGGAATTCGTGGAAAGGGACGATCTGCCTCCGCCGGAATATTACAATGCCACCGAGAGGCGTCTGGCGGATTATTATCAGCCGATCGGGCTTTTCACGCTCTGCGAGTGGGAGCTGGATTGCATAGATTGCCATACGTCATTCGAGGTAATGGGAGATGGGCATATCTACGCGGCACAGGCCGATATACAATACGTGCAATGCCGGACATGCCACGGCACTCTGACCGAGCCACCGGCAACGGCCAGGATAACCGATCCAGACGACATCGCGCTGGGGAGAGCTTTCCTGCTGGGGCATGTAGAGTTGAACGTGGGCGATACCGTGGTGATCACCGAGCGCGGGGAGGCAATGTGGCATGTGAGGCAGATCGGCGATGAGTTCGTGCTGACTATGCGTGTCACCGGGGAGAGGTTGACGATCCCACTGGTGATGGACAGCGATTGCGAGCAGAGGCCAGATGAGCAGGAAAGCAGATATTGCCATGCCTGCCATGCTTATGAAAGGTGATGGTATGAAGTCGAAGCTGGATAGAAGGGGTTTTTTCAAGAAAATCGCACACGGTATCCTGGCAACCGCCGGCGCGGTCGCCGGATGGCAGGTGGCGAGGTTCTTGGGGCATCCCGCCAGAAAGGAGGGGGAGACGGTGTTCGTGGTCGGCAAGCCGGGAGAATTCGAGATCGGGGATTTACGGCTGATAGGCCGGGCAAGGGCGTGGCTGGGACGCGATGAGGCCGGCTTCTACGCGATCGATGGGGGATGTCCACAACTGGGA
>JALXEW010000097.1 GCA_027069285.1 Ardenticatenia bacterium | reverse complement strand
GTACACGGCGCCGGCAACCAGGGCTTTGGACTTTTCGGTGGCGCCTTCTTTATCGGCCTGGTGAACCCATGAGGCGTGCTCGCGGATGTTCGCCATTTCGAAGAGGTACTGGTTCAGGCCGGCCCGTTCGCACGCGCCCCTGAAGGTTCGTTCGTGCATGTGCGGGGAGCAGGATGCCACCACGATCCGGTTCAGGCCTTGCTCTTTGATGTCGTTTTCGATCAGTTCCTGGCCCAGGCTGGAGCACATGAACTTGTAATCGCGCGACACGACGACGTTCGGCAGGTTTTTGGCCCATTCCGCAACGGCTTCGACGTCAACCGTGCCGGCGATGTTGTGTCCACAGTGGCATACATAGACGCCAATCCTCGGTTCGTCCATCTGCTACGCCTCCTTACTCCTGCCCCGGCATGGGGAGAGCCTCTTTGGGCCTGCGAACGCGGCGCTTTTTCTTCGGCGGAGGCTCGGCTGTGATCTTGGCGAGCGCCGGCTTGGCGCTGACCATTTCTTTGCCAAAGCCGAGTTTCTTTTCCGGGATTCCGAAGGCCAGGCCCATCAACTGGGTGAAGTAGAGCACCGGGATCTTGTAGTCGGTGCCGTATTTGCGGTTCACGTCGTCCTGGTAGGCGTCCAGGTTGAGCTGGCACATCGGGCAGAGGCATACGATGGCATCTGCCTGATATTCCGCCGCGCTCCGCAGCAGGCGCCCGATCAGGTCCAGGGCGGTGTCGTCGCTGATCTGGGTCATGTGGCCGCCGCAGCACTGGGTCTTGACCGGGTAGTCCACCACGATCGCGCCCAGCGTCCTGAGCAGTTCGTCCATCGAGGTGGGGTACTCGACGTTATCAAAGCCGGAATCCGGCCTGACGATCATGCAGCCATAGTAGGGGGCCAGCCGCAGGTTGTAGAGCGGCTTTTTGACCAGGCTCTCAACTTTGTCCAGCCCCACGTCGTTGACTACTACGTCAAGCAGGTGGCGGACTCTCAGGGAGCCGGGGTCATAATGCAGCTTCCCTGCGGCCAGGGCCTGGTTGACTTTTTGGCCCAGGTCGGGGTATTTGCCCATGTACTCATCGGTTTTGCGCAGGTTGAGGAAGCAGGCACTGCAAGGCGCAATCACCTGGGAATGCCCCTCATCCTGGGCGAGCGCCAGGTTGCGGGCCACCAGGGCATATGCCGGGAGCGCGTTGATGGCGAAGTATTCGGTGGCGCCGCAGCAGTTCCAGTCGTCTATCTCTTTGATTTCTATCCCAAGCGCGTCGCAGACCGCTTTGGTGGAGATGTCGTAGGCGACGGCGGTGGCGGTCAGGGAGCAGCCTGGGTAGTATGCGTACTTTTTGTCGGTGCTCATGCCGCACCTCCTGTTTGAGCAGACAGCTGCTTGGCCTTTTCCAGGATGGCCTGAAGCTGGTCGAGGCGCTTGATCTTCTCCGGCCTGAGTGCCATGCGGCCCCGCTGGAGCATTTTCAGGCCCATGCCGCTCATCTGGATCATTTTGAGCGGGTGATGTGCCAGGTGATAGCGGGTCGCCAGCCCCAGCTCGAAGCTACGCCCGTATAGCTCGACCATGCCGATGAAGGTCTTGGAGAAGTCGGCAGCCTCGGCTTCTTTGAATTTGCCCTTCTGGACGGCCATGCGCTTGAGGGTGTACATGATGTCGGTGATGGGGATCTGTTGCGGGCAGCGGACGGTGCAGTAATAGCAGGAGACGCAATACCATGGGGTATTGCTGTTAAGCACCTCCTCCTCCATGTCCGCTGCGATCATGGCGAAAAGCTGGCGTGGCGTGTGGTCCATATCCGGCCCGGAGGGACAGGAGCCGCCGCAGGTGCCACACTGTAAGCACAGCGCGAGCTTCTCGCCGCCGGGTGTGGCGGCTACCACCCGGTCAAAGAACCGGTCCCCTCCTCGCGTCTCTGTCATAAGACGTGCCTCCTGCTAGGTATCGCCCTTAAGATGCCCACTCTTTACCGCTTCCAACCGCCGCGCCGGGGGGAGATGGGTGTTGCAATTCGGTTGCGGGGTCGGCACGACGCCTGTGCGTGGCGAGCAGGCTCCTTATACGGAAATATTTTATCGCTATATAAGTGTAGCGAGTTGTGAAAAAAGCCACTAGTGATGGGTGTCACCTGACTTTGGGCATAAAATCATAGCGCCCCTTAACCCACTAAAACCCACATGTCTTTATTGGAAAATGTGGGTTTTGGTGGGATAAATCTCAAATCCAGGTGTTTGGCTTATCCGCCGCTTGGTGTATACTTCTGCCGTGAACCGCAAGGAGGAGGTGAGGATAAGTGACCGGTCAGACGTTGGCCATGCCAATAGGGCCGATAAGGGTTAGTATTGTCCTGGCCTTCCTGGGGTTGCTGGTGGCCGGCTATCTCAGCTATGCCGAGCTGAGCGGTACCAGTACGGTTTGCCCGGAAGGCGGTTTTGTCAATTGCGACCTGGTGCAAAGTAGTGCCTACGCTTACCTGTTCGGCATCCCGGTATCGGTTCTGGGCGTGCTGGGCTATCTGGCGATCCTGGCCGTGTTGGTGGCCGAAAGTTTAATGCCCGATCTGTCCGAGCTTTCCACTATGGCGTTCTTCGCCATGGCCCTGATCGGGACGCTATTTTCGGCCTACCTGACTTATGTGGAGCTTTTCATCCTGCACGCCATCTGTATCTGGTGCGTGGCCTCGGCGATTCTGATGACGGCGCTTTTCGGCATCTCGGTTTTCAGGTTACGGGATTTTTTGAAGACGTAGGAGGGGACGACGATGCCCCGCGTGCGTTGCTGGTACGTTGATTGTCTGTTCCTGGATAATGGGTATTGCACCGCCAGCCGGATCGAGTTGGATCCCGAAGAGGGATGCCTGACTTACAGGCTGGCCGATGAGGATATAGAGCTTGGGGAAGAGGAGGAGTTGGAAGAAGCAGGCTACGAGATCGAGGAGTTCCCCGACGACGATTTCGAGTTATTCTCAGAAGACGATTGGCCGTAAGCCTGCTTTGAAGCCGTACCCTTGAGTTGGAAAATCGCCGGGCCGCCGGCCCGACATCGATCACTCTTTGCGCTGCTGCAATGTACGGGCCAGGATGTCATCCTGCTCGGCACGAGCAGCCTGGCCTGAGTCTTCGCTTGTGTGCTGCTCTTCTGATTTCCTGGCGGCGCTACGTTCCAGGGCACGCCGCAATGCCAGTTCCATCGCCGTCGGCAGGTGCTCTTCTTCCTCTTCCTCGGCGCTGGCCCGCGCCTCTTCCAATGCCTTGATGCTCAGGTCGATCTGGTGCTTTTTGCGATTCACGTCCAGCACCATGACCTCAACCGTGTCACCCACGTTGACGACTTCGGTGGGCGAGCTGACAAAGCTGGTGGATAGCTCGCTGATGTGAACTAATCCGGGCCGCTCCGCCCCTATGTCCACGAAGGCGCCGAATTTCTCGATCCGGGTGACGGTGCCGGTGTAGACCTGGCCTTTGCGTATCTCGCTCCATTCAACGTCAAGCGGGCGCACCATTGTCAGTTCCACGCGCCCGCGCTCCGGGTCAACTTTGTGCACCCATACGGTTATCTCATCCCCCTCAGAAAGCACGTCACTGGCGTTGTAGACGCGCTCTTTGCCGAATTGGGATATATGTAGCATGGCATCATGTTCGGCGCCTATATCCACCATTGCGCCGAATAGCTCCACTCTGGTGACCCGCCCGTTGAGTTCCATTTTGGGCTTCAGGTCGGCGATGGTAAGCCTGGTCTTCTCCTCCAGCGTGCTCATGGCTGCGGTTGCTCCTTTCTCTTGCGAAACTTAGCTCCACTGCGAACGGGCGCGATTATACCCGCCGGTTTCCACGGTGTCAATCGGCCAAGCCCGGCGCGAGTTTCATAAAGCGTTTGTGACGGACCCGGGTTATACGGGCGGCCAGATCGGGTTCCGGGCGTCGGTCGCCACTTACATGAAGTCCGGCGCCGACATGCCCATCAGGCCCAGCAGTCGGGCGAAGACGGTTTTGGCGGCCCGGTAGAAGCGTAATCGGGCTTTTTGCAGCTCCGGCGGCACTTCGGAATGGAGCGCCCGCACTTCCTCATACGTCGGGTGGAACATCCTGGCCAGGTCGAGCGCGTAGAACGCGATGTGATGTGGCTCCAGCCGCCTGACGGAGTGGGCTAATACGTCCGGCAGCTCCAGCATCTTGCGGATGAGGGCCAGTTCACGCGGATCGCTCAGCAGGTGTACGTCGGCACCGTCATCGGTCACGCCACGCTCTTTGGCCTGGCGGAATATGCCCGCGCATCGGACGTGCGCGTTTTGGATGTAGTAGACCGGGTTTTCGTTGGTCTGTTTCCTGGCCAGCTCCAGATCGAACTCCATGTGGCTTTCGGGGCTGCGTGCGAGCACGAAGTAGCGCACGGCGTCGGCGCCGACTTCATCTATCAGCTCATCCAGGGTGACGAATTCGCCTTTGCGAGTGCTCATCCTGCGGGTCTCGCCGCCTTCGACCAGGGTGACGAATTGGTGGATGACAACTTTGATGGGTGACGGATCATATCCCAACGCCCTGACGCCGGCCAAGACGTTTGGGTAGGAATCCTGGTGGTCGGCGCCGAATATGTCCACGATCAGGTCAAAGCCGCGCTTGAGCTTGTTCACATGGTAGGCGATGTCGGGCATTATGTAGGTAGGCTCGCCGGTGCTCTTGACTATGACACGATCCTTGGGCAACCCGAACTCGGTGGCTTTGAACCAGGTCGCCCCTTCGGCTTCATATGCGTATCCGCGCTTCTTAAGCTCTTCGATGGCCTCCCATACGGAGTTATCGTCGTAGAGGGACTTCTCGTTGAAGTAGACGTCAAAGTAGACGCCCAGGCGGGCCAGGGTATGCCGTATGTTGGCAAAGATGGCGGCCTCGGCTTTTTCCTTGAAGTACATCCAGTCCCTATCGGCCAGGGAGTCGCCATGCTCGGCGTATAGCGCGGCTGCGATCCAGCGCAGGTAGTCGCCGTGGTATCCGTCTTCGGGCACCAGGGCATCGCGCCCCAGGAGTTGCAGGTACCTGGCTTGCAGGGAGCGTCCCAGCAATTCCATCTGGCGCCCGGCGTTGTTGAAGTAGTACTCGCGTTCGACTCTGTAGCCGGCTGCTTCCAGCATGTTCGCCAGGGTATCGCCCATGACGGCACCGCGTGTCCTGCCGACGGTGATCGGGCCGGTTGGGTTGGCGCTGACGAATTCGACCTGGGCTTTCTGCCCCCTGCCTATATCTACCTCTCCCAGGTGGTCAGGTCCCTCGGATATTATCGTTTCGACTTGCTCCTGAACCCAACGCGGCGCCAGCCAGAAGTTGATGAAGCCCGGCCCGGCTACTTCGACCTTATCCAGGAACGGGGCGGGGGGGATGTGTTCGGCTATTGCCTGGGCGATCTGCCGAGGATTGGCTTTGGCGGATTTGGCAAGTTGCATGGCGATAGGTGTGGCATAATCCCCTTGATTCGGGCGACTCGGCTTGGAGACGGTGATCTCCGGGGTCTCGAATTCGGGCAGGGCACCGCTTTTCCGGGCGGCTTCGATCCCCTGTTTAAGCAGCGTTGCGAATGATTCCGAGAGTAGTTCCAATGCGTTTTCCTCCGAATATGCCACGTGTGGCGATCGCGGGCGGGTCTCAGGATACTTCCCACCGCTAAAGGCCGCAACATAACCGACGGCGGCCAGGGCAACAAAGTAGTTGCCGGGATTGTTGTGCGACCTGCACACCGGATATAATACCATAAGCCATAATTATCCTCAGGTGGGGCGACAAATGCACAGCTACCTGAAGCCAGAGGAAGATGGCCTCATCGTAAGAGAGTCCGGATACTGGGTCGTAGACAAGCTGGACTACATCAGGAAGTACATAACCATCTTCATAACATCAATGAGGAAAAAGAATTGGCACATTATCAATTACCTGGATTTATTTGCAGGCCCTGGCAAATGTAGAATCCGGGAAACGAATGATATACTGCTGGGCTCCCCGCTCATAGCTCTCACCGCTAGATACCCGTTCGGCAGGTATTTCTTTGTGGACGCAGACCCGGCGAACGTACGGGCACTGAGGCAACGATCCAGCAAGTCGGAATATGAGAACCGGGTATTATGCTTCGAAGGTGATAGCAACAAGCTAGTCCACTCTATCACCCAGCAAATCATCGAGGAGGACGCCAACAGGCCCAAAGGAAAGTGGCCGTCCCTCAACCTGGCGTTCCTGGACCCTGAAGGCCTCGAGCTGCATTGGGGAACGGTGGAGGCACTGGCAAGGGTGTCGAGGATGGATTTGATAATCCACTATCCCCAAATGGGAATAAGCAGGGAGATGCCTAACGAGATAGAGCTTTCCCCGCCAACCAAACTGGATAGATTTTTCGGAGATACAGCATGGAGAGACATTTTCAAACGGAGCCGAAAGGCCGGAAAAGGCTCACCCCACAGGGATCTCATAAGTTACTACAAGGAAAAGCTTGCCAGGTATGGGTACAAGGTCAGGGAAATCCCCACAGGTGATGAGGCCCGCATAGTTCATCCGACCAGAGGAGCAACGCTATACCGTCTAATCTTCGCCAGTAAACACAATCTGGGTAACAGGTTTTGGAGAGAAATCCTCGATGCCAAGAGACTCTGCTAAATGCGGCGCCCCGGTTTACAAGCCGGTTTACAAGAATGAACATTTGTGCTATCCTGATGTCTGGGAAGGTTGGTAATGGGATACTGTTATGGGGAATCGCACAACTATCGAGTGGACGGAAGCTACGTGGAACCCGGTCACCGGGTGTACCAAGATCAGCCCAGGATGTAAGAATTGCTACGCGGAACGTATGGCCCTGCGACTCCAGGCAATGGGACACCCTAACTATGTGAACGGCTTCACCCTCACCATCCACGAGCATATGCTTACCCTGCCGTTGAAATGGAAAAAACCCCGCATG
>JALXEW010000096.1 GCA_027069285.1 Ardenticatenia bacterium | reverse complement strand
GCCAGGCCATTAACGTCACAGGCGGATCGTGGATGCACTAGACGAGTCCCCGCGCCCGGCGTCGAACTCCCGCCGGGTGGCGGATTCGCAAGCCGGGCGTCCGGCCCGGCGTGATCGGCAAGACTGATTCGAAGGAGGAGTACAAATGAACCGCCGCACACTTGCCATCGCGTTAATGCTCATCAGCGTCGTGGCGCTGAGCCTTCCGCTTGGCGCCGCCGGGGCGCAGGAAGAGATCACCCTGCGCATCATAATGGAGGAGGTGCCCGATACCGATGTGGTGATGCAACTGGTGCCCCAATTTGAGGAAGAGCACCCCGGCTACCACATCGAGATCGAGGCGATGCCCTATGACGCCATGCGTGACCGCATCCTCACCTCGTTCATGGCGCCCGAATCCAACTACGACATCGTGATCCTGGATAACCCCTGGGTTGACGAATTCGCCTCCGCCGGATTCCTGGAGCCGTTGGATGCCTACATCGAGGCAGCGGGCGAGGATTACGACTTCGAGGACTTCATCGAACCCATCCGCGAGATCGGCATCTACGACGGTGTGGTTTACGGCATCCCGTTCTACAACTACGCGCTTGGCCTGATCGTGCGCCAGGACCTGCTGGATGAGGCCGGTCTGGAGCCGCCGGAGACCATCGAGGAGTACGTGGACCTGATCCAGGCCCTGACCACCGACGAGATGTACGGCGCGGCAATGCAGCCCCAGCGCGGCTACAAGATATTCGAGGAATGGAAGAACTGGCTGTATGCCTTCGGCGGTGACCTCTTTGACGAGGAAGGCAACGTGATAATCGATAGCGAAGAAGCCGTGGCCGCACTGGAGCTTTACATCGAGGCCTACAACACCGCCGCCCCACCCGATTCACTCAACTGGGGCTTCGACGAGGCATTGCGTGCCGTCGCCGCAGGTGAGGCCGCGACCATGCTGAGCTACAACTGGATGCTCCCCACACTCAACAACCCCGATGGCCCTGCCGGTGAGCTGGCCGGCAACTTCAGGCTCTACGAGGTTCCGGGTGGGAAAGCCGTCCTGGGCACCTGGCACTGGGCGATCCCGGCCAATGCGGCCAATAAAGACGCCTCGTGGGAGTTCATCCGCTGGCTCACCTCGCCCGAAATCGACACCCAGCGCGTGATCCTGGGCGGTGCACCCACCCGCGAGAGCGTGGTGCTGGACGAAAACGTCTGGGAGCAGGGCTACGGTGAGGAATACTACACCACCGTACTCGCCATCCTGGAGGATGCCGCGCCGCTGGCAACCGGTCGGCACGCCGAGGAGATCATCCAGATCGTCGGGACCGAGCTGAATGCCGCCGTCGCCGGAGAAAAGACCCCTGAGCAGGCCCTGGCAGACGCTGCGGCAGCAGTAGAGGAATTGCTGGCCGAAGAAGAGTAGCAGCACCTCGTCTCTCTAAGCCGGGGGCGGGCCTGGACTCGCCCCCGGCCTCACCCAAAAGGGTCTTCCGAGATGCGCCATCAGACTACCCACAGCCCACGGCAGCCGCTCATACCGCTGCGCTACGCGCTTATCCTGCCGCTTCTCCTGGTGACGGCGGCAGTGCTATTATATCCGATCTTCTTCTCATTTTGGGTATCGCTTCATCGCTACGAGCTGACCGACCTGAGCAACATCCGCTACATAGGATTCCGACATTACGCCCGCCTGCCGGACGATAAATCGTTCCTCAACGCCCTGAGCAATACCCTCATATTCGTAGTGGCGGCAGTCGGCCTGGAATTCACACTTGGCTTTGTATTGGCCGTTCTCCTGCACCGTCAGAAGACGTTCCGGGATTTTTACCGCGCCATCCTGCTCACGCCCATGTTCATCACGCCGATTGCCGTCGGCTTGATATTCAGATTCCTGCTCAATTCCCAGCTTGGGATCATCCCGCACCTGCTTGGATTGGTCGGGATTCGCATTGACTTCTTCGGCCCAAACCTGGCGCTGCCCAGCATAATCATGATCGACGTATGGCAATGGACGCCATTTATGTTACTCCTGCTACTTGCCGGGTTGGAGTCGCTCCCCCACGAACCTTTCGAGGCCGCCAGGATAGACGGGGCAGGTGGATGGCAGATATTCCGTCACCTGACGTTGCCGCTCATGCGTCCGGTGATACTTGCTGCCTTGGTCATACGGGGCCTGGATGCCTTCAAAGTCTTCGAGTATATCTGGGCGATCACGCGGGGCGGTCCGGGCGAGCGAACCGAGATGATCCTGTACCACATCTACCGCGTCGGATTTCGCTTCTTCCGCATGGGTGAAGCTGCGGCGATGGGCTACGTGCTGGTCGTAGTGATCGTGATGCTGGCGTTGGCGGTCTTCTGGCTGCTGGATCGTTTGCCGGTGATCCTGGCCGAGCGCAGACGCAGGCGTATCGCACGGGAGCGAGGTGTGTGATGGAGTCGGTTACCGGTCGCATCGCCCGTAACCTGGTGCTGATAGTGGCCTTGATCGTCGTCATTTTCCCGTACTTCTGGATCACCCTGACTTCGATCAAGCCACCCGATCTGGTCGCAAAGCCGGAGGTGCTGTTCTTCGAGCCGGTTTGGGATAACTGGCGAGAGGTGCTTTTCGATTCTGATGTGCCGCGCTATATGCTCAACAGCATCATGGTGGGCACGATGGCAGTGCTGCTGGCATTACTTGTGGGTAGCCCGGCGGCGTACTCATTTTCCCGCTTCCGAACCGGTGGCGCGGCCTTTCGGATCGGCATCCTGGTAGCCCAGATGATACCCCCGGCGATCATGATAATCCCGATATACCTGATCATGTATCACGCCCGGCTGCTGGATACCATATGGGCCGTCATCGTCGCGCACCTGACGTTCGTCCTGCCGATGGTTACCTGGTTCCTCATCGGATTCTTCGACGAGGTGCCCGTGGACATAGAGGAACAGGCGATGGTTGACGGATGTACCCAATTCCAGGCCTTCTACCGGGTGGTGCTGCCGATCATAAGCCCCGGATTGGGCGCCTCGGCCATCTTCGCGTTCGTGCTTTCGTGGAACGAGATGTTCTACTCCCTGTTGCTGACCGGCGGCGATGCCAGGACATTACCGGCTGCCATCTCCGGGTTCTGGACATTCCGTGGGATCGAGCTGGGGAAAATGTCGGTTGCGGTGATGATGGCAATCGTCCCGGTCCTGATCGCCTCATTCTTCATACAGCGCTACATGGTTAAGGCGATGGGGCGCGGTGCCATAAAATAGACGCCTTACGCAGCCGCAGTTCGTGATTTTGACAACAATTCCGATCTGGTGATAGTATACACCGGCAAGGGTACCCTTGTGGCTACCGGGACCCACGGAGTGGGAATCGGCTGGCCAACCAGGCTGTATCGAATCCCGGTAGCTTTGCGCTAACTCACTTCCACAGGAGGAGGGAATACCATGCGTGTCCGAACTTGGTGGTGGCTGGCTACATTGATCACCGTCTTGTCCATCCTGCTCGTTGCCTGCGGCGGCGGTGGAACCCCAACCGAGGAGCCAACCGAAGAAGAGGAAGGCGCCGCCGAGGAAGAAGAGGCCGTGACCGAAGAGCCTGAAGAAGAGGAGGAGGGCGCCGCCGAAGAGGAAGAAATGACCGAAGAAGAAGAGGGCCAGGAAGAAGAGGGGGCTGCTGAGGAGGAGACCCCCGAAGAGGCCGAAGAAGAAGAGGCTCCTGCAGAGGAGACCCCGGAGGAGTCCGGAGAGTAATGACCTCGCCGACGTCCTATAGCCTTAGCAGAGCGCCGATATATGACCTTGCCCCCGTTGTAGAAGGGCACTCTGCCGGCATGGGGCGTCGGGGGATCGTGCCTACGTGAGGCAACTCTGACCAGGTGGGGTATCCTGCCTGGTCTTTTTTATCCGACGCCCCCATCCGAAAAGCTCAGCCAGAGATAGCCATATGGGGGGAGATGTGCCTTGAAATCGGCCACGGCAACCCCTATCCCCTGCCCCGAAACCTCATCTTTAACCTCGGCGCCGCCGAGATCACTCAGATCAAGCGATACCTCACGCTCCGAATCGGCCAGATTGTGGAGCGTCAACACCTTCTGATCTGCCACCTCGCGCCAAAAGGCCAGTACCGCCTCATCCCCAACGTCCACCAGCCTGATCGTGCCCCGTGCCAGGGCCGGCAGCGACTTCCGCACCCGGATTATGTGTCGAGTCCAATTCAAAAGCGAGCCTGGGTCGTCACGTTGGGCATCCACATTGACTTTGCGGTATCCGTACACCTCATCGTCGTTGACCGGCGCGTAAAGCTCATCGGCTTCGGAAAAGCCAGCGTTTTTCCCGGCAGACCATTGCATGGGGGTACGCACCCCGTTCCTATCCGGCAGCGAGATGTTATCGCCCATCCCGATCTCATCCCCGTAGTAGATTATGGGCGAACCCGGCAGGGTAAAGAGCAACGAATTGAGCAACTCTATCTTACGGCGGTCGTTATCCAGCAGCGGCGCCAGCCTTCGGCGGATGCCCAGATTCAGGCGCATACGCGGGTCGGGCGCGTAATACGACCACATAAACTCGCGCTCCTCCTCGCTGACCATCTCCAGCGTCAACTCATCGTGATTGCGCAGGAATATGCACCATTGGGTCTCATCCGGCAGGGAAGGGGTTTTTGCCAGCACGTTCACTATTGGCGTGCGGTCGTGCAGTGCCAGTGCCATGAACAGCCGGGGCATCAGTGGGAAGTGGAACGCCATGTGGAACTCATCCCCGTCGCCGAAGTACGCCAACACATCTTCCGGCCACTGATTGGCCTCGGCCAACAATATGCGACCGGGGAAATTCTCGTCGATAAAGCGGCGGACGCGCTTGAGATATTCGTGAGTTTCCGGCAAACTTTCGCAATTAGTTCCTTCCCGCTCGAACAGATATGGCACCGCATCTGCCCGGAACCCGTCAACGCCAAGCTCCAGCCAGAAGCGTATCACGTCCAGCATCGCCTGCTGTACCTTTGGGTTATCGTAATTCAAGTCGGGCTGGCTGCTGTAGAACCTGTGCCAGTAATACTCCCCTGTCCGCTCGTCGTAGGCCCAGTTAGATTCCTCGGTATCCACGAATATCACCCTGGCCTGGGCGTAGCGCGTGTTGGTCGGACTCCAGACGTAGAAATCCCGCATGGGCGAATCCTTGCTGGAGCGTGATTCCACGAACCACGGGTGTTGGTCGGATGTGTGATTCATGACCAGGTCCACTATCAGGCGCATCCCACGCTCGTGGACGCCTTTGACCAGGGCCTTAAAATCCTCGAGCGTGCCGTAGTCGGGATGTATATCGTAGTAGTCGGCTATATCGTAACCGTCGTCCTTAAGCGGGGACGGATATATCGGCAACAGCCAGATGCAATCGATCCCAAGCCACTGTAAATAATCCAGCTTGCTCAGGAGTCCACGTAAGTCCCCGTGGCCGTCCCTGTTATCGTCCCGGAACGCCCGCACATATAGCTCGTAGAAAATCGCGTCTCGGTACCAGGTGCTATTGTCTGTCATGGATGCCTCTTGTGTCGGAGAATCCTTCGCACGTGTGGCCGATCTGGAGCCACACTCGGCATCTTTTAGCTAACTTACGCGGTTTAGTCAAGTCAGTTCAGCGAGATCGCGGGGAATGGCGGGCTGACCGGTGTCAGAGTTGGGAACTGGCCTGCCGCCAATAACTCCAGCCACTGGCGTGCCTGGAATCTGTAACGCGGCGCGTCCTCGGCTGCGCTACGTCGCAGCGCCTCGACCCAGGCGGCGCGGTCGCGCCTATCACGGGTGATCATATAGCGCCAGGCGTAGCATTGCGCCCTGATCCAATGGTACAAATCCTCGTCCTCTGCCAGCTTCGGACGGGAGGCTGCTTCCAGCAAATCCTCGGCTGCCTGTTGCAGGTCGCCTCGGATGCGGAGCGCCCACGAGCGTCGCAGATACCCTATTTTCCGATCCGGCGCCAATGGGATCGCGCGGGAGTACGACTCTATTGCCGCATCCAGATCGTTTAAGTTCTCCTCGTATATCTTCCCGGCCAGGATCAGTGCATCGTACGTGATCTCCGGGTCATCCGGAAGCCGGCTGACCAATGTATCAAGCGCCCGCAGGCTCCCCTCCGGGTCGTTGAGGGCCAGCTGTACCTGGGCCAACTCCAGGTATCCGACCGACCATGCCGGATGTTGCTCCAGGGCGTGCAACAAATCCTCTCGTGCCTCTTCCAGAAGGCCGTAGTCCGCAAAGAGCCTGGCCCTTGCCAGCCTACCGGCCACCAGGTCTGGCGCCAGATTGACCGCCCTATCCGCATCCTCGAACGCCAGGTCCACATGTCCCAGGCCCTTGTAGGCCATACTGCGGGCGATGTATACCGATGGTGCATATGGGGCCAATGTGGCCGCCTTATTAAGGTAGGCCATCGCGCGGGGATAATCGGCCAGCTCGACCATCTCTCGCCCGTAGTAAAGCAACGCCTTCGCCCGCAAATTTGGCGCGATCATCAGAGACCCGATGCCCCCCATCCCGCCGATCAGGCCGCCCATGACCGCCATGCTTACCACCGGCACCGCCCCGGATACCACCAACGCCATTGCTGCCAATGCCGTGCACAACCCGATGCCGCCCAGCAAAGTGGCCGCCACCGATGCCAATCGGTAAACTCGCGCCCTTGCTCTCAACCCGTTCACCTTTTGTCTCATTGTCACTTCTGCCTCCGTGAGCGCTTCCACCCTCAAGTGTACTTGTTTAGCGCCCACCGGTCGGGTAGAGTGTGGTAAGCATCCGGGTTTTATACCGTATAAAACAATTAGGATATGTCACCAAAATTCGGGTATAATCACAACGATACGTTAATATCGCATGGTTAACCGGAGTAAATAAACCGAATCGCGGAGTTGTTATGGCTAAGAAGTTACGAATAATCCCCCTCGGCGGCTTGGGGGAAGTCGGGAAGAACATGATGGTCATGGAATATGATGACCGGTACATCATTATAGACGCGGGCATCATGTTCCCCGAAAATGATATGCTCGGCATCGATTACATAATCCCGGATTTCCGGTGGCTGCTGGATAAAGCCCATAAAGTGGAAGGCATCATAGTCACACACGGCCACGAGGATCACACCGGCGCGATCACCCACGTGCTGGAGGCGATCCGGGCACCGGTTTACGCCACGCCGCTTACCCGTGGCCTGCTGGAAGCCAAACTCAAAGCAGGCAAAATGCTCGATTCTGCCGAACTTCACACGTTTAACGCCGGCGATAGCTTCAGGCTGGGGCCTTTTAGAGTAGAGACTTTCCACGTCTGCCACAGCATCCCGGATGGCGTCGGACTCGGCATCACGACTCCGGTGGGCCTCGTGGTGCATTCGGGCGACTTCAAATTCGACCATACCCCGGTTGACGGTCGGCCACCGGACTTTGCGAAATTGGCGGAGTTCGCCGGGAGAGGGGTTTTGGTGCTGCTTTCGGATAGCACCAACGCCGACCGTCCGGGCTGGACGCCTTCCGAGACCGTAGTCGAAGACGCGCTCGATAAGGTATTCCGCCGGGCGAAAGGGCGCCTGATCGTGGCCACCTTCGCCTCCCTGATCTCGCGAATACAGCAGGTAGTGCATATCGCCCGTCGTCACGGGCGGAAGTTGGCGGTGGCCGGGTTCACCATGAACGAAAACGTCCGCATAGCCCAGAAGATGGGCTACCTGGACATCCCGCCCGACATGCTGATAAGCCTGGAAGAGGCCGATAAGCTCCCACCCGAAAAAGTCGTCATAGTGGCGACCGGCACCCAGGGAGAGCCGACGGCAGTTCTGGGGAGGTTGGCGCACGGGCGCCACCGACTGCTCGACGTGAAGCCGGGCGATACCGTGGTCATGTCGGCGCATTCGATTCCCGGCAACGAGGAGATGGTACATCGGATCATCAACCGGCTATTCCAACGCGGCGCCCATGTGATATACGACCCGATAGCGCCGGTACATGTTTCGGGCCATGCCAGCCAGGAAGAGATGAAGCTATTGCTGAACCTGGTGCGGCCCAAATTCTTCGTCCCCATTCACGGCGAGCTGCGGCATCTCAAGCAGCATGGCTTTTTGGCCCAGGAAGTTGGCATCCCGCCGGAAAACATCGCCGTGGTCGAAAACGGCACCGTCCTGGAATTCACGCGCGATTCCATGACAATTGGCGAAAGAGTGCCGGGTGGCTACGTATTCGTGGACGGCAGGGGCGTTGGGGACATCGGACCGTTGGTCATGCGCGACCGGGAACGTCTGGGGCGTGATGGTGTGGTCATAGTCAGCGTGATGATCGGCCCGGATGGCCGCAGCCTGGTAGACCTGGATATGGATTCCAAAGGCTTCGTCCTGATGGAGGACGCCGATGAGCTTTTCGACCGGGCCGGGACGCTCGTGAGGCAGCTGACCCGCAGCAATAACGGCAAGCGCCTCCAAACCCAGATTCGGGATACGCTCAGTCGCTTCTTCTATAACGAGACCAAGCGCCGTCCGATGGTATTCGTTTTCGTACACCGCCAGACCGTATGATCGGCGACCGATAGCGCAAGGCGAGGTCAGGGTCGCAGTGCCTTACCGTACAGGGTGCTGCCGGCACAAACTTTGGGAAAGCCAGCCCGGCGTCTCTCAACCGATCTTCTCCGGCGGGGCGTCAGCGTCTCCTGCCCAGCATCCTGGCGGCAAGCGATGCCGTGATCACCAGTAGCACTATCGGCAGCAGCGATAGCACGATCACCGCCCCCAGCTGGATCGAGGGTAGGGATGACACGATTCCCCAATCTATCTCGCTGGCGTCCTTGATCAGTGACGGCACCGATACCAGTGAGAGCAGGATCAGCATTATCGAGATGGTCAGTCCGGTGCGATTTTCGGCGGCCTCGCGCTCACGGCTTTCGTATTGGAGCTGGGTGCTGCTGTAATACGTCAGGAACGAACTCAACTCATTCATATTCGCGCCCACGTGTGCCGAGATACGGTGCAGTCCCAACTGCTCCACTATGTGCGAAAAGACGTAGACCGCATCGGTTGCGTGCGAGATACTGGCCGGTACCAGGGCATAGCGCAGCTGGGGGATGATGTTAAACGCCAGCGAGACCCCCTCGGCCAGCGCGTTGAGCCGTCCCTTATCCTCCTCCGAAAGCAGCCCGTCGTTAACCCTGGCCGTCAGGTCCGATACAGAAGTCAAAAGCTCGGTACTTTGCCTTTCCACCAGCTGTAGCTCGGTTTTCAAAGTCACCAGCCACTCGACCCCGCGTGCCACGCCTTGCCAATAGTGCGGACGGGTATAATATTCCGGCAGGTCGTCGCCTGGGGCGCCGGCATCGTTCCTACGTGAATAGATCAACATCGCGTCGTTACTTGCCAGGCACAGATCGTCCCGCCAGGGGGAAAGGTTACGCAGATCGGCGGTGGAGACCGGGCGTCGGCGTCGCATGTCATACCCTGCCCCGCCGCGCAATGCCGTCCCCAATCGCATCAGCCCCAGCGCAAACGACGAATACTCGCCTGTCATCGCGTCCGGCGGTATCGATCCGGCCCCATCTCGCACATCGTCTAGCTGTATCGTCATATATCGGTCGTGCAGCGGCAGGCGCCCCATACGCCTTTCCGGGTCGAAAGCTATCCTGACCCATCTGCCGTGATCATCGGGGAATTCCATACAACCGCCTATGGCGCCGACCAGGATTGCCGTCACATCCATCGCCACCCGCCAGCTGGAGCGTGATTCGGCATAGGTATAACCGATGCCGATCTGTTCCTGTGCCCTTTGCACCCTTTGTACCTCGCCGGCGATCTCCTCCAGGGGGGTATCTTCAAAATGGCGTATCATCCGCACGACGGCGAAGCCGTTCCGCGTCAGGCTCACCTGGTAATCCCACACCGGGAAAGTCTCCACCAGGACGGTATCCCCCGGCAGTCGATCCGGCATCGCTATCAGGGCGTCCTCATCCAGGTGGTACGTGGGGAAAAAATAAGTGCTCAGTACATATCCACGGAATATGCGCATCCTATGGGCAGCTTCCAGGAGGTCTCTCTCTTCCAGGTCGTGGACGAAGGGGGATGTGATGTGTTTCGGCAAGGCACGCAGGTATCGTGCCAGTGCCTCGGTGCCCCGGACGCGCTCGAACTCAACCACATCGCTCCCGCCGCGCCTGACGAACCGTTTGAGGTTGACGATCATCGTCAGCGTGACGGTTCCGGTTGCCCTCAAGGAGTTCCTTTCTAGGAGGGGTAGGTTATGTGTCAGTAGCCGCTCATTGGTCATCTTGATTGGTAATATATTCTGTTCTTGTCTCTAGCAGTGTATGCTCCTGCCCCTGCCCTTCTTCGGTTTCAGATGGCTTCTGATCTGGTAACGGCGGCCATATTGCTTGCAGCTGTGGGAATCGGAGCTTGGACCCCTCCAGATACTCTTTCACCAGCTCGAATGCCAGCCATTGTCTTCTCAATCGCTCTGCAACTTCCCCGGTGACATTGCTGCCGGCGAATGGGTCGAGCACTAGGTCTCCCGGATCCGTAAGGAAGTTGATGAAGAACTCTGGTATCCCGTGTGGGTATCTAGCTGGGTGTGGTTTAATATCCCTGCGTCGGCATTCGCGGAGATAGGCGCTGTTGGAATCGGTGTTAGGGATGCTCAATAGGTTTGGAGGAATAGCGCCCTGGTTGTTTTTTGAGAACTTATCTGATATATCGTGGCCGGACGGACGTGACTTTGCCTTATAGCCCTCTTCGAGCAACTTGAGCATAGATTCACTGTAGGGCTTTAGAACTTTACGATTGCTCGCTTTAGGCCCCGGTGTCTTGGAAAGCCACCATATTGGATCTACCGCGTCTTTCACACGGATTCTGCGCACGGTTACCCACTCTGCTGGCGAGGGGAGTTTGGACGGATTGTACCAGTAGAATTCCTGGGCCAGATGGAATCCCACAGTTTTGCAAAGCGCTATCAGCAACTCGAAGTGATACAAAGAACGAGTCGGCTGTCCCCTCACCCATGTGCCACCGATGTCGATTACAAGACTGCCTGTGTCCTTTAGCACCCGCTTGAATTCTACTGCGAAATTGATGAACCACGGTATATATTCCTCCGGCTCAACATTGCCGTATTCTTTTCTCCTTTTCAGCGCGAAAGGAGGAGAAGTTATTATCAAGTCAACGGATTCTTCCTCCAACTGGCGCAAATATTCCAAGGCGTCTCCCAAATACGCTGCCCCGTATCGTGTTTTGTAGAATGGCTTTGCATCTAACAGCATACTGTCCTCCACAATCTAGACGAAGTAGTCGTCTCGTATTTTCACTTTCATGGCCTCCCTGGCTTTCTTGCTGAGAAGTTTGACGATTAGATTTGGCTCTTCACTTATTAGCCTGAGGTCGCTTCCATTTAGCAGTATCACATTTAGATTGCTTGTTTTCATCACATGTCTTGAGTATCTATAGGCATCTCTTGTAAAATCGCCAGTGGTCACGATCATGACCACATTCGAGTATATGAATGTGAGTGCCAGGCCGACTTCCTTAGCCACATCTCCTAGTCTAACGGTCTTTGTGTTTTTTGCTTGGATTTGCCACCTACTGAACAGAAGCCGTGTCCCTTCTAGGATTACGTCTACCTCTGCACCCCCTGTGTCTGTGCTCCTGGTTCTCCATCCTTTGAATTCCAGGCCCAGAAGATAGCCGAGCCGTATGACGAGTAGTTCTAGGGCTTTTCCCTTAGTGTTTTGGTCGGATGAGCGGAGATCGTCCAGGATTCGTTCCATAGGCTTTTCCATTAGGCTCCGGGGTGTCAATCCGGCCATCTCCGCCGCGAGTGACAGTATCGGCTCCTGGATCTCCTTGTGGAATTTATCTGTCTTACGTATCCTGTAAGGTTTAGCTCCTCTGCCGGACGTTGTTTTCTCTGCTGTGATGTAGCCGGCATTTTGAAGTGGAAATAGGACGGTTCTAGGGAGCGATTTATAGTCGTATTCGATCCCATATAAGTCGCCGGCCATGTCGGCCACCTTGTTGGCGGCCAACGATTCTCGGTCTGATATATGGGCTAAGGTTCGCAGGAAAGCTCGCTGGGCGCGGCTCATATCCCTCAACGTGTCTATCACATCCTGGCCGACACCAAGTATTTCCTCTAAGCGTTCCTTGTTCACATTGTAGATGCCTCCCCCGCCCTTCGTCGCTTCACCGAACACCCCGGCTTTTGCCAGCCATAACCTCATGCTGCTTATATGAACTGCCCCTCTGGGCACGTTAATTCCCCGTTGCCTCAGCTTCTTCCTTAGCGTTCTTAAAGTGATTTTCTCCCCTGCAGACTGCATCATTTCTATTGTCTCAACTAGGGCCAGGCCTCTTAGATCGATTAGAACATGCCGGGCGAACTCGATATATAGGTTGTCGGGGGAGCCGACGAATTTGAGCAATTTATTGGCCAGAGGTGTCGGGGTTGCGTAGTCACTGTGGAGCAGCCCATATGCTTTTAGCGCCAGCACTGTGTTATCAGCCAATTTCCATCTTTGGCCTTCGGTGTGTGATGTGAAGAATTTCTCGAGGATAGCTTGTGTCAGTCTTTTCCTGTCTCCGGAGTATTTGTGGATCATGACCAGTAGTGCCGGCAAGTCAACTTGGTTGGGGCTGAATTGAGCGCCGAACGGTATTGTGCTCCCGGTCACATCGTAACTCCGGTGGCATCCGATTGCCCTGTTGAGTATGGAAGGACTCTTGCGGTGGTGCCGATCAGGCGGCCATCCCGCAACTCGTGTACCACATCGGCCTCTTCTTTGACCGCCGGATCGTGCGAGACGATGACCAAAGTCACGCCGCGCTCGTCCACCAGACGGCGTAGCAGCTTCAGGATAGTCTCGCCGGTGTGCGAATCCAGCTGGCCGGTCGGCTCATCTGCCAGGATCAAGTCCGGGTCGGTTGCCAGGGCGCGTGCGATTGCCACGCGCTGTTGCTCGCCGCCGGAAAGCTCATACGGGCGGTGATGTGCCCGCTCGGTCAGGCCCACCCATTCCAATGCCTGTGCGATCTTGCGTTCGCGCTCACGGCGTGGCATCCCACGCATCCTCAGCGGCACGCCGACATTCTCGGCAGCGGTCAACAGAGGCAACAGCCCGAATGACTGGAACACGAACCCCAGCTTTTCCCGCCGCAGTCTCAAAAGCTCCGCCTCCGGCATCTGGCTCATCTTGCGGCCAAGCAACCATATCTCACCCTGGGTTGGCCTATCCAGCCCGGCGATCAGGTTCAACAGCGTAGTCTTGCCCGCGCCGGAGCGACCCACTATGGCCGTCATCTTGCCGGGCCATATCTCCATCGTCACGTCGTTGATCGCGTGGATGTCCTCACCTTCCAGGTGGTATATACGGTGAACATGTTCCAGCTTTACCGTCGGCCCAGAATCCACGGCCTCGCTCATCGCTCTTCCTCGTCCTGGCTTGGTGATCGCTTCTTACCGTTTTTATCGGGCCACACCCCGATGTGATCGGTTTCCAATCGCACCTTGACCCGATCTCGCATGTCCAGTGCCTCGATATATGGGTGCGGCAATTGCAGCCTGCCGGATTTATCCAGCAGCACATATTCCTCTTCGTGGATCGTCTCGCCTCGCTCGTCGCGGCGTCGGATCACCTCGGTGCTGGTACGGCCATCCCTCATGCCTACCACACGGTCTACTCTGGCCGAGACGTTCATATCATGCGTGACGATCACGATGGTGACGCCGTATTCGCGGTTGAGCAGCCTCATGGATTCGAAAATATCTGCTGCCGCCTCGCTATCCACCTCGCCGGTAGGCTCGTCCGCCAGCAAGAGGTGAGGCCTGTTGGCCATCGCGACCGCTATTGCCACGCGCTGTTGCTCGCCGCCCGAAAGGTGTTCCGGCCTATGATTGGCCCTCGCGGCCAGCCCGACCGCATCCAGAAGCTCCATAGCCCGCTTTCGGCGTTCCTTATGGCCCACGCCGTTTAGCGCCATCGGCAGCTCCACGTTTTCCAGCGCGGTCAGGTAGCCCAGCAGGTTACGTGCCGTCTGTTGCCAGACGAATCCCACCTCGGTTCGACGGTATACCACCTGTTGGCGGGGCGACATATCCAATAAGTTATATTCCCCCACGCGAACTCTACCCGCGCTGGGCACGTCCAGCCCGCCCAGGATATTCAACAGCGTGGACTTTCCCGATCCCGAAGGCCCCACCAGGGCCATCATCTCCCCGGCCTCGACGGTCAGGTCAAGCCCCTGCAAGGCCACCACCTCAAGATCGGCCACTTTGTATATTTTTACCAGGTTTTCGCACGTGATGTAGACCATATCCCCGTCCGCATATCCACAGGCAGATGATACCGTGCCCGTCTGGTTCATCGCAATCGGCTATTCCTCGCCGAGCCGGAGCGTATTGCTGACCTGCATACCGCGCAGCCACCACGCCGCCCCGATCAGCAGCAGCCCGAATCCCAACGCCAATGTCGCCGCCATCTCGACCACCGCCGAGATCGGGATCAAGAGCGACTGGCCGCCTATCAGCGCCAGGAACGGCAGCAGCAGATATGCCAGTGCCGCTCCCAATGCGATCCCGACCGCCAGCGCGGGCGTCACCAATACCGCGTGCTCGGCCACAAGGCTCCGCCAGATCGCGCCTGCGGGCCACCCCAGTGCCCTGAGCACCGAGTAAGATAGTGCCCTCTGCTGCAGGGTTACCGCCAGCGTGAAGCCGAAATCCAGCAGGCTCAGCCCCAATGATACCCAGAACCCGGCGAAAAGCATCCCCACCACAGAGCCGGGCAGTGGTTCCCGCAGGTACCGACCGTAGACCGTCCATGCGCTCTCCCAGCCGGTCACGTCCGGGCGCCTCTCCAATTCCGCCATCAGCCTTTCCGTCGGCCTGCGGCCCGGAACTTCCAGCCATACCTCGTTGGGTGCGTCGGGCAGGCGGGATTCGGACCCTCGCTCCAATTGCGAGAGCATTTCCCCGACCGGCATGATCATGAACTCATCGTCATCCTCGAACGATGGGAACCGATCCACAATGCCGGCCACGCGGCAATGCATCTCGATCCGCCGCCCCTCGAAGATCATGCCAAAGCCGAATCGCTCATCGGCTTCTAGTGGCTGGCGCCTTGCCGGATGTTCCACACGGCCCTGCTGCTCGGCGAATCGCTCCGAGATCACCACCGGGATCGCGCCGCCCCATGCGTCCAGGCCCTGTAGAGTTTCGCGCAATTCCGGGAAATCGCCCAGCAGATCAAGATCGACGCCCAGGAGTGTTACATCCCTTCTCAGGCCGGTTGCTTCCACCTGCTGCCGATAGAACGGTGCCGCCTGCTCCACGTCCGGCAGGGCCGTCCAATCCTCGTCCCAGGCCGCAAGCTCCGGCTCCAGCTCCACACGTAAATCCGCGCCGACGCTTTGCCTGGCCACAGACCATGCGCCTGCGTCCCGTGTGGTCTGCAACGCCAGCGATGCCGTCCCAAGCGCCAGAGTCCCGATCAGCAGGAGCACCAGTTGCGCGTAATGTCCCGGATCGCGTGCGACGTTCCACAGCGCCAGCGGGGCCGCAAGCCCATTATCGCGTTCGCCGCCCCTGCTGACCGCTCCCATTCCCAGTGGGAACAGCCGCAGCCATAGCAGGGCCGCCCCGGTCAAAAGCAAGGCCGGCCCGATCAGGTTCAATGGGTCGTTCAGGCCTAGGCCCTCCGGTGCCTCGCCCAGCATACGTAAGAGCGTCCCAGGCTCGGTTGCCAAAAGGCGCAAGAGCAACCCGGTATCCGGCTCGACAAAATAGTACATCCGTGCCATGAACCCGATCCCGGCGACAAGCAGCCAGGCATCCAGGTAGTACCTGGCCCAGGCCGGTTTCCTGGGCGGCCTGGAGATCGAGCGTTTAAGCTCCAGGATACTCCGTCTGGCGGCAGGGATCGCCGGTAGAGTCAGCGCCACCGCCGAGATGATGGCCGCGACCCCGCTCATCAGCCAGGAGCGGGGTGGTATAGGCGGCAACCGCAACGCCGTTCCTTCCATCACTATGGCCAGAGGCCCGATCCGCTGTAGCGCCCACATGGTCAACTGGGCCAGGAACGGCCCCGCGACGAATCCCAAAATGGCCAGGGCCGTTGCCGTCAGCGCCTGCACCGCCGTGAGTTGCAAGACGCTCCCACCGCGACAGCTCATCGTGGCCCATTCCGGTGCCTGTCGCTCCAGCACCAGGGCCGCCGTCGCCACCAGGTGATAGAGCATCAGCAAGAGCACCGCGCCGGATAGCAGCGTCACCGGCCCGGAGGCCGACTCTGCCTCATCGGCAAATCGGCGCAGGATACCGTCCAGTGGGTTGACGAATTGCAGGCTCGGATGCAACCCGGCCAGGGTAGCCTCTGCCCGGTCGAATCCGGCCCGGATGAGCGTCAGATTATCCGCGTGCACTACCGATGGGTCTAACTCGATCAGCCAGGTGTACACCGTGCCTGGAACTGCATCCCGCAGCCAATCGTCAAATGCCCCCTCCGGCACGAAGATTCCCACATCCAGGCGTTCGGAGAACATGCCCAGGGGCGTTATCTGGCCCGAAAGCGCCATACGGCGCCCCTGCCATATCGGATCGGCGGTATCGATCGGCTCCACCAGGCCGACGATATGGATCACAACGGTATGCGATGGCTCCTCGCCCACCCGTACCCTGGTGCCGACTTCAAATCCGGCTTCCTCGGCCACGCTCGCCACCATCACCCCTTCCACATCGCCCAATGAGTACGGGCCTAGATTCCTGGCCATTAGCTCATCGGTGCTCAGGCCTGTGGCCGAACGTTCGCCGGGTGGTGGCAGGCGCACCGGCCATCTGCCCTCGACCAGGCGCAGATACTCACCCATGCGCGAAAGGGCGTAGACCTGGTAGCAATGGTCGTTTGGGCCGCTTGCCGGAAACCAGGCCCGATTCGGCAGCCTGCCGTAGCTGTACATATAGCCGCAGAAGATACGTGTGGCCTGCGCGATCCGGGTTTGTTCGGCGATGAGACCGTCCAGCTCCTCGCCCAGCACGTCCCATGCCTCAGGCGAGATCGGCTCGCCTGCGATCACGCTCAGCAGCCTGGAGCGGGGCGGGAGGTTATCCAGCTCGAAGCGCAGCCCGACTTCTGAGAGCGCCTGCACATAAAGAGGGCCGAGCGAGAAGAACCCTGTCACCAGCAGCAGGCCGATCATCAGCACCGCCGATAATCGCCATTGGCTGCGGAGGCGTCGGAGCGCGACCTGTGCGATCATCTCACTCCTCCCCCAATCGCAGCGTCCTGGCGAGTGACAACTGCCGCAGCAGTGCCAGGGTGCTCACCAGCACGATGGCGAAGACCACGGCCATGATCAGGCCGTATTGTATCAGCGCATGGGTCTCGGTCTGCACGACGAACGGGGGCACGATCCTCTCGCCCGCCTGACCTATTGCCAGCGCCGGAACCACCTGTTTGCTCAGCATCGAACCCAGTATCGCGCCGACCAGTGCGCCGATCCCCATTACCACGATCTGCTCCAAAGCCAACGCCCCCACGACCTGTAACGCCGAAAGTCCCAAAGCCCGCAAAACCCCGAACTCCGCCCGTCTGGCCTGTGCGGTCAGGGCGCTATAAGTCACCAGCCCCACAACGCTCAGCAGCAGCGCCACCCCAAACGCCAGGAACAAAAGGCCCATCAGCCCGATGGCGAGCGGATCGGTTTGGAGAGTTTCCATCACCCGCCGGATCGTCACCACGTGGCCAATTGCGGCGCGTTCCGGCACGTCCAGGGCGTCCACCACCATCGCATCGTCGGTTCCGGGTGCCAGGCGTAGCCAGACCTCGTCGGCATATATCGTCGAGGCCGGGCTGCGGTTGAGTGCATAAAGCAGGCTATCCCGGTCTACGACGATGAACGGCCTCTCGTCCTGGTACAACGTGGGGTAGTAATCGGTTATCGTCACCGCCCGGAACGTCACCGAATGCCGCTCCACGTTATGTAGCGTGAACTCGCGGCCCAACGGCAGGCCGTTACTCTCGGCAAACGTCCTGCTGACGACCGCCGGGATCGGTTCGGGTTCCGGGTAATTCAGCACCAGGCCCATCACGCTGTATTGCGCGTCCTGATCCCATTCCATTTGATGTGCGTCCGTCCCTCTGGCGGATGTGGATATGTGCGACGTTGCTTCGATCAGTGCGCCGGAATCGCGCAAAAAATCCCAATCGCCGGTGGCGAGCCAGTCCAGTGACGTGGGATTCCCCTCCGGATCGAACAGCCGGAGATCGGTCAGGGTCAGGCGGATGTCGCGCTCGCCACGGATGGTATGCGCCCGGTAGCTCCAGTAGATCGAGAGCAACCGCAGTGGCGGCGTCAAAGGCGGCACGGATGAGAGATTTGCCTCGTAGTAGGCCCATCCGGTGGTATGGAACGCCCCGGACTCGAATCCGGGGGAATCTGTCCCGCGTCGTTCCCACTCGATCTCGACCAGCTCGAACGGCACCCGGATGATAGTGCCATCCGCATCCACCAGGCGCATATAGAAGTTAGTGCGCCTGGTCAACCGGTTAATATCCGGCTCGTAGCGCGAGAAGGTGGCATACGAGCGGCTGGGCATCTCCAGCCTGGCCCACATTCCGACCCTGGCGGGTGTGAAGGGCAATTCCATCCCCACCTCTGGCAGCTCTCCCATCGGTGGTGGACGCCAGATCGGCCCCAGATCGGATCGCCAGTAAAGCGTTTGCCCAAAGGAATCCGGCTCGATCCCCAGCAACTCCCCGCGCATCGGCGGCGCATGTCCCAGCGAGGCGTTGACGTACGCCCGGAATGTCACACTCGCCGCATCCACGCCCGGAATGCTCAGGTAAGTCCCCGCAGGGCGTGCCCGGTCAACGTTGTGTATGGTATCCCGCTCCGCCGCCCGCACGTCCGTCCCGGCCCGGTACCAGGCCTGATCATGCTGGCTGCGCAACACCGTCGCCCTGAACGACGTGGCAAACCACCCGATCCCGACCGCCAGCGCCAGCATGAACGTGATCCGCCCGTAATGGATCGGTTCCCGGCTCACCTGCCAGCCGGCCAACGCGCTCAGGAGGCCCTTCCCTGCGGCAGCCAATCGCGCCATCAGGCCGGTTATCGCCGGGAAAAGTCGTAGCAACAGACTTCCCAGTGCCAGGAAGAGCAGGGTTGGTGTCAGCAATAGGAACGGGTCTTCGGTCAGGCGACCGCTCAAGTTCTCGGTCAGCAGCCCGCCCTGGCTCACCATGTAAAAGAGCGCCAACATGCCCAGGACCAGCAGTCCCACGTCCAGATAGTAACGCTGCCACCAGGGCTGTGAGCTTTCACGCAGCCAGCTCCCGCCTGCCAAAACCAGTGGTTGCCGCAGTACCGGCCTCAGGGTCAACATCAGCGCCAGGAACCCGATCCCTGCGGCCAACGCGGAGTAGGCGAAGACGTCGAGGGTGAGCGCCAGGGGCATCTCCCCGGTTCCGGCGACGAGCGGAGTCAGCCACATCAGCAATGCCCTGGCCAGGAACGGCGCGATCACGGCCACGAATGCCGCGATGATCAACGCCTCGATCCCGCGCAGCAGCACTATCTGATCGTCCCATGCGCCACGGCTCTTGAGCATCGCGATCTCGCGTCTCTCTCCGCGCCTTACCAATGCGGCTACCATCATCAGGAAGAAGAGAACCAGCGCCCCGATCTGGATAAGCAGCAGGTTAAACGGCACCCGCAGAAGGGCTGCCCGTGCCATATATGCTTCCAGCAGGCTTTCCTGATTCGGCCCCTCGATCAGGCCGGTCGAGAACGCGAAATTAGGCCATTCGGCATCTATCAGATCGTCCCGAAAGGCCCGAAGCCTGGCAGTTGCCTCCGGGATTCGCGAAACCGGCAACCTGCTGTGATCGAACAGCACCCGCCATCCGAACGTGGTGCGTGTTTCGGGGATGTATTCATCTGCCACGCGGTATGCGGTATCGAGCGTAGTCAGCAGATTGCCCTGCACATCCCATGTGCCCACCGGCGGGTCCATTCTCAGGGGTGATGGCTCCATCCAATAGGCATCTTCCTCATCTGCTGGGCGTGCCACGCCGACTATCCTGACCGGTACCGGGCGGCTGCTTTCCCAACCGCCGCTTTCGCCGCCTTGCACCAGCGTGATCTCATCGCCCGCCTGCAATCCCAATCGGATCGCGAGTTCCAGTCCGATCACAGCCTGTGCGGTGTCGTCATCGGCATCCTCCGGGAACCGACCGGATACGATCTCCACCTCGTCCATCCATCCCTCGGCGTAGGCCAGGCGCAACCTCGTGGATTCCAGGAATTCGTCGCCGACCTGTACCTCCATCGGCGCCGTCTCGATCCAGAAGACGATGCGCGTGGCCCAGGTTGCCGGCTGACAGGGGGCCAGTACGTAGGCGCAATCCCACGAGTTACGGTTCAGCAGCTCATTCGCCTGGGAAGTCAGATAGGCGCCCATCTCCGAGACTGTTTCCGGGTTCGGGGATGATACGCCCGCGCGGATGTGGATATTGCTCAGGTTTGAGGGGGCGCGGTCGAGCGTTTGCACCATGCCGACCTGCGCCACCGCCGTGGTATAAAGCGGCATATTGGCGCCGACTACGGCGCCAATCAACAATCCCACTATAACGGTGAGGAGCGAACGCCATCTGGCCAGCAGACGCAATAAAGCAAGGCGTGCCGCCCAGCCGACAGGCGCCCGCCGGATTAGGGAACGGAGCATGGCTCAGATTTCCGATCTCAGAAAGCTTTTAGCCTGGGGCACCCATCAGGGTGCCCCTATGAGGACGCCATTGCCACGTATATTTACTGGGGCGGTACTCGCTTCTTATAGCGGTATACGATCCGCCCCCGTGTCAGGTCGTAAGGTGACAGCTCGACCCTGACCTGATCTCCCAGCAGGATGCGGATATAGTACTTACGCATCTTGCCGGAAAGGTAGGCCAGGATCTCCTGCCCGTTATCCAGCCTCACCTTGAACATGGTATTGGGCAGGGCTTCGACGACCGTTCCCTCCACCTCTATCTTTTCGTCTTTTTTATCTGCCGATCCCGACATGCAAATTCTCTCGATCCCCCTGGTTGGTGATTACCTTTCCTGCTTATTGCGCATACGGCGCTGGCGTCGGCGTGCTCTGCGGATCGCCTTTTTCTTCTGTATACGGCGCAGCTCGCTTTTGGTGATATGCCAGCGCTTACGCCGCACGGTGCTCAGGATGCCGCTTTTGGCCACCTGCTTGCGGAAGCGCTTAAGCAGCTGTTCCTGTGTCTCATTAGGTCTAAGTGTCACAGAAGCCAATCCGTTTCACCTCCTTTCCATACGTAAGGGCGTTCGCCCGGAACGCCCTTACAGATTCTCCGCTTCCGATTCTTCCCCTTCGGCCATGATAGTATCGGTAAGCTCCGGATTTGCCGAATTCTCATCTGGGGTTTCCGTCCCCTGAGGAGTTTCTGCGGCGGCCCGTTTTTGCTCCTCCCAGCGGATGCGTTCTTCCTCGGTGACTTCTTTCAGGCTCAGACCCAGGCGCTGGCGATGGCTTTCGATGCTGATGATGCGCATCAGCAGCACATCTCCTTCTTTGACCACCTCGTGTGGGTCCTTTGGTGGCGGGTCGCTCATCTGGCTGGTGTGGAGCAAGGCCTCGATGCCGGGCGGCAGGCTGATGAAGGCCCCGAACTGTGTCACCCGCGAGACCTCGCCCTCGATCAATTGGCCGACGTAATACATCTCGTCCACCTGTGCCCACGGGTTCGGCTGCAGGCGTTTGAGGCTGAGTCCGATCCTCTTACCCTCTTTATCGAGCTTGAGGATATACACATCGATCTCGTCGCCCACGCTGAGCACCTCACGTGGGTGCTTGACCCGGTGCCAGGCCAACTCCGAGATGTGGATCAGGCCGTCGGCGCCGCCGAGGTCTACGAAGGCCCCAAAGTCTCGCAGCCCGCTGACCACGCCTTTGCGGATCTCGCCTTCCACCAGCTCTTCCAGCAGCTTCTCTTTGCGTTGCTCTCGGCGACCACGTTGAGCTTCTCGTTGGCTCAGCACCAGTCGTCTGCGCCGCCGGTTGACCTCGATGACCTTGACGGCTATCTTCTGGCCGATCATACCGGCCATATATTTCTGGCGTTCCTCATCGCTCAGGCCTCGTGGCAGGTCCATCACGTGTGAGGCCGGAACGAACCCGCGCAGGTTCCCGAACGGGACGATCAGGCCGCCGCGATTGGCATCTGCCACCACACCTTCCCATATCTCGCCGCTTTCCAGCAGCTTCTCGGCCCTGATCCAGTCCTCATTTTGGCGGGCCTGGGCTATCGAGACGATCAGATTGCCATCGTAATCTTCCGGCTGGACGATCATGACCGGTACCTCATCGCCTACCGAGAACTGTTCGTGGTCGCCCAGCTTTTCCAGGTCGCTACGCGGCACGATCGCGTCCCGCTTCAGCCCGACGTTCACGATCATGCCGTGCACGTCGATGGTCATGATCACCCCGTTGAGGATCTCACCCCGTTCGGGTTCCTTATAGGTAAGCGATTGCTCCAACAGAGTCCTGAAATCGGCGTCGGTGTTGGCGCTTTTATCCTGTGATGGCTCCCTCTTTCGTATGCCCCCCGGCAGAAGTGTATTGGCGGCGCCCAAAAACAAAACACGGCCCGCCCCTGTTATTTTAACTCAGGGGCGCCGTGTTTGTCATGGGCCTGATTTGGCACAGGGGAAGCCTC
>JALXEW010000095.1 GCA_027069285.1 Ardenticatenia bacterium | reverse complement strand
CGGCCAATTCCCTGACCGGCCTGACGATTGACGCGCCCACCAGTGAGCCAACGGCAAGTATGGCGGCCACCGCCCCGCCGAATGTGACCGCCAGGCTGAGTATCGAGCGGTTCCTGGCGTTGAGCAGGAAAGTCTCCGGCAACGCAACTCCGATGACGCCGGCCAGATCATCGCCTCGCAGATGCAGTGGGGCCAGTATCTCGCGGTAGACGTGTGATTCGCGCCTCAGGGTACGTGTGGGCATCGCGGCAGTTTCGCTTTGCAGGATTTCTTCCAGCAGTTGGCTGCTCAATGGGTCGGATTGCTCGTGGGCCTGCAACGTGGTTCGCCAGGGTTCGCCGTCCGGCCCGTAGAACGCCACGTCGGCCAGGGCATCCCGTGCCAGCGCGTCGGCTACCTTGCCCAGTTCGGCCCCGATCAGGATGGCGCCGACCGCCTGGTTGCCCAGGTATATCGGCCCGGCGACGTAGAGCATTATGCCCCACGGGGTTTCGACCACGAAGGCCGCTTTGTCGCCGAGCTCGTCCGAGAGGCCCGCCAGGATCATATCCATGTACGGCCATTTCGTATAGTCAACTAGTGAGGTGCTGCCGTCGGCATTCGGATGTGCGGTCAGTAGCGGGTGCCCATCGGCATCGAGTATGTCAAAGTCACTCACGCCCGCGTTTGCCAGCGCCGGTTCGGCCAGGGCTGCCAGGGTCTCGATGTTATGCCCGTGTATTGCCTCGGCCACCCCACGTGTGAAGGCCACCGTCCGCACGACGTTCAGCCTGCTATCTATCCAGCCGATCAGGCCCTCTCTCGCCTGGAGCGATGCGTCTGAGAGCCGGGTGTAGAACCGTTCCTCCAGCGACTCTTCAACCATCTGGCCGACCAGGTACGATGCCAATGCGGCCAGTGCCACGAGCAGTACCAGGTACGGCAACGCGATCTTGAAGCGTAGCGACATATCGCGGCCTCCCGACACGGTGGGTGGTATTTCCATTATAAGACATAAATGGGGCGCTGGAGGAAATTAGTACCGGATTATAACCGGTTTTAGAACTATGAAGAAACCTTCGTTCCCGTGCCCCTGCGGCCTACCATATCGCGTGCCAGTAGCCGTTGGGGGGCGGCTCCAGACCCTCGTTGCGGGCGGTCTCGATCTCGTCCCAGGCACGCAGTATTTCCCCCACACTCCAGGCCTGGGCCACGCATCCGCGCGGGGTGTGCGGTGGCAATCCGTCGAATATCTCGCTGACCGTGCCCAACCCGTGATCCAGCAGATGATCCGCAAATGGGAGCAGGAACGATAACGCGCCGTCGGCATCGCCGTATGCCCGGAAGTACGCCGATACAAACGGCCCGATCAGCCACGCCCAGACGGTGCCCTGATGATAGGCCTCGTCCCTTGCCGCAGGTGATCCGCCGTACCGACCGGCATATGCGGCCTCGGTCGGACTCAGGCTGCGTAGCCCCATCGAGGTCAGCAGCGAGCTGGCGCACGCCTCGATCACCGACCTGGCCCGCTCTCCCTCGATCAGCGGGTGCGGCAGTGAGAGTGCCAGCAGTTGATTGGGGCGCAGGGTGGGGTCATCGCCGTCTGGGGTATCCACCACGTCGTAAAGGTATCCGCCATCTTCGTACCAGAACCGCTCCTGGAACGAGGCTTTGGCGCGATCCGCCATCTCCTTGAAGGTGGCGCTCTCCTCGCCTTTATCCAGCCCATCGGCCAGCCATTCCATGACCCGCAGCGCGTTATACCAAAGCGCGTTTATCTCCACCGGCTTGCCGATCCTGGGGGTGATCACCCGTCCGTCCACGCGGGCATCCATCCATGTCAGCTGCATACCGGATTCGCCCGCGTAGAGCAACCCGTCGTCCTCGTCAACTTTGATGCCGTATCGAGTCCCATGCCGGTACCACCTGATGATCTCGGATAAGACCGGGTAAAGCTCGCAGGCCAGGTCGTGGTCGTTGGTCTCCCGCAGGTAGGCGTAGGCCGCGTTAAAGTACCAGAGGGCCGCGTCCACGGTGTTGTATTCCGGCTCCTTCCCGGCATCCGGGAACCGATTCGGCAACATCCCACGGTCGATGCACCTGGCGAAGGTTCGCAATGTGGTTGCGGCGTCCTCATACCTGCCGGTGGTGAGCATCAGGCCCGGCAATGCGATCATGGTATCTCGCCCCCAGTCCTCGAACCAGGGATACCCGGCGATCACGCTGGACCCCGGCCTCTCACCCACGTCCCTTCTCACGACGAATTGATCCGCTGCCAGCACCAGCTGTCGAATCCAATCCGGTGCCGGACGCCCGAATCGGCCAAGCAGGCGCCTTTGACGCTCGCGTTCATCTTCCAGCGCCTTATCCCACGGCATGGGGGGATCGTCCTCGGCGGTGACCACGAACGCTAATGTATCGCCGGGTTTCAACTCCGCCTTGAACTCGACCGGCGCGAATAAGTCCTCGGTTGACTCCAGCCCGCGATACTTCTCCTGGGGCAGGTGGGCACCCCACCACCACTCCACTCCCGGTTCGTCATCGCCATCGCCCTTGAGCTTTACCTGGCCGGTATTGCTCAGCATCCTGTACAGACAGTGGCGACTTTCGGCCCCGTTGATGCTGTGAACCCGCGAGGATACCTCGACCCCACTCATCAGCGGCCTGACTTTCACTTCCCATTTGCCGCGACGGACGGCGTGATGGTCTCGGCAGGTGCATAATGGTGTTATATTTATCGTAATTGGATTGGTTCCGCGCCTATATGTATATGTGACATAAACGGTGTTTTTGCCGTGCTGCATCCAGACCCTGCGCACGATCTGTACCTCACCCACGGTGTATATGAAGGTGGGGATTAACCCGTCCAGGTGAAAGCGTTCCAGGTGGTGATAGCCATCGGGGAAGATCACGTCGGAGCCGGATTCGGCAGGCCTCCAAAGGTGGGTGGAAAGCGGTATCCTGTAGCCGCGAACGGTCACCCAGACGTCCAGCTCGGCTACGGTCAGCACGCGCCCAACCGGCGGCCTGGTGGCCGCGATCAGCAGGCCGTGGTACCGTCGGGTTCTGACGCCGCAGACCGTGCCCATGGCGTACCCACCGATCCCGTTTGTGACCAGCCACTCCCGCCTGGTGCTCTGGCTCAGTTCCCCGGTGATCTCTCGCCCAAAGTGGATAAACGGTAGTTTCACGCTCTCCCGACTCTCGTAGGACTTGACATCATAGTACAGGTTCCACAATACGCAATTGTACCACGCCTATGCCGAAACGTCGGAATGTCAACTGGCCCATCGGCGCGAATCTGTGTAACATCTCCCCTTGTG
Organism: Ardenticatenia bacterium; assembly: GCA_027069285.1. Taxonomy (GTDB): domain Bacteria; phylum Chloroflexota; class Anaerolineae; order Aggregatilineales; family JALXEW01; genus JALXEW01. The sequence continues at coordinate 3,640 of JALXEW010000095.1, read as the reverse complement.
TGAGAACGACAAATGGGTGGGATGGAGAAAATGAGGCTTTTGAATCGGTTTGCCGTCGTATCCGTTCTGATAGCGATAACCGTGGGCGCCCTGACCGCCGTATCTTGCGGCCCGGCGCCGATCACCCAGATATATGTCACCGCCACGCCGATGCCCCAGGCGACGTTTCTGGTCACTGCGCCGGCGACCACCGAGACGCCGACTCAAGGGGCCGCCACATGGGTTGGGCCGCTCATAACAGGTGAAGGTGGCGTGCTGGTGACCATCACCCCCGGCGGCCCTACCGCCACCTGGATCGGGCCGGTGCTCGGCGTGCCAACACCGTCCCCACTGCCGACCGTTCCGGTTACGGCGGCCCCGCCGACCGAAGTTGTGCCCACTCAGGTGCCGCCGGTCGAATCCCCTCCCGGCCCCTCGCCGACTCCTTTGCCGGCCTTACGGGCCGACTTCATGGGGATACAGATACATCCCGGAATCGAGCGGGAGATGCTGGTTGACCTGCTGAACATGGTCAAGTTCGACCTGCGGATGCGCTGGATAAAGTATCAGGTGGACTGGAGTCAACTCCAGGAACCGGACGGCAGCTATAACATCAACTTCCAGCGTCTGGAGGATTACATTCAGGCGGCGCACAACGAGGATTTTGAGGTATTCATCAGCGTGGTCAACGCGCCGATGTGGGCGAGACCTGCCGGCTCCGAAGGCCCCAACGGGCCTCCCGCCGATTACTCGCTTTACGCTAACTTCGTGGCCTACCTGGCCGAGCACTTCGTCAACCGTGTTGACGCCATCGAGATTTGGAACGAGCCGAACCTCTCGATAGATTGGACCGGGGCGCCGATAAGCGGGGCCGAGTACATGCGATTGCTCAGGCTTTCGTATGAGGCGATCAAGGCCGTGAACCCGAATATGATCGTAGTCAGCGCGGGACTTGGCCCAACGGGCGGCAGCATGGCTCCTGATGGCTCTATAGTCGCGATGGATGACCGGGAGTTCCTGCGCCAGATGTACGATGCCGGGCTGGCCAGCTATTCCGATGCCGTTGGCGTTCACCCGTATGGCTGGGGCAACCCGCCGCTTTCCCGCTGTTGCGACCCGTTCCCGGATAGGGGATGGGATGAGCATCCCAGCTTCTTCTTCCTGAACACCATCGAGGACTACCGGGCGATCATGGAGCAGTACGGCGACGGCGCCAAGCCGATCTGGATCACCGAGTTCGGATGGCCCACTTATGAGGGGTTCGGGGTTCCTGCGCCGGAGCCGTTCTTCGATTACGTCTCCGAATGGGATCAGGCCAACTACATCATGGAAGCATTTGCCTGGGGGCAATCGCAACCTTATATCCAGCGCATGTTCCTGTGGAACCTGAACTTTGCCATCTTCCAGGGGCCGAACGGCCAGCAGGCAGGCTATGCGATCCTCAGGCCGGACGGTACGCCCAGGCCGGCCTATCAGCTGTTGCGCGAATCCCCGCGCCAGTAGGTGCGGCGGTTACAGGCTATCCTTTATGGTCGCGGCCAGCTCAGGCCCGATTCCGGGCACGCTTGCGATCTCTTCCACCGTGGCCCTGCGGATGGCGTCGAGCGAGCCGAAATGTTCCAGTAACGCCTTGCGCCTGACCGGCCCCACTCCGGGTATCTCCTCCAGCACCGACGCCATCCCGACTTTGCGGCGTCTGCGCCGGTGCGAGGTGAGGGCGAATCTGTGTGCCTCGTCACGGATTCGCTGCAAAAGGTGCAGGGCCGGGGAGCTACGCGGCAGCACGAGCGGCTCCCGATGGCCTGGGCGGTATATCTCTTCCAGGCGCTTTGCCAGCCCGATCACCGGCACACGTTCGGCCAGCCCGAATTCCCGGAGTACCTGATAGGCGGTGTGCACCTGCCCTGCTCCGCCGTCCACCACGAGCAGATCGGGCAGGAGCCGCCAGGTTCGATCGGAGTCCTTTTTACCCGGCGCGGCCTCGATCGGTTTGCCGGATGCCTCGGCGTACCTGCGGAATCGCCTGCTCAGCGCCTCGCGCATTGCTGCGTAGTCATCGGCGACCGATGGCGGGTGGACGTTAAACCGGCGGTACTCGCTCTTGCGTGGCGTCCCGTGCACGAATACGACTCTGCTGGCAACCGGGGCCGTTCCCTGCGTGTGTGATATATCGTAGCACTCGATCCGGGCCGGAGGGGTATCCAGCTCCAGGGCTTCCTGCAACTCGCGCAGTGCCTGCTCGTGTTTATGCGTATCCGCCGCCCATTGCGCACGCAGCATATTGAGCGTTTCGGCGGCGTTTTCGGCCACCATTTCCACCAGGCCCTTCTTTTGGCCGCGCCTGGGGATGGTTAATGTCACCTTGCGCCCGCGTCTATCGCGCAGCCACTCCTCGATCACCATTGCCTCATCTATCTGGTGGGGCAGCAATACCTCTTGCGGGACAAACGCGGCGTTATCGTAGAACTGCTTGAGGAATTCGGTCAGAACGTGCTTATCGTCCTCTCCCTCGGCGCCTTCCAGCAGGAAGTATTCGCGCCCGATCAGCCTCCCGGAGCGGATGAAGAAGACTTGCACACAGGTATCCCCGTCGGCACGGGCGAATGCGATCACATCCTGGTCTACCTGTGCGGTCGAGATTATCTTTTGCCGCTCCACCACCCGCTCTATCGCCCGGAGACGGTCTCGGATGGCGGCTGCCCGCTCGAATTCCAGTGAGTCCGCCGCCTTTTGCATCTCCTCTTGCAGCCTTTTGACTACCTCGTCTGTGCGGCCTTCCAGGAAGAGCATCAACTTCTCGATCATGGCGCGGTATTCCGCCTGCGATACGGCGCCGATGCAAGGCCCGCTGCAAAGCCCGATCTCGTAGTAGAGGCACGCCCGCTCGTCGTTTCCGGTGATCGTGCGGTTACACGTCAGGTATGGCAACACCTTGCGCAATATGTCCAACGTCTGCCGCACAGACCAGGCCGCCGTGTATGGCCCGAAGTAGCGGTGCCCGTCCTGCTCGATCCGGCGGGTGATGTCCACTCGCGGGAATGGGTCGGCCCAGTAAACCTTGATATAAGGGTAGCGCTTGTCGTCTTTGAGCCGTACGTTGTAGGTGGGGCGGTACTTTTTGATCAGGTTCATTTCCAGGATGAGCGCTTCCAACTCCGAGTCGGTCACTATGATCTCTATGTCGTCCACGTGCGAGACCATTCTGGCCGTTTTCGGAGTGTGGCGGGCGTGTGGCCGGAAGTAGGAGCGGACGCGGTTGCGTAGGTTCACCGCCTTGCCGACGTAGATCACCTTCCCCTCGGCGTCCTTCATCAGGTAGACGCCGGGCTTTGGCGGCAGGCTATCCAGTATTGCCTTCAGCTTGGGCGCGATCTCGACCATAATTCAATTTTAGCTCGTCACCCGGCGCGATGTCCATACCGGTGGGGAGGTGTTGTCAGGGCTTTTCAAAAACCATTGCGTCCGGGTCGGTAACGAGTGAGCGTTGGCCCCCGGCGGTCTGCGTGTTTTTCTCTGGCGCTTTACACAAAAGCCGGGTTCCGGGCGGGCGATCAGGCCCGCTTTTTTCGCCGCTGCCGGACGGGGGATGCCCTCGGTCGGCGCCCGGCGTCAAAATGCGAACGAGTCGGGGGGGTACAGGCCTTTTCGAGTCCTTCGCCAT
>JALXEW010000094.1:4652-6950 GCA_027069285.1 Ardenticatenia bacterium | reverse complement strand
GTCTGGTTTCGCAGTCTCCCGCCAGGGGCATGTCCAGCAGGGCTGCCTTACCTCACGCGCGGTTGTGATCGCACTATAATTACCGCAGTCCCTGCTGGTCGTAATTGTACCTGAGAGTATAATTACAGGAGCAAACTCAGGTAAAGGTAAAGGGTTTTCACCACGAGATGTACTACCGTCGAAGGGGAACCGGGAGTCGTTATAACTACGGGAGCCTGCGCCGCCGATCGGGCGTATCGTCATGCGGGGTGATAGCAGTTTCACTGATCGTGATCGCAGCAGCAGTGATATGCATAATATCTGCCATCACGTTTTTGAGGCCGGATGTGGAAGCACCGTGGGTGGTGCGCGTGACGGCAACCCCTGGGCCGCCGATGCCCGCTCAGGACACCGGGCAAGGGGCCGAGGTGGCCTCGGTGCCAACAACGTCGGTGAGCGCCACCTTCACACCGGTGCCGGCCAGGCGACGTGAGATAATCTACTACACCGTCCAGCCCGGCGATACCCTATTCGCCATCGCCGAGTACTTCGGCCTCAACCCGCAAACCCTGGTGTGGTGCAACCCGGATGTGATACATGATATAGACGTGATCTACGCCGGCGATACGTTGCTCATCCCTCCGGAGGATGGGGTCTACATCGAAGCCGATGGGGTGCGCAGTATCGAGGAGATAGCCGAATACTACGGCGCCGACGCCGAAAGGGTGATAAACTACGATCTGAACGGGCTGCAAACGGCCTCACCGAATACGATCCTGACCGAGGGCACCCCGCTGTTCATCCCCGGCGGGCGTGGCGATGCTGTGGAATACTTCACCGTGGTCGAAGGCCCCAGGCCGGAGGATAGCGTGGCAGTGGGCGGCCCGCAATCAGAATACGAAGAGGTGCTGGGCAGCGCGGACGCCACACCCGGCCCCGGCACCCCTCAGTTCCTCAGCTACGCCGGCATGATCAACGTCATCCCAGGCCACCCCGGCTCATGCGGCCCGATCAGAGTCGAGGGGTATAACTCGCGATGGTACTTCATCGTCCCGGTGCGCGGGTACTACGAGGTCACCCAACGCTTCAAGGGCAGACGCCACAACGGGATCGATCTGGCAGCCGAACGCGGCACTCCGGTTGTGGCAGCCGACGACGGAGTTGTGGTCTTCGCCGGCTGGAACAACTGGGGCTACGGAAATATGGTAGTGCTCTACCACAACGTCGAATACATGACGCTCTACGCCCACATGGATACTTACCTGGTCCGCTGTGGCGACTATGTGCAGCAGGGCGAGCGGATAGGCACCGTGGGCAGCACCGGGCATTCCACCAATAACCATCTCCACTTTGAGATACGGGATTGGTACAGCGCCATAGACCCGGAGACGCTGCTGGACTTCTCTCGCTAGCCCGGAGGCAAACCGTGGGGATCACGCCGGGAGCCGCCGCAGCAAACATAGAGGATTTTTTCCGCCGGGTCTTCTGGGAAGCCGATGGAGCTGTTACCAGGTTCTTCCCGTCCCACACTATGAGCTATTGCGGGCTTGGGGCGCTATACGGACTGAATCACCTGTGGCTCCACACTCAGGCGGCCCTGGATTCCGATGTGCTGGACGATGCAGCAGGCTTCTTCAACGCACTACGCGCGGAATATAGCGTCATCCACATCGGGAATGTGCTGCCGATGGCCGAGACGTTCCTGGAATTGCACGGTTACAGGCTCCGCTTCACCAGCCCGATCATGGCCCTGGAAGGGGAACTTAAAACCGGACGCCCACTGGACATCAGGGCCCAGATCAGGGCCGTGCGCTCCCTAAGCGACGTGGAAGCGATGCGAAAGGTAATGGAGACAGTCTTCTGCACCCCACCCCTCATCACCTCGCGTGCCGTCCGACCAGAACACATATCCGACCCGGCAATACATCACTACCTGGCCTGGGTGGACGGGATGGCAGTCGCATCGGTGACGGTCATGGTGTCGCATGGGATCGCGGGCATATGGAACGTGGGCACGCTGCCTGAATACAGGAGACACGGCCTGGCATCCGCCCTGATGAGCCGCGCCCTGACCGATGCCGCCAAAGCCGGCGCAAGATGCAGCATACTCATGGCATCCCTAGAGGGCTACGGGCTTTATAGGGCCATCGGGTACCGCGTATATACAGAGACTTTTTACCATGTCCCTCATACGACTGCCGAGGAAATTCGCGGATAGCGTGGCCAGGCGCTGGAGCTACGAGCGCCGCTACCTAACCGGCCATACGCCGTGGGATACCGGTAACCCACCACCGGAGCTGCGAGAGTTCATAGAAAACG
>JALXEW010000094.1:0-4642 GCA_027069285.1 Ardenticatenia bacterium | reverse complement strand
CCCCTGGTCGGGCACTCGACCTGGGCTGCGGCACCGGTACAAACGTGATCTACATGGCCCAACACGGCTGGGAGGCCGTGGGGGTAGACTTTTCGATCCTGGCGATATGGCTCGCCAGGCATAAAGCCCGCAGGGCCGGGATAAAAGGGGTCAGGTTCCTTGTGGGCGATGTGACCAGGTTAGACTCCCTGAAAGGCCACTTTTCCTTCGCCCTGGATATAGGGTGCCTGCACGGGATACCGCTTGAAGAACGTGACCGTTACGCCGCCGGCCTCAAGAGGCTCCTGGAACCCGGCGGGACGTACCTGCTTTACGCATGGAAACCGCGCATAAGTCACGGTCGGCGTATGGGCATCTCACCGGAGGAGGTGGCAGGGCTTTTCGGGCCGGAATTAGCGATCAAATCCGTCAGACACGGCGAGGATAGCGCCGGACGGCCCGGAATCTTGACCGCATGGTACCATCTGGAGCGGCTTTCGTGAGCGCCATCTGCATACCCCGTTCTTGCAGCCTCACAGCGCACGTGGTAAAATCGCCCCGCCGTTGGGGGATAGTTTAATCGGCAGAACAGCGGACTCTGGATCCGTTAGTCGTGGTTCGAATCCACGTCCCCCAGCCTGAGCGGTGAGTCAGGCCCCCGTCTGATGGCGGGGGCTTTCGCCTTCTGCAAGGCCGTCCCCCACCTTGCGGCCCAGCTCCCGACCGAGAGCCAGTACAAGCGCCACGGCAATTATGACGTAAACCACCGTGACCGGTGCATATTGCCTGGAGAACCCGTCCTCACCAACTATCGCAATGGATATGCCCGCAGTGGTATTCAATGCCGCGTGCAGCACCGAGGCGATCAACAAGCTGCCACCGGAGTTGTTATAAAGCCAGGTATAGAGCACCGTCAGCGCCAACATGAAAAATAACTCCACAATAGGCGAGGGCCGCACATTCACATCCCGGTTCAACATCAGTGGCAGGTGCCAAAGGTACCACAAAGCGCCCATAATCAGGCTCGTCATAAGTGGGTCCAGCCGCTCCTGCATCTTGGGGAGCGCGAAGCCACGCCAGCCTATTTCCTCCCACACATATGATATGAACATCGCACCAAAGAGAAACGGCAGCCCCACCCAGTCAAAAAGGCCCCAATTCGGCGCCTGACCGGATATGAAAAACGCATCCACGCCGAACCCGATCAGCATGACGACAAACGGCAACAATAACGCGATCAAGTACCACTTTAACCCGGCGCGACGCTTAAACCGGCCAAACAAATCATCCACCCCTCCTTTACCCTCGGCCAGGTACGCGGTGATGACCGCAGCTAAGGTCGGAGCGGCGCCGCCCAACAGGAACAAGAAGGTGACCACAAGCGGGTTTTCGAGCGAGATCAACTCGTGCGAACTCAGGGCAAGTGGGACGCGCCCAAGCCACGATAAGGTGAACGCCAACACGTAAAATGCGACGATGGGATGTTTCCTCACCGCCTTCGCGACCTGTGACACTTTCTCTCCTCCGGTGATATGCGTGCAATGCCCACGGGGCAAGGCTACCACAGGGCCAACTCGTGGTCAATCTGGATCGGAAAGCCCGACGCCATGACGGCGCCGGGCTGTAATCCCAGCTCGAATCCTCTCACAAGGTACCGAGCGCACTCACGGGGTCACCAACCTCGTGACTGCGGCACGCCGCTCCTCAAGCGGCATCCGCTGCGCCACCGGATTCCAATCGCCATAGAGCGAACGGCAATATTCCGGCTTCTCCGCCTTGTAAAAGACGCCTATTGGCAGCCTATCCTCAAGGCGTGCCAGCCTCACCGCCTCGTCACGATCCGCAGGTACGGACTCCAGCGGTGTAACTACTTCATTGTAGTGCTCGTACATATTGAAGAAGATCACGCACGGCTGCAAAACATCCACAAACGAGAAGCCATCGTGCATGATCGCCTGGGCGATAATATCGGCCAGGTGATCGGTCTTGGCCGAATAGCCCCTGGCGACGAACGTAGCACCGGCCTCCAGCATCATAGTGAGCGGGTTCAGCGGCTCTTCGATGCTCCCCTTCGGGGTCGAGGGGCCTTTATAGCCCAGCACGCTGGTCGGTGTGAATTGACCGGTCGTCAGCCCGTAGACCCGGTTATCGTGCATGATCACCGTGATGTCTATATTACGCTTGGCGGCGAAGATCATGTGGGCGATACCCTCACCCATCGCGTCACCATCGCCGACGAAAGCGATCACCTTGAGGTCTGGATTCGCGATCTTGGCGCCCTCCATAGTCGCCATCGATCTGCCGTGGATCGAGTAGAATCCGTTCAGCTTCAGATAGTCGGCTATCTTCCCGTGACAGCCGATGCCTGACGAGATAAACAGCTTTTCCCTGCCGATCCCCTCCGCCTCTAACCGCCTGACCGCCTCTTGGAACGCCTTCAGAATGCCGAAGTTACCACATCCGGGACACCAGGTATTTTCCGCGTACGTTATAAGCTCGCCCATCTCACATCGCCTCCTTGATCTGTTCCGCCAATTCCACCGGGTCGAACGGGCGTCCGTCATACCGCCTGATCACCGCCTTCGCGTTGATCCCGGCCTTTTCCCTAAGGTACCTGGCGAAGACGCCGGTGGAGCTAAGCTCCACCACGATCCCATCCCCGTACCTCTCGATCTCCCAGAGGGGGAACGGCTCCAGGTATATCGGTTGCACCACGGTCGCGCGTATGTCACCGGCACGCAGCGCCTCCAGCACACTCATCACAGTCGAGCCGTAGGTGTAGATCACCGGGCCGCCATCGCCGAAGACGTTGACCGTATGCTGTGAGCGCATGTACTCGACCATCGTCTCGTATTTGCGATTGCGCTTATCGCGCATCCTGACGATCTGCTCCGGCACCTCGGTTGTGATCCCGGCCTCATCGTGCTCGTAGCTATTCCACCGGATGAATTGCCCACTGGGGGGGAATAGCAACGGCGAGATGCCATCTTCGGTTTCCAGGTAGCGCTTATACTCGCCGCCGGAATGCATCAGGGGATCAGGTCGACGGGCCTTATCCGGCTCGATCTCGACGGTCATGCTGCTTTCGGAAAGGTGCTTTTCGGTCACCAGGATCGCCGGGGTCTGGAAGCGCCAAACCAGATCGAGCAACTCCGCCGTCAGGTAGAACGCTTCCTCGATGGTACCGGGCGAGGCGACGAATCGCGGGAATTCGCCGTGGCCCTGGTAGAGCGCGAAGTAAAGGTCGCCTTGATCGGTATACGTGGGCACGCCGGTAGAGGGGCCGGGTCTGGACGAGAGGACGCATACGAGCGGCACCTCTGCCATCCCTGCCATCGAGAAGGCCTCCTGCATCAGCGCCAACCCACCGCCGCTGCTGCCGAGCATAGCGCGTGCCCCAACGGATGCGGCCCCTATGGCCATATTTATCACCGCTATCTCATTTTCCGGGTGCACGACGGCGACTTTGAGGTCATCGGCGTGAGCCGCGAAGTAGTGCAATATAGACGAGGCGGGCGTCATAGGATATGCGAAGTATGCGTCCAAGCCACCCGCAGCCGCCCCCAGGGCGATGGCCTGGTTACCGCTCAATATAGCCCTGGGCTTATCACCATGCTCAAGCTTGAACCTGCCGCCCACCTCCGGGTATGCCAGGTCGTAAACGTCGAATGCGTAAGGGACGTTATTTTCCAGGTCGCGGCGATACTCACGTTCGATCAGCTCCTTCAGTTCGTCCTTGCTCAGGCCGACCGCTGCCGCCAAGACCGCCACCGCGCCGACCCCGATCCTCATGCCGGGGTTTGGGTACCTGCGGGCGGTTTTGGTCAGCGGTATCCCTATGCCTTCGGCCTCGCCGCGCACGGCGTTGGAATTGTAGACCAGGATGCCGTTTTCCTTAACATGCCCCTTATGCATCTGGTAGCTGCGCTTATCGAGCGCGACCACCAGATCGGCCTTCTCATAGTGGCTGGTCACATCCCCGACCGCTGTGCTGACCACGGAGAAGTTATGTCCGCCACGGATCAGGCTCTGATAATCGTCCATCTGAAACACGCGGCGGCCCATACCGGAGAAGAGATGGGCCGCCACCGAGCCGGCTTTTTTGACGCCTTCCCCGGCCTTGCCGCCCACCAGGTATGTGAATATTTTTGTTTCCATGACGCAAGACTCCAAATCGAATTTCTATCCTCGTCGCTACAAAAATTATAGCCTAGCTCGTATGATAACACAAAAAGAAACCCATTGCCTCACCATGCACCGGATGTTATGATAAGGCCCGACTGCGCCCGATTGACCGCGAACCGGCCTTTCATCTTTATACGCCACGCCGCCGGATGGGACGAGGCAATATGAGCAACACAGATGGTGAGGTCCGGCTCTCTGTTGTGTTGCCGGTCTACAACGAGATCGAAAACCTGACAACCTTACACGAGGAACTGGTGGGAACGCTCGACAAGATCGGCAGCCCATACGAGATCATATACGTGGATGACGGGAGCCGCGACGGCAGCACTCAAAAACTGACGGAGATCGCCGAATCCGACCGGGACACGGTGAAGGCAATAATTCTCAGGCGCAATTTCGGCCAGACGGCTGCGATCTCCGCCGGGATCGATCACGCGCGGGGGGAGATCGTCGTGCTGATGGACGCCGACCTCCAAAA
>JALXEW010000093.1 GCA_027069285.1 Ardenticatenia bacterium | reverse complement strand
TATCACAGCCTCCTGGGGCACTCGCGACCGGTGGCGGACCTTTGTGATGCCGTAGTACTCCGAATCCTCATCCGGGCCACTCGGATGCGCCTGGATTGGTCTTTAGAGTCCCATTATACAGGCGCCCCTCAGAGCTGAAAAGCCGGCCTGTGGCCGGGTTCCCGTGCCGTTACGGACTTTTTCATGCGTGAGTGTGGGCAATTGGCACATGGGGTTTCCCGTGGGACATCGATCTGGACGGGTGGGTGGCGTCGGTGTAAACTAATGAGTCAACTGCTCGCGAGGAGCCATCCGACGGTCGGGTAATGGAGCTATTCGGGCTTTTGGGGATACTGCGGGAAACTTGGGCCTGCGCCGACCTGATCGAAGCGCTGAGGCGTGGTCGACGTCCCACAGGACTGAACTTGCTACGTTCCGCGCGGCCATACGTGGTGGCGGCCATAGCGTCCGAATGGGATGGGCCGGTGCTGGTCGTGGCCGCGATGGTCGAGCGCGCCTACCATCTGGCCGAGCAACTGCCGATATGGGTGCGGGGGAGGCAGGTACTGCGATTTGCCGAGCCTTCGCCCGTATTTTACGACCGGCTGCCTTGGGGGGCCTCTGCGATTCAGGCGAGAATCCGAGCGTTGGCTGCACTGGCGCCGCCGCCCGCGCCTGTGAAGGCCGAAAGCCCGCACCCGATCCTGATCAGCTCCGCCCGCGCACTGATGCTTAGAACCCTGCCGCCCCGTGAATTCCGTGCCGGATCGCGTATTTTGCGTGTTGGGATGAGCGTGCGGCTTGATCGCCTGTTACGCGCCTGGATGAATGTGGGCTACAGGCCGGTTTCACTGGTGACCGAGCCGGGTACCTTCAGCCACAGGGGGGGGATAATTGACGTTTACCCCCCGGCGGAACACTTCCCGGTGCGGATCGAACTCTTCGGCGACGAGATCGAAAGCATTCGCCGCTTCGATCCGGGCACACAACGCTCCGTCGAGCAAATCGAGCGGGTCGTGATCACGCCGGCACGCGAGGCCTTGCCCAAACTAGGCCCGTCCGTGGCCGGGCGCCTGTCCGACTGGTTTGCCTCCCTCCCCTCTGAGCTTGCCGAGATATGGCGTGAGGATGTGGAGAAGCTGGCCGCCGGGGAACCGTTCCACAACCTCGAATTCTACCTCCCGTACTTCTACACTGCCCCGGTGGGTCTGCTGGACTATTTACCGGAGGGCGCCCTGGTGATCGTGGACGATTGGGAAGCGCTTCGGCAGACCGTTGAGGAACTTGAGACGCAGGCCATCGGGATGCGACGGGAAAGACTTGGGAAGGGGAGATTGCCGCCGGACATGCCCTTGCCATACCTCACCTGGGGCGAGATACGCGAGGCCTTAGAGGAGAGGAATCCGCTTCACCTGGCCGGTCGCGACCCCGAACGTGATGATGATTCGATTTCATCCATGTTCTCCCCCGGCCCCAGGTACGGCGGTCGCGTGGAGCCGGTGTTGCAAGACCTGCATAGATGGAGCGCCGGCGGGGATCGGGTCGTGATCGTCACCAGGCAGGCAGAGCGATTGGCCGAACTTTGGGCGCAAAGCGGCGGCGAGTCCGGGCCTGTGCGCGATTCACTGCCCGATCTGCCGCCCAAAGGCATCCCAACGTTCATCCCAGGCGCCATCTCAGAAGGGTGGGTCTTCAGGCCGCCGGGTGAGGCAGTGGTGCGGTTGCTGACGGATGCGGAACTTTTCGGCTGGCGCAAACCGGAGCCGGTTCGCAGGCGGGTACGCCGTCCGGTGGTGCCGGAGGCCTACTTCGCCGACCTGGCACCTGGCGATTACGTCGTACATGAGGAGTACGGGATCGGGCGGTTCATCGGCCTCACGCGCATGACACTGGAAGGTCGCGAGGTGGAATATCTGGCGGTCTCATTCGCCGGCGAGGACATGCTCTACGTCCCCATCCACCATGCCGATAGGCTCACCCGTTACGTCGGTGCCGATGATCGCCCTCCGCCTCTGA
>JALXEW010000092.1 GCA_027069285.1 Ardenticatenia bacterium | reverse complement strand
GGATTGGGGTGGGCGCCATTCCCCGCGCTCAAGGTCATCCGGTGGGGTGAGCAGTCCTGTAAGGACTTGTCGGGGCGTGGCCGGGTACTTCAGTACGCGGCCACACCTGCCCAGGCGGGATTGAAACCGGGCGATATTCGCAACCTGGCCCCCGGCCTGCTACGGCGCCTGGGAATTCCCTTCACCCCCGATGCCCGCCGCCGGATCGCCGCCCGCTCTGACCCCGGATTGCCTTTGCCTCTGTATGATTATTGAAAAGCCCCGAAAAGCAGCTCCCAAAATTCACCGGGCGGGGGGAAACACGATATAATAACCCGTGTGCCGAGGGTATCCCCTTAATGGGAAGATCACGATGAGCGAGCGCAAAATAAGAGTGCTGATCGCGAAGCCGGGCCTGGATGGCCATGACCGTGGCGCCAAAGTAATCGCCAGGGCCTTGCGGGATGCCGGCATGGAAGTGATCTACACCGGGCTGCGCCAGACCCCGGAGATGATCGCCGAAGCCGCCTTGCAAGAGGACGTGGATGTGGTCGGCTTAAGCATACTATCCGGAGCGCATATGGCGTTAGTGCCCCGCGTGATAGAGCGATTGCGAGAAGCCGGCCTGAGCGACGTCAAAGTCCTGGTTGGCGGCATCATACCGGATGAGGACGTGGAGGCGCTCAAGAAAATGGGCGTCTCTGGCGTCTTTGGGCCGGGTTCCAGCACCCAGGAGATAATTGACCATATCCGAAAGGTCGTTGGCGCAGCATGACTGAGCTGATCGAGCGTGTCCTTTCGGGTGACAGACGGGCGCTGGCCCGCGTGATTACCTGGATCGAAAACGATGAGCCGCAAGGCCGTCAGGCGCTTGCCACCCTGTACCCACATACCGGAAACGCGCACATCGTTGGCATCACCGGGGCGCCCGGCACCGGCAAGAGCACCCTGGTCAACGCGCTGGCGAAATCCTGGCGTCGCCTGGGGCAGACCGTCGGCGTGGTCGCGGTTGACCCCACAAGCCCGTTCACCGGCGGCGCGGTACTGGGTGATCGGGTTCGTATGCGTGACCTGGCCGGCGACCCCGGCGTATTCATCCGCAGCATGGCCACGCGGGGCAAACTCGGCGGGCTTGCCTGGGCCACGGCAGACGTGGTGAAGGCGCTGGATGCTGCCGGATTTGACATCATAGTGGTCGAAACCGTCGGCGCCGGCCAATCGGAAGTGGATATAGCCCGCACCGCCCATACCACCGTCGTGGTAGAAGCACCAGGCCTGGGTGATGAGGTACAGGCGCTCAAAGCCGGGCTGCTGGAGGTGGCCGACATACTGGTAGTGAACAAATCCGATAGACCTGGCGCCGAGGGTACCTTCCGGGCGCTCCGGGCCATGCTCGATCTGGGGCGGGGCACCCCCCGCACGGTAATGCACCACGGGCGGGTGATGAGAATCGAGAGCGCGGAGCCGGATTCGGGTGGCTGGGAAATTCCCCTTTTGAAGACCTCGGCCCTGAATTACGAGGGGATTGACGAGCTGGCGGGGGCTATTGCCGATCATCGGCGGTACCTACACGAGACCGGTACGCTCGATAGCCGCGAACGTATGCGGGTGGAAGCGGAATTGATCGGGCGCCTGCGGGACGCCTTACTGGACGGATTGATGCAGAACCTGCCGCCCGGCGCCTTTGACGAGATGATCGAAAAACTGATGGCCCGCCGGATCGATCCCTTTGCCGCCGTCCGGGAACTGGTTGACGGCGCCGGGGGGCGCCGTATTGGAGCCGATTGATTTAACTTTAAGGAGGTAATCGAATGCCCGGCGACGAATTCCTTCTGGCGTCATACCGTCACCGCGCGGACTTCTTCGAGAAGGAGCGTGAACTTTTCGCCGAGCTGGCCAAAGGCCAGGCGCCCCAATCCCTTTTCATAGGCTGTAGTGATTCCCGTGTCGTCCCGGAGGTGATCATGGGCGTCAAACCGGGACGGGTATTCGTCACCCGTGTGATCGGCAACATCATCCCGCCTTACGGATCGGGTGAGCACGCCGTCGGCGCCGTGCTGGAATACGCGATCACCCACCTGCGAGTCCCGCATCTCATAGTATGCGGCCACATGGACTGTGGAGCCATCCATGCCCTCGACGGTGGCCTGGACCCCGAAAAAGAGCCGTTGATCTCCCGCTGGCTTGACTATGCAGAGCCGATCATCGCCAGAGTAGAGGCGTTAGGCGTGTCGCCTGAAGAGCGACATCGGGCGCTGGTCGAAGCCAACGTGCTTCTGCAACTTGCCCACGTCCAGGAATACCCCGTGGTCAGAGCAGCGCTCGAGGCCAACGACATGGAATTGCACGGCTGGGTCTACGAGATCGAGACACACCGCGTGCGTTATTACGACGCAGAAACCAATGAATTCAAATATCCGGATGTGGGGGCGTTATCGGGAGAATCCTGATGATATACGGCAATAAGATCAGACTGCGGGCCATAGAGCGTGACGACCTTGACGCCTTCGTCCGATGGTTCAACGATCCGGAAATCCGCCGTTATCTGTTCATGTACCGCCCCCTATCTAAGGCGGCGGAGGAGCGATGGTTCGGGGAACTATCCAGGCGCGACCCGGACGAAATCCCCATGGCCATAGAGACGTTGGACGGAGTACTGATAGGCAACACCGCCTTCAACGATATAGACTGGCGAAACCGCAGTGCCGAATTCGGCATCGTCATCGGCGAGAAAGAGTACTGGAACCGGGGCTACGGCACCGACGCGACCTTGACCATGCTTCGCCACGGCTTTGGCACCCTCAACATGCACCGCATATTCCTGCAGACGCTCGAATATAACCATCGTGCGATCCGTTGCTACGAAAAGTGTGGGTTCAGGCATGAGGGAACCCTGCGGAAGGCGATCTACAGGGACGGGGAGTACCACGATCTGCTGATGATGAGCATCCTGCGTGACGAATGGGATGCCACTTGGGGAGGTGAAAAGGGAGATGCCCAGGCGTGAGCCGGGAATGTACGGCGAGATAAGGATCTACAGCGGCACTGCCAACCCGGAGCTGGCGGCTGAGATCGCCCACTACCTGGGTGTGCCTTTGGGCAGGCGCGATATAATCAGGTTCCCAAACGACAACATCTTCGTCCGGCTACATAGCAGCGTCAGAGAGCAGGACGTATTCCTGATCCAGACCACCCCGCCGCCTGTCAACGACAACTTGATGGAACTGCTGATAGCCCTGGATACCCTTAAGAGGGACTCTGCCGGCAGGATCACAGCAGTTGTCCCATACCTCTGCTACGCCCGCAGCGATAAAAAAGATCAGCCCCGTGTGCCGATCACGGCCAGGCTGGTCGCCGAGATGATCCAGATCGCGGGCGCAGACCGATACATCACCATTGACCTACATGCCGGGCAGATACAGGGCTTCTTCAACATCCCCGGCGACGTCCTGACCGCCTTCCACCTGCTTTCCGACTACTTCATAGCTAAGGGGATAGAAGACCTGGTGGTGGTCACTGCGGACCTGGGATTCGCCAAAAAAGGCCGCAACTACGCGGCTAAACTGGGTTGCCCTCTGGCATTCGTCGAAAAGCGCAGGACAGGTAACGACGCCTCGGCAAAAGCCATCAGCATCATCGGCGACGTGCAAGATAAGAACGTGATCATCGTAGACGACGAGGTAGTGACCGGTGGCTCGATGGCCGAGGCAGTGGAAATAGTCAAAGCGCATGGCGCCCGCGACATATACCTCTCGTTCACACACCCGATCCTGACCGACCAGGCCGTGGAGCGACTTTCTGGCCTTCCCATCAAAGAGATCGTCACCACCAACACCGTCCCGGTCTCGGAGGAGAAGCGGAGGCGCCTGCCCAACATGACCGTCCTTTCGGTAGCCCCGTTGCTGGGCGAAGTGATCCTCCGTGCCCATGAAGGGCGCTCGGTCGGCGAGATGTTTAACGAATGAACCGTCATACTATGCGGGAGCGCAAGCTTGTGCTATTCTCGATAATGAGCTTATCGACATGGGCACAGCCCAGAGCCGGGCACTGAGGGTGGATTAAGGAGCGTTTCGGATGCCAGAGGAAGAAGAACGGCAGGAAAAGAAAAGGGAAACCACGTTGCTTTCAGATTCGAAGGCGCCTCTTCTGAGGCCGGATGTCAAACCCCGGCGGGTTGGCGCATTGACCACGCCCTGGCGCCTTCTGATGCAGATCGGCAACGAGGCCCAGACGACCGTTGGAATGGAAGTGAGTGACCAGATCATCATCGGCAGGGCCGACCCGCCCGCCGGCTTCTTCCCCGATCTCGATCTCACCCCCTATGGCGGCCTGGATGGTGGAGTATCGCGCCGTCACGTCCGGATAATGCAAGGCGAAGACCGGCAACTCTATATCGAGGACATGGGCAGCACCAACGGCACCCGACTCAACGGATTCGAGCTGAAGCGCGGGGAAAAGTACAAACTCAACGACGGCGACGAGATAGAGTTGGGCAGAGTGCGGATGGTGGTGCGGTTCATGCGCTCCCCGGTCTAACCTGGGATGGTATCACCTCAGGCGTGCGCGCACATCCACGGCCATAGCTCCGCCATCTCCGCGCAAAGCGATCAACGGGTTTATCTCCAACTCGGCCACTTCCGGCAGCGCATCGGCAAGGGCCGCCAGCCTGATGATTACCTCGACCACCGCCTCGCGGTCTGCCGGTGGCGCCCCCCTGAAGCCGCCGAGTAACGCATTAGCCTGGGTGCGCCTCAGCATAACATCGGCCTGAGTCCTGGTCAGCGGCGCCAGCTCGAAGGCCACGTCCCGCGTTAACTCGACGGCGGTTCCCCCGCTGCCGACCATCACCAGGGCGCCGAACTGATCATCCTGCACCGTCCCCACGATCAGCTCAACGCCTCGCATCAGCATCTTCTGTACCAGCAGCCCCTCGATCCCGTCGGTGCGGGAGAGCATCTCCTTTGCGACCCTGCGCAACTCGTCCTCTCCCCGCAGGTTCAGCGCCACCCCACCCACATCGGTCTTATGCGAAATACCGCTTGCCACGATCTTGAGCGCGACCGGATACCCGATCTTGCCGGCGAAACTTGCGGCCTCGTCCACGGTACGTGCCAGGGCCGATGGTGGCGCCTGTATGCCGACCAGAGCCACTAACTCTTGCGCCTTATCCGGTGCCAGCCAACCGTCCGGCCCGGCGCCGTCCAGCACACGGGCTGCCCTATCCCGCGTTTCCTCGTCCAGCTCGAAAGGTGGCTCCGACGGGAGTTTCTGGGCTTCCAGCCATTGCCTTCTGGACCACATCGCCCCCAGAGTCGAGCCAAGCCTTTCGGGGAACGCATAATTGGGCACATGTCGCCTGTGCAGGATCGCCGTCGCCTCGCTGGTGGATGCCAAACCCATCAGACTTGCGAGCACCGGCTTCTGTCGGTTGGCGGCCACCTCCCCGATCACCTCGGCCAGGCTTACCGGCGTGAACCAATCCTGGGGTGCCTGGATCACGCAGACCGCGTCCACCGTTGGGTCGTTAAGCAGCGCGTCCAGGGCCAGCGCATAAGTGCCCGGACCGGAGCCTGCCAGAATATCCACCGGATTGCGGACGCTGGCGGCGGGAAAAGTTCGCTTGCGTAGGAACTCGCGCGTCTCATCGGTCAGCGGCGCCAACCTCATGCCGGATGCTTCCAGCATATCGACTGCCAGGATTCCGGGGCCGCCGGCATTGGTCAGCACCGCCACCCGGTTACCTTGTGGCAGCGGTTGCCATGCCAATGCCCTGGCCCAGTCGAAAAGCTCCTCCGTAGTCGAGGCCCGCAGGATGCCCGCGCGTCGGAACGCGGCATCATAAGCCTCCTCACGTCCGGCCAAAGCCCCGGTATGCGATGCCACAGCCTTTGCGCCACCCTCACCGCGCCCGCCCTTCAGCACCAGGATCGGCTTCTGGCGTGCCACCTGTTCGGCTACCTTCACGAATGCCCTGCCGTCTGAGACCCCCTCGATGTACGAAGTGATCACCAAAGTTTCGGGATCATCGGCCAGGACGGGCAAAAGCTCGGTCTCGGTCACATCGGCCTGGTTTCCCAGGCTTACCAGCCGCGAGATCCCGACCCCGGCGCCACGTGCCCAATCGATTATCGCCGCGCAGACCGCGCCGGATTGTGAAAGGAAGCCGATCGCGCCCCTATCCGGCATCCCGCTGACGAACGTGGTATTGATCGGCGTGTGGGTATCTATCAGCCCAATGCAGTTAGGGCCTATTAACCGTATCCCATAGCGTTTTACCGTCTCGCGCAGCGCATTCTCCCGCTCGACGCCCTCCGGCCCTATCTCCCGGAATCCGCCGCTGACCACAATTGCAGCCGGGACGCCGTGCCTGCCGCATGATTCGAGCACATCCACCACGTACTGTGCCGGCACCACCACAATGGCCAGATCAACCTTACCGGGCACCTCGTCCAGATTCGGATAGCAACGCAACCCCAATATCTCCCTGGCGTGTGGGTTTATGGGATAGATAGTGCCCGGATAGCGATATTCGATCAAATTGCGTAGCACGCCGTGTCCCAACTTCTGTGGGTCTCTGGACGCGCCGAACACGGCCACACTGCGGGGCCGAAAGAGCTTATCGAGGCCGTTTTGCATAAGTATCCCTCCGGTTAGAACGCCTCGTGGACCGAGGACGGCGAGTGAATGTCATATGGAAGACCGATGGTAGGGCAGAGGCCCTCGGTATACAGAGGTCGCACCTCTATGTACGGCAAACATACCCCCATAGGCGGTGCTTGACAAGACACAGCCGAGCACTGAGGGGGGAAGAGTCCCCGTGGGACTTCTCAGCCGGGTGTTTTAACACCCGGCGGGCGATTTTTTTTCGGACGCAGCCGGACATTTTCGGCGCCCGATAGTCTTTCGGACGTGGACACAGCCGAGCACCGGGGTGTCCGGCTGAGGGGGAAAGGACGTAGCCGGGTGTTTCAACACCCGGCGGGCGATTTTTCGGACGTAGCCGGATATTTTCGGCGCCCGATGGTCTTTCGGACGTGGAC
>JALXEW010000091.1 GCA_027069285.1 Ardenticatenia bacterium | reverse complement strand
CTGCTGGGCTCTCCCGAGGCCGCGTTTGGCCTGAGCCATCGGCGGGAGGACCGGTTGGCGTATGAAGGTACGGTCGCCGATGACATGAGCCGGGTCGTACCTGTCCAGGTACGAGGCCTCCGGCAGGATCACGTCGGCGTACCATGAGGTATCGTTGATGATCACGTCCATGACAGCTATGAAGTCCATTTTCTCAAATGCTGCCAGGGTCTTGGCCCGCTCAGGGAGGCTCATGGCCGGGTTTTGGCGGCTGATGAACCACCCGTGTGCCTGGTACGGCTCGCCAGAGAGGATCGCGTCACGCAACTCCTGGAATATTCCGAGTTTGGTAGGCACCAATGGGTAGCGAGAGGTGGCCGCCCCGTCGAGTCTGGGGGCAGTGAGACGTGGGTACGGGGGTTGCGGTGGGCTTCCGAGGGAGACGCCGGTCTCGGCCTCGGTGATCAGGCAGCCACCGGCCTCCGGGTAGAGGCCCACCAGGGAGTTGAGCACCGCTATCGCCCGCTCGGTCTGGAAGCTGTTGAAGAAGTTCGATGTGCGCCAGTTCGGATGGGCGAAGCTATGTGGCTTTGCCGCCGCAAAGTCACGCGCGATCCTGGTGATGCGCTCGGCTTCGATCCCGGTGATCCGCTCGGCCCACCGGGGAGTGTACTCCCGCACCGCCTCGGCCACCTCGTCGAATCCAATGGTGTAACGCTCGATGAATTCGTGGTCATAGAGGCCCTCGTTGATGATGACGTGGATGAGGGCCAGATGGAAGGCCAGATCGGTGCCCGGTTTGATGGGCAACCATTCGGACGCTTTCGCAGCGGTTTTAGTGAAGCGCGGGTCAAGGTAGACCACGTAGGCGCCCCTGGCGATGGCTTCCATAAGGGCAGCGGTCTCGGATGTGCTGATGGCTTCCATAAGGTTGCGGCCAGTCAGGATGATGTACTCGGCCTGCTCGTAGACCCTGGCCGGCTCCTCGATGCCATACGTGAGCAGGTTCGCCAACACCATGGCGTTGAAACACAGGCTACGCTGAGTGCCGTAGTTAGGGCTGCCGAAGGCATATAGCAAGTTCTCGAAAAGCGGCTGGCTCAGGTTATGAGTGCTGGAAAAGACCATCGCCTCCGGGCCGTAACGCTCTTTGATGCGCAACATTTGCTCGGCGGTATAGTCGAGCGCCTCATCCCATGTGGCACGTCTGAACAGGCCGCTGCCCCGTTCGCCCACCCGGATGAGCGGCGAGAGTACCCGATCCGGGTCGTAGGTGAGCATCAGGCCGCTCTGACCGCGTGCGCATAGTTTGCCACGCGAGTGAGGGTGCTCTGGGTTGCCGTCCAGCTTCTCGATGATGCCGTTGCGCACCTTAGCCAAAACGCCACAACGCCAGACGCACATCTCACACATGGTCGGGACGACGTAATCGGCGTTGGGCGCGGGCAACGGGCCGGATTGTTGAGCCTGGGCGGTTCCAACGTCCAGGAATCCGGCCCTGGCGGCGATCAGGCCGGCGCCCGCAGCACCGAGTCCCTTCAGGAAGTCGCGGCGACTTATCTCCGAAAGGTGTACTATCTCGCTCATTCCTCTCCGAGCTCCTCGGCCAGTTTATCCCGCCGCCTGGCATCCAATTTCTCGATGGCGTAAAGCAGGATCACCATCGCTTCGACCATCACGATGACCACCAGCACTTCGTTCAAATCGAATAGGCCCGGCAGCTTATCGTGACCGTAATTGGCAATGGCCGTTATCGCAGGCATTATGGTCGGGGCGGCTAAACCGAAAAGCAAAGCCCCAACCAGAAAACCCAGTAAACCGGGGATCAGGTAATCCAGGTAACCTCTGCCGCCACCGGCGACACATGTCCCCGGTCAGAACCCGGCTCCGGCCATCCCCACGCCAAATATCAGCCCGCCGATGAAGTTGCCGACGATGTATGTGGGGGTCGCCGGGGTCAGTTGAACCAGTCCCAGCCACTTGAGGCCATATATCCCGATCATGCCGGTGACCATCGCGCTGAGCATGAATTTGAGCACGGCCAGATCGGTGAAGCGGAATACGTTTACGATCTTGTGGTACTTGGTCAACCCGGCCTTATCCAAAGCCCACCCAAAGCCAAAGCCGAGCAAAAATGTGATGACGATCTCCGTCAACGACATGTCAAAACCTCCGACGGTATATCAGGTAAGCGGTCGGGATGCCTGAGATGAACATGCCCGCCACGAAGATAAAGGCCGCAGGGGCAAGTTGTACGCCACCTGATATGGCAAGTCCGCTGGTGCAGCCGCCCGCGATCCCGGCGGCAAATTCCAGCACCACCCCGCCGATAAAGGCAATTACCCATCGCTTCCAACGCTCCGGGCCGAAGATGGCCCGCCACTGACGGTCTACATCCGGGACAGACCTGCGCCAGCCGATGAATTTCCCGGCGGCTAACGCCGACCCCATCGCGCCGAAGAAGACGCCGATGAGCAGGATCACCTGCCAGGTGAATCCCGCCGGGTATATCGGCTGGATGGTGGTGCCACGCACCTCCTGCGGCACAAAGTAGATGTTATTCGGCGCGGCGACATGGCGCCCCACCGTCGCGGCCAGGTTCTCGAACGCAGCCGATGAGCCGGGCAGGTTACCGGTCAGCAGCAGGGAGAAGATGACCACGAATCCCAATAAAATCCCCGCCGCATAGGGTGACCATTCCTCTTTGCGCATGTACTCGACGATCCCCTTCATCTCCCCAATCCTCACACGTTCCGCAGGAGCGCCACCAGTAGCTCCCTGTCATCCGCAGGCAGGCGTCTGACCGCTTCGATCAGGCGAGGATCGAATTTAGCCAGGCCCTGGATCAGGGGGCCACCCCAATCCGGATCGGCAAGGAGTTTACGTAACGCCCGTAAGGTCTCGGCATCGGCCTTGCGCAGGTATGGCAGCAACTCCAACAGCTCAGGCGAATCGGAGAAAGCTTCCTCTACGGCCTCTGGGAGCGGCTCGACTTCAACCGGGGTCAGCTCCCAGGGTCGCGGCGTCACCTGACGCGGACGCATGATCTCCAAGACGCCGCCCAGTAGCTTTTGGCCCAGGCCCTCCCACTGCCATACAAGGACGGCGCCCACCGCCGCCATGCCTACCGCCACGATCGCGAGTATCACGTCGGCGAGTTTGAGCGGCTCAATCGTCCGGGCGGATTCCTCGTAGATGGCGTTATAGTCAATGACTTCGCCTGCGGGGGGCGCTTCCTCGGCTTCGACAGGCTCCGACGCCTCCTCTGTCTCCACCGGCTGAGACGGTTCCTCCTGGGCAGGTTCCTCACCGCCTGGGGGCGGCGCCGCCTGACCACCTTCCATTACCTCGACGCCAAGAATAGAGGCGTAGACGTTTGCCTTATCCAAATAGTCCTCGTGGCATGTGTAGCAGCCGGCCCGCACATCCTCATTCCAGGAAACCAGGCCCTGGTGGGCTGCCTCGGCATCGGTTGCCTGTGGATTGCCCGCATGGCAAAATACGCAGAGGTCTTGCGCGGCGTGGTCAACATGCCATTGGCCTTCCGCGTTGACCGGGTACTGGCCCTGTACTTCGTGGCAGTTTTTACAGGATGACGCCTGGGTGCCACATTGGGCATCGGCGCGATCGGCTCCGGGCATCAGCATGAGCGACGCTGCCATCGCCAACCCCAGGACGGCCACAAGCCAGAGCCAACGTCTGGTATCGAACATAGAGGCCTCCGTATGCGAATTCACCGACGGCACTCGTGAAAAGCATCACTACTATACATCGCGTGGATGCGAATGTCAATATATTCGCAGAAACGAATGAATAAAATAATCGTGAATGCAAACCACCGGGAACAGAGGGTATAATAACGGGGCACGGAGACCGGACTCACATGAGGGTTTGCTTTATCACCTCGGAGCTGACACCTACACACGGCTGGGGCCGCCACTCACTCGACCTGATCCGCCACCTGATCGATGCGGGCGTCCGGGCCGTGGCGATCACGCCTGTAGGCGATGATGGGGGCGGCCTGCCCCTCGACGCCCATCATCCAATACTCCCCTCCCCTGCCGATGGGCGCAGATGGTTCACCCCCCGCTCGCTCCTGAAGATACCCGCCGTGCACCGGGCAGCCCGTAATTGCGACCTGATCCACTGCCTGGTGGAGCCTTATGCGCCAATGGCAGCATTGGCGGCCTGGGGGAAGCCACTGATCATCACGGCCCACGGATCGTATTCGCCACTGAGCATCCAACGTCGCCTGATCGGGCCGCTATTCCGCTGGGCACATCGCCGCGCGGATGCGATCATTTGCGTGAGTGGTTTCACGGCCTCCAGGCTGAGGCCACTGTTGCCCGATGCCCCGATCACGGTGATCCGTAACGGGGTGCACTGGCAGGAATTCGCCAAATCAGCACCGGCCCCGCCCATAAAGTCCCGTCCGCTCCTGATCGGCGTGGGCGCTGTCAAACCTCGCAAAGGGTACGACCTGGTGATCGAGGCTCTGCCGAAAGTCAGGGAAAAGTACCCCGGCGCGCGCTACGTGATCATCGGCAATACCGATTGGCAGCCCGAATATGTCGAATCCCTGCTGGAACGCGCCCGCGAGCTGGGAGTGGACGATGCGGTCGAACTGGCCGGGCGTGTGAGCGCCGAAACCTTGCGCGGCTATTATCACCACGCAGATTTGTTCGTTATGACGCCGGTCGAGGCGGGAAAGAAATTCGAGGGCTTCGGGCTGGTATACCTGGAAGCAGGCGCAGCCGGGCTACCGGTGATCGGCACGTACGGAAGCGGCGCCGAGGATGCGATCGAGCACGGTGTCAACGGGCTTTTGGTGCCACCAGGCGATCCGCAGGCGCTGGCCAATGCGATCACGCGCGTCCTGGACGATCGGGAGCTGGCCAGACGGCTGGGCAAAGGCGGGCAAAGCAGGGCAATGGCCTCCGGATGGGATAACGTGGCCAGCCGCACCATCGAGTTATACGGCTCGTGCGTATCGGCTAAACTTCCTGAAGCCGACGCCTGACTAGACCGCTCATCACAAGTTCCAGACGATCAACCGTCCTGGGCCAGGCATAAGGGGCCGCACGCCTGACCGTGGCACGTCGCATGGACTCCAGCGTCTCATCGTTGGCCGAGAGCACTTCTGCGATCCTGTCGGCAAGCACATCCGGGTCATGGGGCGGTACCAGGTAGCCGGTGATGCCGTTTTCGACCAGTTGCGGCAAGCCGCCAACCGGTGTCCCGATCACCGGGGTGCCACAGGCCATCGCCTCCAGCGAAACCAGGCTGAAGCTCTCATACTCCGATGGAACCACCAATGCCTCGGCGGCGGAGTAATATTCCGGCAGTTGCTTTTGCTTCCTGGGACCCATGAACTTGACCACGCCGCCAACCCCAAGCTCCTTGCGCAGCGCCCGGAGCCGCACACACTCATCGCCGTCTATGTCGCCGCCGATGATCCATATCTCGGTATTCCGCATCAGCCCGCCATGCCTGCTCAGCAGGACACGCGCCGCACGTATCAACGTCTCGAACCCCTTGATAGGCTCGATCCGGCCCACGGCCAGGATCATGCGCCAGCCGGGCCTCAAACCCACCATAGCTCTGGCCCTGCGGCGCGGCAATGGCCTGAATAGACGGGTATCCACACCTGGCGGCACTACGTGTATCTTGGCCGGATCGGCGCCGTAGAGCCTGACCATGTGATCGCGTTCCCGCTCGGTGGGAGCGATCAGGGCATCGGCGCATTCCATGATAAAGCGCTCGCCCGCTATCCGTTCCTGCGGCTCCGGCTCGGATGCTTCTCCCGCCACCTGTTGCTTGAGTATCGCCAGGGTGTGGAACATGGCGACGGTCGGCACGCCCCACTTCTTTTTAAGGCGGCAGGCCACCACGCCGGAAAGCCAGTAATGGGCAAACAGCAGGTCGTAGCGCATATCCTCGTCGGCTGCCAAACGTTCGACTCCGGCCTCGAACTCGTCCAGGTAGGCGGCGATCCGGTTCGGACTCAGGTGATCGCCGGGGCCTGCCGGTATGTGCACCAGCCTGAAAGGCTCGTCCGGGGGGATTATTATGTGTTCCTCGCAATCCTCTTGCACTCTGGTGAATACGTCTACTTTGACCCCGCGCCTTGCGAATTCCCTGGCAACTTCCCGGACGTATACGTTCAGGCCGCCCGCCTTATCGGTACCCAGATGGGCCAGAGGGCAGGCGTGAACGGTCATAATCGACATTCGTTCTGTTTCTCTCACAAATTTACCTCTCATCATCTCGCACGGTCGGCCTCAATCTGGTATATATGCCGCTCGCGACCGCCCATGCGATACTTGTAAACCTCGTCTCCACGCAGGAAGTCGAACTCCGCCATGCCCCGCTCTATCGCATCCTTGATGGCATAGGCGAAGAGTACGATCCCGGCGCTTATTTTGCCGAATTTATCGGCGGCCAGGCCGGAATTGTATACCATAACCCGCCGATTGTATACCAGGTTGAAGCAGGCGGATGCAGCCTCGCCGTCAACCGTCAGGAATAGCAGGTCAAGCCATCCGCGCCCATACATAACCGATGCCAGTTCCCGGAAGAAGCGGGAATTCCGCCCATCGGCCAGGAACGCGGCCTTATCCGGGTGGCTGGCGGCCATCAGCTCCAGGAATTTGTCCATTTCGGCATCCAGGTCATGGTCGGGGCCGACGCGGTACCACTCCAGCTTCCCGGCCTCCCCGGCCCGACGCATCTTACGCCTGACTTCGTGGCGCTGCTTTTTCCCAAGCGAGGCCAGGTAAGCATCCCAGCTTTCCGGCAGCGATATGACCGGGTACACATCCTGAATCTCGACGTGCACCTCGAACCCCCGCTCCTGCAACATGGCGGGCAGCAGCTCAACCGTTGGGAATCCCTCGCGGAAGTTATACAGCCGTACGCGGGTTATGGACTCATCGGCGGCCAGGTGATCGGCCACCATGCGCACGACTTCCTCCTCACGGCCCCGCCTGGCGATCACGTCCAGGTAGTCCGTGACCTCTTTATCGCCTAAGGCCCTGAGGACACCATCCCTCACGAACCACGGCGCCAGGCCGATTATATCATCCCCATCATATGCGGCTAATGCGTATATCTCACCCGGCGCATAGCATTCCCACCATGTATACGCCCATTCCCACGTCAGGAATATGCAATCGACACGGCTATCGCGCAGAAGGCCGTTCCATACCCGCCCCGGTACGGCTTCAAACAGGTTCTCTCTGTATAGTTTTAGCTTCATGCGTCTTTCGGGCGTATAACCTCTTGTCCGCCCATATAGGGCCTGAGGACTTCCGGTATCACCACGGACCCATCGGGCTGCTGGTAATTTTCCAGGATGGCGATCATCGGTCGCGGGATCGCCAGGCCAGAGCCGTTAAGGGTATGGACGAAACGGGGTTTGGCTCCCGGCTCCGGGCGGTAGCGGATGTTGGCACGGCGGGCCTGGAACGCTTCGGTATTGCTTATCGAGCTGACTTCAAGCCATTCACCGCAACCAGGCGCCCACATCTCGATGTCGTACTTTTTGGCGGCGGCGAATCCCAGGTCGCCGGTCGCCATCTCGACTACGCGCCAGGGTATGCCCAGCGCGTCGCATATATCCCCCGCATCCCGCACCATCTCCTCCAGGGCCTGGTAGCTGGTTTCGGGCGTGGTGAAGCGGTACATCTCCACTTTGGCGAACTGGTGTCCGCGCTTGATCCCACGCACGTCACGTCCGGCGCTCATCTTCTCGCGGCGGAAGCAGGGCGAGTAGGCAACGTATTTGAGCGGCAATTGCCCCCCATCCAATATCTCGTCACGATGCAGGTTGGTCAGCGGCACCTCGGCGGTCGGGATGAAGTAGAAGTCCTCTTCGGCGTCGTAGTAGACGTTTTCGCGGAATTTTGGGAACTGGGCAGAGCCAAACATCATGGCCTGTCGCACCATGAACGGCGGGAGCACTTCGGTATAGCCATGATGCCTCACGTGATAGTCCAGCATCCATGAGATCATGGCGCGGTGTAAACGCGCCCCATCTTCCATCAGTACGTAGAAGCGGGTGCCGGAAAGTTTGACTCCGCGCTCAAAGTCGATGATCCCAAGCGCCGGGCCAAGCTCCCAGTGAGGACGTGGCTCGAAGTCGAATTCCTTTGGCTTGCCGTGCGTTTCGCGCACCACGTTATAGCTCTCATCCGGGCCGATGGGGACGCTTTCGTGCGGCAGGTTCGGCACCCATAGCATCTGCTCCTGTAGCTCCGCCTCGACGGATTTGAGTTGCTCCTCCAGCCCGTCAATGCGCTTGCCCAATTCCCTCATCTCGGAGATCCTGGCCTGACGCTCGGCCTGATCCTTCATGCGCCCGATCTGCTTGCTGACCCGATTGCGCTCTGCGCGCAGGGTTTCCAGCTCTTTCAGAACGGCCCGACGACGCGCGTCAAGTTCCAGGATCGTATCTATACGCTCAACGGCGCCCGGATCGTTGAGGGTTTCCAGGCGTTCTTTGACCCATTCGGGTTTTTCGCGGATGAGAGCTATATCCAGCATGAGACGCCTCCGGCTGCAAAATCCAAACTCGCGCGGGAAAACCGGCACACACTGTGTGGAATTTACCACCTAAGCGACGGCTCGGCAATGGGGGAGTGCCCCCCGGCTCCCGACCTGGGTAGTGTGTGGCGGGGCGACATGCTATAATGATGCCCTGTCAGACCCTGAAAGGTTAGCGTTTTTATGAAAAAATGGCGAAACCTGCTGATCGGAACTGCGATCAGCGCGGTCATACTATATCTGGCCCTTAAAGACATAGAATTGGAAAAGGTGCCCGGCATAGTGGCGGGCGCTCAATATGGATGGATCGCGCCGGCAGTGGTGCTGATCACGCTGGGTCTGGCTGCACGCGCTGTGAGGTGGAAGTACCTGCTCGCAGGCCGCATCTCGGCAACCCACGGCTTCCACATTATGAATATAGGGTATATGCTCAACAGCGTGCTGCCGCTGAGGCTGGGTGAGATCGCACGTGCCTTCCTGACTTCCAGGCTCGACCCACCGGTATCGCCGCTGACGTCGCTTTCCAGCATCCTGGTCGAGCGAGTGATAGATACGCTGACGGTGCTGATCATGCTGGGCGGGGTACTGTTGGTGCTGCCGGACTTGCCGCCGGAAGTGAGTGCTGCGGGCGTCGGCATGGGGATCGCGTCACTTACCGGCCTGGCCGTGCTGATGCTTTTCGCGTTCCGGCGAGACCTGGCATACTCCATATTGACGTGGCTAACCGGGATCATCCCGATCGCAAGGCGCCTGGAAGGTACCCTGAGCCGCCTGCTGGACGGGCTGGAGGGATTGAGCGATATTCGCAGGTTGGCCGGGACGGTGCTCTGGACGGGGATAAGCTGGGCGCTCAGCGTGGCGACAGGTTACGTGATGTTGTTTTCGGTTTTCGGGCGCTCCTCCTGGACCGCATCCACGTTGATGATCGCTACGGGTTCGATGGCGATCGCCGTCCTCGCCACGGTCGGCAGCATCGGCCCTTACGAGTACGCATTCATAATCTCGCTGGTGGCGGTGTGGGGAGATGGCGTCCGTGAGCAGGCAATGGGATTCGCCGTGATAATGCACGCACTGAGCTTGCTGATGTACGGCATATTGGGCGCGGTCGGCCTGGCGTGCGAAGGGGTTTCGCTGGGCCAGGTGACACGCAGCGCCGGCGCCGAATATACGCCGACTACCGACGAGGCAATGGGAAGAGGCGATGGGAAATGAAGTAAACATCCGGGACGATAAGTTGAAAATACTGATCATGCTGCAATATTACGTGCCACACCGCACCGGGCTGACCATCCACGTCCAGCGCGTGGCAGAGGCATTGGCCCAACGCGGCCATCAGGTGACGGTCTTGACCGCCAGGTACAGTAAGGCGCTGCCACGGGACGAGACCATTAACGGGGTGCGGGTGGTGCGGCTGTGGGCGCCGATCAGGGTCAGCCGGGGGATGGTGATGCCGGCCTATCCGCTTGCCGCCTGGCGGTTGATCCGCTCCCACGATGTGATCAGCATCCACACTCCGATGCTGGAAACGGCATTGGTAGCGTTCCTGGCAAGGCTGGCCGGGAAGAAGATAGTGGCAACCCACCACGGCGACCTGATCCTGCCGTCCGGCGCGTTCAATCGCTTCATAGAATGGTTTGTCTTCCAGCTTTATAAGTATATGGCCCGGAACGCCGCCCGCCTGATCGCTTATAGCCACGACTACGCCGACCATTCGTATTACCTGCTGCCGTTCCGTGATAAGGTATCGGTGGTCTACCCGCCAATACAGATGCCGCTCCCAAACCCCGACCACGTGCGGGAACTACGGGCGCAATGGAGTATGGACGGCGGCCCAATCATCGGCTACGCGGGCAGGTTCGTGGAGGAAAAACGCCCGGATTTGCTCATCCGCTCGCTTGAGGTGGTGCTGGAAGAATTCCCCAACGCCAGGATCGTGTTCGCGGGCGAATATCAAA
Organism: Ardenticatenia bacterium; assembly: GCA_027069285.1. Lineage (GTDB taxonomy): Bacteria > Chloroflexota > Anaerolineae > Aggregatilineales > JALXEW01 > JALXEW01. The sequence goes on along the minus strand of JALXEW010000091.1, from coordinate 12,547 downwards.
TAAAGTACGAGGATTTCTGGGAGCGTAATCAGCACCTGGTGGAGCAATACCGCGATCATCTGATATTCCTGGGATTGCTCACCGATAACCAGCAAATGGCCGATTTCTACGCCGCCTGCGATGTCCTGGTGTTGCCCAGCGATACCGAGTGCTTCGCCCTGGTGCAGGTGGAGTCGATGCTCTGCGGCACGCCGGTGATCGCAACCGATACTCCCGGAGCACGCGAGGTGGTGAAGGTAACCGGCATGGGACGCCTGGCCCAGGTGGGGAATTGGCGCTCGATCGGCGAGATGATCGTCGAGGTGATAGGCAACCGCGCCAGATATGTCAAATCCCGCCAGGAGATCGAGAACAGGTTCAGCTTCGAGGAAACCGTCAACCGCTACGAGCGGCACTTCCGAAACGCGGCAAAAGCGGCAAGGAAACGGTGATAGACGAGGAAACCCTGGCCCTGCTGACACGTAACGAGGCCGATATGGCCTTCAAGCGGCGGGTGAGAACTATCTTCGAGTGGCTCGACCCGACCGACGATGACGTGATCCTGGACTGCGCGTGCGGGCGAGGCTTCTATCTAAACATGTTCCGCTATGTCAGCCGATGTAAGCTGGTGGGCCTGGAGCTGGATCCGGAGATAATCGCCAAAGCACGACGTAATGTGGGCCATCTTCCGGATGTGACGCTGGTAAACGGCAGTATATACGCGCTGCCGTTCCGGGATGGATACTTCGATAAGGTGATCCTATCGGAGGTCTTGGAACATCTCGATGACGATCTGGCCGGGCTGCGGGAAGTGGCACGGGTGATAAAGCCGGGCGGCGTGGTGGCCATAACGGTGCCGAATGAGAATTACCCCTTCTGGTGGGACCCGATAAATAAGACGCTGGAAACGCTAACCGGTCGCCATATCGCCAAAGGGCCGCTGGCGGGGATATGGGCGAATCACGTGCGGCTATATTCTCGCGAGCGCCTGAGAATGATCACGCAAGAGGCCGGCCTGATCATCGAGGAAGAACGGGCGTTCACGCATTATTGCTTCCCATTCATACACAATATCGTATACGGGCTGGGGAAGCCGCTGCTGGAATCGGGGCTTTTGCCGGAATCCCTTGCCGACGCAGCCGACCGGACACGGTTCGAGCGCAATAGCGGAAGTCTGCTGAATCCGATAAACCTGGGGTTGGCCGTCTTTAACTGGTTCGACCGTCGCAATACCATGAACGAGCCGGAGGGTCGCTCGACGGTGAATCTGTGCATCAAGGGGCGTAAGCCACTGTAACGAGGTTGGCCAATGGGAAAGGATCAAGACCTCACGGGAACGGAGGTGCCGTTCGAGGAGCTATCGCTATGGGAGGTACTGCTCCTCTTCCTGCGTGCTCCCAATTCGACCTGGGATGCGCTGAAGGAGATCGCGCGTTCGGAACGCTCCGGGCGCAAAGTGACGGCACCATCCGGCCCACACGTGAGCCTCAAGGCCATATCGGGAGCGATCAGGGGCGGCGGCAAGGTGACGGCACATGCCATGCTGTCCGGCATTGTGAGGGATCGCGAAGCGCTGGGTCGCGCCCTGATCATGTTGGCCGCGTTTATGGTGGCGCTGCACGGCACCGTTACCCTCATGGGGGATTCGTTCCTGCACAGGCCAGACCCATCCACCTTCGACAAGGGGGTGCCGTTCCTGGTCGCCGGGGCGGTGCTATGGGCGGCGCTTGGGATCGCAACGCATTGGCGTAACTGGCTCGATTCCATCCGCAGGTGGAGATTGCCCACCCGCCACCGCAAGGCCGTGCGGGATACGGACGTTGAGCCAGAGCCGCCCGATAGCACAGGCGAACATGATGAGCGGCGTGACCTGTTAGGCGAGCTGCTGAGCCTGGCGCCACCAGATGCGGTGCTGGTACTGGGGGTCACCGGCCTGATCCTGGGAACGGCCAGCTTCCTGGCGATCAATATGCAGCCGCCCGGCCTGCTGATGCTGGCCGGATGGGTCGGGTTCATGGCGATGTGGCTCGGAGGTGTGATCCTGCTGCTGACGTTCGGAGTCGAATGGGGACAGGTGCTAGGCGGCCAGTTCGCCCTGGCTCTGAGCGTGGCAACCTACTTTTTCACCCCTGGCAACAGGTTCAACGCCTTTAACGTCTTCCTCTGGCTCACGAGTGTGGCGCTGTGGCTGATCACGCTGGCAGGGCCGCCTGTGAAATTGGCGCAATGGGCACGGGGTCTGCTGGGCAAGGCATCCGCTTTCTGGCACGCCCCGCGCCTGAGTTTGAGGTTCGATTGGACGGCGTTGGCGGCACTGCTGATCGCCATCCTGGCCTGCTATACGCTCTGCAACGACCTGAACGGAGTGCCGCCGGAGATGACCAGCGACCACGTGGAGAAGCTGCTGGATGCATACGATGTCTTCACCGGTCGCACTCAGATATTCTTCCCAAATAACGGCGGACGCGAGCCGATCCAGATGTATCTGGTGGCATTGGCAGCTCAGATACCCGGCTGGGGCTTCACGTTTATGACGTTGAAGCTGGTATCCGTGGCCGAGGCTCTCATCGGCATCCCATTGATATACCTGGGCGCTAAAGAGGTGACCGGCGGCGGGAGCTTTGGCCGCAAGGTGGGACTGGTGACAGCCGGCCTGGTGGCGGCCAGTTATTGGTACGCCGTGGTCGGGCGCATGGGGCTGCGGATCATTTTGATGCCGGCGATCATCGGCCTGCTGTTGATGTTCCTGAGCCGGGCTATGAGGCGTAATCGGCGCGGGGATTTCCTGATCGTGGGTCTGCTGCTTGGGATCGGGACGTACGCATACCAGGCGCTGCGGATAGCACCGCTGATCGCGATCGCCGGGACGGGGTTGGCAATGATCTACGCGCGAGAAAGTCGCGAGAGGTTGCGCTACCTGGGGAATCTGATGGCAGCCGGTGTGGTCGCGATGGCGGTTTTTGTCCCGATGGGCCACTTTATGATCGAATTCCCGGAGCTTTTCTGGATGCGCACCATCGGGAGACTTTCTGAGATGCCGGTGGAAGACCCGTGGGGCCAGTTCTGGACGAATATGCGGGATGCGTTCTGGATGTTCCACTGGTCTGGCGACGTGGCCTGGATCAATAACGCGCCCAACGCCCCGGCATTGGATGTTTTCAGCGGTGCACTGCTGGCTCTGGGCGGGGCGGCCTGGCTGATATTTATACTGCGCAGGCGCGATCCGGTTGCGCCCCTGATACCGATCGCCTTCGTTATTATGATGTTGCCCTCGACCCTGGCACTGGCGCTGCCGGTGGAAAATCCCAGTTTCACGCGCATAAGCGGCACCCTGCCGATTGTGTACATGATGGCGGCATTGCCGCTGGTGCTCTTCGCCGAGGATGTGATGAAAGCGTTCCCACGCAAGGCGGCCAGATGGATAGTTGCGGGCCTGGCGGCGCTCCTGTTGACCGGGGCGGCAGGGCGAAATATGGCCCTCTATTTCGGCGGCTATCTGCCCAACTACCTGGGGGCGGCGCAGGTGCATAACGATATGGGGGCGCTGGTACGCGGATTCGCGGATAGCATCGGTTCAATGGAAACCGCGTTCGTGATACCATATCCGTACTGGGTAGACGTGCGCGCGGTGGGGATAGCGGCGGGCGATATAACCTGGGAAAATCGCTATTGCTGCCGGGAGCCGGAGGATTACGCCGATCAAGGCCCATTCGACCCATCGCTGGCACTCATGTTCATTTACCACCAAAACGATGTGGAAACCGATCAATACCTGCGCGACACTTTCCCCGAAGGCTACCGGCTCTTGCACCATACACGCGACCCGGCAAAAGATTACTACGTTTATATAGTGCCGCCCGGCCAGCAGCCACCACCTCCCCAGGAGGCTGATTAGATGAGCAAGCGGGTGAATCACAACGGTAGGCCGTCGCGCCGCCTTTCGTGGGCCGATCTTTTCATCGGAGTCGCGCTGATAGCCCTGATGGGGATCGGGGCATATTACCGATTCGTCGGTCAGAACTGGGATGACTTCACACATCTGCACCCGGATGAGCGATTCCTGACCGGAGTGGCAACCCATCTCGGAGACCCGGGTATCTGGGGGTACTTCGATACCGAGCACTCACCCCTGAATCCGCACCATCAGTACGAGGGGGAATGCGATCTCTTCGTCTACGGCACGCTGCCGCTCTTCGTCACCCGCGCAGCGGCGGATATAACCTCAATGGTATCCGGGGATCCTTCGTGGACAGGTTACAACGGGATACATCTGGTCGGGCGTAGCGTCTCGGCGGTGACAGAGCTGGCGTCGGTTTTCGTGCTATTTCTCCTGGGGCGCAAGTTGTACGGCAAGTGGGTCGGGTTGCTGGCAGCATCTCTGGCGGTGGCGGCGGTATTCCCGATCCAGCTGTCGCACTATTTCACAATGGACGCTTTCACCAATCTGCCGGTGCTGCTGACGGCCTACTTCGCCGTACTGGTGATGGATGAGGGCAGGTTATGGCAGTATGCGTTCTTCGGGTTCTTCTTCGGCGCATCGATAGCTTCGCGGATCAACGTGCTGCCGCTGTTCGGGCTGGTGTTGCTGGCGGTTGCCGTGCGGTGGTGGGGAGCCGGAAAGGGAACGGAGTCGTCATACTCGCGGGGGGGCAATGCGAATAAGGATGTGCTCGGCCTGATCCTGGCGGGATTGGCCGGTTTCCTGACATTCCGAGTGGCGCAACCTTATGCGTTCGCGGGGCCGGGGTTCTTCGGCATCCTGCCAAATTCGTGCTGGCTGCAAAACCTGGGCGAGGTGATGCGATTGATGTCCGGCCAGATCGAGTTCCCGCCCAATTACCAGTGGGTGGGGCGACTGGCATACGTATTCCCATGGCGGAATATGGTGCTTTGGGGCATGGGACTACCGCTCGGACTGACCGCCTGGGCCGGATGGGGATGGGCGGCGTATCAAACCATCAGGCGGCGTAGCCTCTGGAAACGACACCTGCTGCCGGTGGTATGGGTATTCGGATATTTCGCGTGGCAGGGCCGCCAGTGGGTTATGACGATGCGATACTATATGCCCATCTACCCGTTCCTGATACTGCTGGGAGCGTGGGCGCTTGCCGAGCTATGGGGCCGAACCTGGAGGAAGGCCCAACGTGACCTAAGCTCGATCCTTACATCATACGAACCTGGCATATCAACGGCCCTGCAGTTTGTGAAACGGGCCTGGGCACCGATCGTTGCCGCCTTGCTGATCGCCTTTGTGGTGGTGGCAACACATCTTTACGCTTTCGGCTTCACACGCATATACACCAGGCCGCTCACCCGAGTCGAGGCATCCAGGTGGTTTTACCGCAACGTGCCGGGCGATTTCGTGCTGACGCTCGAACTCCCCGGCGGCGGCCAGCGACCGATAAACATAGGTATGAGTAACGACGGGAGCTTCGGGAACGACCCGCTGCTGCAGAACATCACGACGTTCAGGCTGGGTGAGGAGCGGAGATACCTCTTCCGGCCAGAGGCGGACGGGACGATCACCGCCGTGCTGATCCCCCACCTGGGCGACCCTCTGGCCGATCCGGGGGTAGAGCGGTTCCGCGTGCTCATCAGCAGCGATCCGAGCGCGGACTTCGCCCTGGGTGAAGCCGTGATCGAGGCCGACCTGAGCGCCGAGGGTGGCGTGCTGGGCAGGGATTATTACCTGCGCTTCGATCCGCCGGTCGAGGTGCAGGCCGGCGGGACTTATTACCTGATCGGGATCGCAGAGGCCGGCGGGCCGATAACCACAGCCGGCGCCGTGGTCGCCAACGAAGGCCCCTGGGATGACCCGGTACCCTGGAGCGTGGACGGGATAGACGGTTACGGGATGGGCTATTACCAGGGCCTGGAACTTTTCATGGCCCGCGAGGACGATCAGGAAAAGCTGGATACCATATTGTATACCCTGGATAACGCCGAGTATATCACGATAAGCAGTAACCGTTTCTACGATTCCCTTTCCAGGCTGCCGGCCAGGTTCCCGCTGAGCATACGCTACTACGAGGCGTTGTTTTCGGGCGAGCTGGGCTATGAGCTGATAGCCGAGTTCTCATCGTTCCCGACTGTGGGCGGTTTCGAGATACCCGATCAGGCGCGGACACCATTCTGGAACGATTGGGAGGCAGAGGAGGCGTTCCACGTCTACGATCACCCACTGGTGTTAGTCTTCCGGCGCAGGCCGGATTACGATCCGGAAGTCCCCAGACGTATCCTCGGCAGCGTAGACCTGAATCAGGTGGTAAGGCTTTCGGCGCTGGAGGCGGATCGGTCGCCGTTTGCGCTGATGCTGCCCGAAACGATATGGGAACAGCAACGGGCCGGCGGTACATGGTCGGAGCGGTTCGATGTGAATAGCCCACTGTACCGCTATCAGCCACTTGGGGTGATCGTCTGGTGGGGGCTGATGGTGCTCTTTGGGCTGATCGCGTTCCCACTGCTCTTCGTGTCGCTGCCGGGGCTACCGGATAGGGGCTACGCGGCAAGTAAGGCCCTGGCACTGCTGCTGATCGGATGGATACCGTGGGTGCTGGGGAGTATGGGCCTGCACGTCTGGAATCAGATCGGGGTGTTGTGCACCACGATCGCGCTGGCGCTCGCAGGTGGCCTGATCGCGCGACGTAAATGGGGCGCATTGCGGGCCTACTTCCGCTCCAGATGGCGATATGTGCTGATCGTCGAGGTGATCACGCTGGCGCTTTACGGGTATTTCCTGCTGGTGCGGCTCGGTAACCCGGATTTGTGGCACACTAATTTCGGCGGCGAGAAGCCGATGGAGTTCGCGTATTTCAACGCGGTGCTCAAAAGCACCGTCTTCCCGCCATATGATCCGTGGTTCGCCGGCGGACATATCAATTACTACTATTTCGGCTATGTGATAGTAGGGGCACCGGTTTTGTTGCTTAAGTTGGTGCCGGCGTTCGCCTATAACCTGATAGTGCCAACGCTCTTCGCGCTGACCGGCATCGGGGCATTCGCCGTGGCCTACAATCTGGTGGAGGGACTGCGAAGGCGTGGTGTCGGCGGGCCTATCAGTGCGGCAGTGCGCAAGGCGGCAAACCCGTGGGTGGCGGGCGGTGCGGCGCTCGTGCTGGCGGTGATCCTGGGCAATCTGGACGAGATACGGGTGCTGATCGGCGGCATAGCCCGCACCGGCGGTTGGATGCCGGATGAGGGAACGGTTATGCCGCCTTTGAATTCGATCCTGCGCGGCCTGAGCGACCTACTCAACGGGGCAGCTATGCCGGTTCCGCCCCACCACTGGTATTGGAATCCGACGCGCGTGATCGCACATCTGGGCAGCGCCATCAACGAGTTCCCGTATTTCACGTTCCTCTATGCCGACCTGCACGCACATATGATCGCTTTCCCGCTGACGCTACTGGTCATGCTTTGGGCACTCGGCATGGCCCAGAGCGTTGGCCATCGCAGGGATCGGTTGGCGATCGCGTTGGGGTTCTTCACCGGCGGGCTGACCGTCGGGATGCTGCGGGCGACAAACACGTGGGATTGGCTGACGTACACCCTGGTCGGCCTGGCGGCGGTGAGTTACGCATGGTGGGAACGATATAAGCCATGCCTGACCAGGGTTAAGCCGCTGGCCATAGGGGTAGCGCAATTGGCGGCGTTCCTGGCGATCTCGGTGATCGTGGTGATGCCGTACACCAGCTGGTACGCCAGCATTTATAACAGCGTCCGGCTATGGGATGGGGGGAAAACTCCCCTTTGGGCCTACTTCGATATGCACGGCATCTTCCTGTTCCTGGCATTCAGCTTCCTGGCATGGGAAACTTATTCCTGGCTGCGGGAAACGTCGGTGCGGATACTGGCCGGGAGATGGGCAGTGCTCGTCGGCCTGATGGTGGGGCTGATCGGCTGCGCGATGCTCTCCGTGATGCTGGCAGTGGCGGCATACCCGGTGGCGCTGATAGCTTTGCCATTGATCGTGTGGAGCGGGCTGCTGATCTTGCGACCAGACCAGGGACGGGAAAAGCGGATCGCACTGGCGCTCATTGCCGCCGCGATCGGGCTGACGCTGGGGGTCGAGATCCTGGTGCTGAGCGGGGACGTGGCCCGGCAGAACACCGTATTCAAGTTCTACCTGCAGGCGTGGCTGATGTTAAGCGTGGCAGGCGGGGCGGCATTTGCATGGCTGCTGGCATCCACCGAGCGCTGGACACCGGGCCTGCACACGACCTGGAGTGTGATCCTGGCGATCATGGTGGCCATCGGGGCAATGTACCCGATCATGGCGACTAGAGGGAAACTAAGCGACCGGATGAGGCCCGAAGTCCCACCCCCTACCCTGGATGGGATGGCTTATATGCTTTACGCCGAACATTTCGAGGAAGGTTCCTCGTTCCCAATGGCAGACGATTACCGGATGATCAGGTGGATTCAGGATAACATCGTCGGGTCCCCGGTGATCGCCGAGGGACGGATGGGCGAGTATCATTGGGGATCGCGCATCTCAATATATACCGGGCTGCCGGCGATACTGGGCTGGAATTGGCACCAGCGCCAGCAACGCACGATCCATCCACAGGTGACGCAATTCGTCTGGGATCGAGAACGAGATGTGGAGACGCTTTATACCACCCTGGACCCAAATGAGGCGATGACGATCCTGAATCGGTACGGCGTGGATTATGTGATAATAGGCGATCTGGAGCGGATATTGTACCCATCCGCCGGGTTGGGGAAATTCGAGGATATGGCACGGGCGGGCCTCCTGGAGGAGGTATACCGGTACGGGGATAATGTGATCTACCGCGTGGTGAGGTGATCGCCGCCGACCAACAGCGAGTTGACCGGGGACGGAGACCCCGTCCCAAATGTCGTCAACCACACTTTCCAGCCCGCCCCCGCATTCCCACATACGACTTTTCCGGCGGGACGTAACATGCGTATAATATATCTAAACCGCGTCCACTCGATCTGGGGGAGTCTTTTCCCGTGACGGAAGATAAGCAATTTGACAATTTACCGGATGTGCTCGGCGCCATCACCGGCGGGAAGCGCGTAGACCTGGGCCTGGTACAATGCGCATTGGCGGTGCGTCCGAAACAAGCCCCCGCAGGACAGCCAATGGAAGCGATCCTGCTGGTTCAAAGCTCAACCAACGCCGATATAGACGTTCGCGTCCGATTCGAGTTGCCCGAAAAGGATAGGAAAGGGAAACCGGGCAGGTTCCTGGCTAAGGCAGAACGTCTGGTCGTGGGCCTGCGACCGGCAGAGGTCGGGTTCGTGGCGATGCCGTTTTCCACCGTCCCGTTGACTGCGCCGGCACGCGGGTACCGGCTGAGCCTTTGGATCACGATAAAGAAGTTAAGCCGTAAGGCCCCCCAGATCAGGGAGCCGGGTGGAGGCGGGTACTTCAACCCGTTGGACCTGCCCCGGGATAAGCGGGAGCTTTTCGATTCGCTGCTCAAGCTGGAATTCACGGCCAAGCAAGGGGATCACAAAAACCAGCTCGTCGCGAGGTTCGACATCCTGCCACCTTCCGGCCTGGCTCCGAGGGTTGACCTTTCGCCCAGGTGGGAAAGCCTGTGGACACTTCACAATATGATGGACGACGAGGCATTGGTGGCCGAGGCGAGTGATGTGGTGGCACCGGTGCTGGCGAGACTTAAGCGCGGAACGGTGTTCTTCCCACTGCTGAGGGCGGTGCAATCGCGCTTTAACGAGAAGGGCGGCTATATGCTACAGGCCGGCGAGGCGGTTCACATCGCCAAGTTGCTGACTTTGACGATGGAAATCGGCCCCGACCTGGCAAAGGAAGGCGCTATAAAGGGGTATCCCAGGTGGTACGTGCGGCTTTGCCAGCTCGCGCTCGAATCGCCGGATTTGCTGAAAAACACCGAGTATCTGGTGAGCGAGTTGCTGTTTCTGGACCTGATATACGATGCCACAATGCTTGGATTTGAGATAATCGCCACGATCACCGGCGAGGATTTAGGCACCCAGGAGGAGAGGAGTAAGTACGCCGAGGAGATCGTGGAGGCATTGCGCGGGCGTGGCGGCCTGGATTTCACGCACGTATACCTGCCACTGACGCTGGCCGGGCTGGCCAGTACCGGCAGGTTGGTTATGATCCGGGAAAGCGTGCCGGATACCGTTTTGCTCTTCGAAAAGGCCTACCGCGCCCGCAGATCAGAGATCAACGAGGCCAATGCCGAGGTATATGAGCTGGCAGGGAATATGCTCAAGCGCGTCCTGGCAATGCTCTAGAGGGCTACCGAGCCTCATCACCATCATGTTCGTTCACCAACCGCTCATAAGCCCCTTTCCAAAGGGATGGGTCTCGCGTGAAACGGGCGATTCTTATGTCTGCAAAGTGAGGCAGTAAATCGGCAAGTAGTTCGGGCATCCTATCCCAGGCGCCACGATGGATCATTTCCTCAAGGTCGTGCGCCGCCCTCTCAACCCACATCCACCGCTCACGGAATCTCTCCGCTTTGATCCAGTAGTTGCGCTTCTCCCAGGCCCTGACCGATTCGTCAATCCCATCGGCGATGCCCCTAAAGCAGTAGACAAGAAACGCCACCATGTCCCTGGCTTCGTCGTCTAACTCGGCCTTCTGAGTCAGTCGCCGCAGGACTTCGGCGCTTGTACGCATCAATTGGTTTCGCAGTTTTCCCGGACTTTCAGTATTGATAACTCTTCCCATTATATTCTCCTATGATTTTGCAAACCGGCCCCACGGGCCATCATAATGGTAATGAATCCGGCCCGAAAAGCCAAATGAAGGTATCCTCGTGTTGTCACGGCAGCGCCCATGAGGCTATAATGCCCCGGCGTGACACCGGGCATGAACACTCACGGAGGTGAAAATGCTCGTTGAAAGACGACGTGTTGTCGTCACCGGAATGGGGGTCATCTGCCCGCTGGGTAATGATGTGGAAACCGCGTGGGAGAAGGCGTCGAAAGGCATCAGCGGTATCGGCCCGATCACCAGGTTCGATGTTTCCAGGCTGGAAACCAGATTCGGCGGCGAGGTCAAAGATTTCGATCCGGTGGCCGTGTTCGGCAGACGGGAGGCCCGCCGTATGGACAGGATCACCCAGTTCGCAGCCGAGGCCGCCAGACAGGCCCTTGAGGATTCCGGCCTGGAGGTAACCCCGGAGGAACAGTACCGGATCGGGGTGTTGATCGGGTGCGGACTCGGGGGGATCGAAAGCCTGCTGCACGGAGTTGACGTGATCCGTCAGAAGGGGCCAACACGGGTAAGCCCACTGCTGGTGCCGATGATGCTCCCGGATAGCCCGGCAGGCAAGGTCTCGATGCTGTTCGGGCTGCGCGGCCCAAATATGTCCATCTCGACCGCGTGCGCCACCGGAAATAACTCAATAGGCGAGGCTACCGAGATAATCAGGCGAGGGGCCGCAGATGTGATGGTGGCCGGAAGTACCGAGGCCGGACTGGTGCCGCTGGCGATCGCCTGCTTTAATAATATGCAGGCCATATCGCGCCGCAATGACGACCCACAGGCGGCATCCAGGCCGTTCGACCGGGATAGGGATGGGTTCGTGGTCAGCGAGGGGGCTGCCATCTTGATCCTGGAGGAGCTGGAACATGCCAGGGCCAGAGGCGCCCATATATACGCCGAGGTATTGGGATATGGCGCGACGGCGGACGCATTCCACGTGACGGCACCGTTGGAAAATGGGGAGGGCGCCCAGGAAGCCATGCGCAAGGCTCTGGACGACGCCGGCTTAACCGTCGATGATGTAGATTACCTCAATGCCCACGGGACAAGTACGGTGCTTAACGATCTGAGCGAAACCAGGGCAATTAAGGCGGTCTTCGGCGAGCGGGCTTATACCTTACCCATCAGCTCCACCAAGTCGGTCACCGGGCATATGATGGGCGCAGCCGGATCGGTGGAGGCGGTGTTCTCCATCAAGGCAATATGCGAGAATTTCATCCCACCTACAATCAACCTGGATAACCCAGATGAGGAGATGGTGGGCATGGATTTTGTCCCGAACGTGGGCAGGAAGGCGGAGATCAACGTGGTAATGAGTAATTCGTTCGGGTTCGGGGGACATAACGCGGTGCTGATCTTCGGGCGTCACGCCGATTGAGCCGTGGCCGAAGGTGAATCCCGCCCGACTACGAGTCGGAGCGGCCTTTCGCGAGTCAGGCTGAATCGGATACATTTGATCTGGGTTACAATTTAGGAGACGGCGAAGTAAAAAGGGGGGCGAAATGTCGTTGAAACGCATAGCCGTGTTGACCAGTGGCGGTGATGCCCCTGGCATGAATGCTTTTGTCCGGGCAGTGGTCAGAAGGGCACTGACCCACGATCTGGAGGTATATGGGGTCAAGTACGGCTACCACGGCATGATCGAGGGCAATATCATCCCGCTGGATGCCAGGTCGGTAGGCGGCATAATCCAGAGGGCGGGCACGATACTCGGCACCGCCCGAAGTGAGGAGTTCAAAACGCCGCGCGGGCGCCTGGAAGCGGTCCGCAACCTGAACGAGCACGGCATAGAGGGAGTGGTAGTGCTGGGAGGCGAAGGCTCACCGCGACGGGCAA
>JALXEW010000090.1 GCA_027069285.1 Ardenticatenia bacterium | reverse complement strand
CCCTTAACGTAGCCGTTGCCGCCGGGGTGATACTTTTCGAAGCCAGACGGCAGATAACTGCCGGGCGCCGATAAGCCGGTCTGCCGGATTTCCCTGGTTGGCCTCAGACGGATAAGGTGGGCTTTGCGGAGCCGGACTCGATCCTTTATACTCAGTGCCATGAACGAGCGATTTATGATACCACTTGGGATTGGAAAAGCGGCGGACGCCGTGATCGTGAAACCCGACGAGGAATTGCCGGATATAGCGTCGGCACTGAGATTGCCGCCCTTATCCGGGACAATTGCAGTCGTCGGCGGCGCTGCCGGTTTGGACAAGCCGGAGTTCGAGGGAGTACGCGCGGCCCTGCGTGGGTTTTTGGGCGAATTACTCGACTTCGCGCTTGAGAGGAATTTTGCGGTGGTGGATGGCGGAACCGCATCCGGGGCGATGCGGATATTGGGCGAGGTCAGGCTGGAGAAGGAGGCCGACCTGCCGTTAATAGGCGTCGCCCCGCTGGGCAAAGTCATCTGGCCGGGCCGCGAGATTGAGATAGGAGATGCCGCCCCTCTGGATGTGGGCCACACCGCCTTCGTCCTGGTCGAGACCGACGAGTGGGGCGGCGAGGCCGATACCCTTGCCGCAGTGGCGCACAAGTTGGCCGGTGACGGCCCCAAAGCAGAGCTTTTGATAAACGGCGGGCAAACCGCGCGCCGTGACGCCTGGGCATACGTCCGGCGGGGGGGAGCGCTACTGGTAGTCGAGGGCACCGGGCGCTTCGCGGACGAATTGGCGAGTGCTTTCCGGCGCGGCAGATCAGATGTCCCGGATGTCGCCAGGCTACTGGATACCGGCCTGATACACCTGGTGCCCCTGGATGCCCCTCCGGGGGAGCTTAGCGCGATCCTGAGCGAGCTTTGCAAGTGAGGTGCCGAGAATGGCCGTTCAGAAGGGGGAATCATCGCGAAGTGGCGAAGGTCCCTTCAGGGGCCGGGGCTATAGGGACAAGCTCAGGCGAGAGCTTGAGGACTTGATCGATGCGCTGGAGCTAGACCCTAAGCGTAAAAAGGCCCTCAAGGCCAGGTGGCTTGATCAGCTCATCTGGATGAGCAAGCGTGCCTCGGATAACAAGAAGTACTACTTCAGTATGAAAGTGCCCGTCGTGATCCTGAGCGTGCTTCTGCCCATCCTGATCAGCCTGCCGGACTTTCCATATCGGTCCCACGTCACCGTGGCTGTGAGCGCTTCGGTTGCCGTGCTCACGGCTTTGGAGAGTTTTTACAACTTCGGCGAAAAGTGGCGTCACTACCGGCGCGTTGCCGAAACCCTCAAAAGCGAGGGATGGAACTACATCCAGCTATCCGGCGATTACGGGAGATTCAGTTCCCATGAGAGGGCGTACGCACGCTTTGCCGGTAAAGTGGAAGAGATAATCCGCTGGGATGTTGAGAAGTACCTGACCGACATCGTGCGGGAGGTAGAAATTCCAGAAAGTGGAACCGCAAAGCAGAAATCCGGCGCGGAAGCATTGCCCCATGATGATGTGACCGGTGCCGGCGGAACGACCTGACCCCCTGATTTTGCAGCCTGCGCCCGTGAAAAGTGAGGAGCGTAGCCATGTTCGATAGGCAGAAGCTGGAAGAGCTTGCCGATGCCCTTGAGCGGTGGGAGGAGACCACGTTGCAGCGCACCCTGGCCCGCAGGCCGGAGCGCCGCGATTCGTTCGTCACCGCATCCAGCTACCCGATCAAAAGGCTGTATACCCCGTTGGACATCGCCGACATGGACTACATGGAGGAATTGAACTTCCCCGGCCAGTATCCGTTCACCCGTGGGATACATCCCACCATGTACCGTGGTCGCCTCTGGACGATGCGGATGTTTTCCGGCTTTGGCACGGCGGAAGAGACTAATGCCCGCTATAAATACCTGCTGGAGCAGGGCAATATGGGCCTCTCGGTCGCGTTCGACCTGCCGACTCTGATGGGCTACGATACCGATGCGCCGGAGGCGTTGGGCGAATTCGGAAAGTGTGGGGTGGCGGTCTCGTCCCTGCGGGATATGGAGATACTGATGGACGGCATCCCACTGGCCGAGATCTCCACCAGCATGACCATCAACAGCCCGGCGGCAGTGTTATGGGCGTTCTACATCATCACCGCCGAAAAGCAAGGCGCCAGGATGGAATCCCTGCGCGGCACCATCCAGAACGACATCCTCAAAGAGTACATCGCCCAGAAGGAATACGTATTCCCGCCGGAACCTTCGATGCGCCTGGTGACCGATACCATCGAATTCGGCTCGAAGCACCTTCCGCAATGGAACACGATCAGCATCAGCGGCTATCACATCCGCGAGGCCGGTTCGACCGCTGCCCAGGAGCTGGCATTCACCCTGGCCGACGGCATGGAATACGTCCGGTGGGCCATCGAGCGTGGACTTGACGTGGACGAATTCGCGCCCAGGCTTAGCTTCTTCTTCAACGTCCATAATGACTTCTTCGAAGAAATAGCTAAATTGCGGGCCGCCCGCAGGATATGGGCCAGGGAGATGCGGGAGACCTTTGGCGCCAGGAACGAGCGCTCCTGGTGGATGCGATTCCACACCCAGACGGCGGGCTGTACCCTCACCGCCCAGCAGCCGGAGATCAACATAGTGCGCGTGGCGATCCAGGCACTGGCTGCGATCCTCGGCGGCGCCCAGAGCCTGCATACCAACTCGATGGACGAGGCCCTCGCGCTCCCAAGCGAGCACGCGGCTACCATCGCCCTTCGCACCCAGCAGATAATCGCCCACGAAAGTGGCGTTACCAATACCGTCGATCCGCTTGGCGGCTCGTTCTTCGTCGAGGCGCAGACCCGTCGGATGGAAGAGGAAGCATACGACTACTTCCGTAGGATAGAAGACCTGGGCGGCGTGTTACCTGCCATAGAAGTCGGCTTCTTCCAGCAAGAGATCGCCGATGCCGCCTATCGGTATCAGCGCGAGGTGGACGAGGGCGACCGGATAATCGTTGGCGTCAACGAATTCGTGGAAGATACCCCATTGCGGATTCCGCTCCTGGAAATGGACCCCGAGGGGTATGACCGGCAGGTGGCCAGATTGAAAGCCCTGCGTCGCGAGCGAGATAACCGCCTGGTCAGGCAAACCCTGCGCGATCTGGAAGCCGCAGCCAGGGCGGATAAGAACCTGATGCCCTACATCATCGAGGCGGCGCGGGCATATGCCACCTTGCAGGAGATAATGGACGTCATGCGAGACGTATTCGGGGTGTACCAGGAGCCAACGTGGATTTAGCGCCTCTTGCGCTTGAGAGACGCCTTCAACAGCCACCACAACACGTGCCATAACTGCCGTATGTGGTACCATGCGGGGCGGCGCGGCTTACGCACCCTCCTGAGTGAGATCGGCCTCTCGGTTATCCTGGCGCCCAGCGCGAAAGGCTCCAGCACCGAAGTGCCGCAGATACACACTCCAGGCCATTGCATACCCAGTGCCAGCTCGCGCCTGAGCGCACGCAGGCCGGTGCCCGTATCGTGTACTTGAGGGATCAGGAGCCTGGTCATAGCCGTCAACACCCGTTCGGATGGCCTGGCTATTGTCGGACGTCTGCCCAGCACTAGATCGGCATCCCCGGCCATGATCGGCTCCACCAGAGCCGGTATATCCGCCGGATCGAACTCGCCGTCCGCGTCCAGGGTTACCACGATCTCGTGGGATGCCAGACGAAAACCGGCCTTTATAGCCTCCACGTACCCGCCGTTGACCGGTTGGCTGTGTACCACGGCTCCGGCTGCCTCGGCTTCTGCGGCGGTATCGTCGGTGCTGGCATCGTCGATCACGATCACCTCAGTCGCATATCGCAATGCCTCCCGCACCGTGTGTCCGACCCGTCCGGATTCGTTATAAGCCGGGATGATGACCGATACCGGGAGCCGCTCTGCGTTCATCGCCGATCATCGCCTTTGGAGATCATGTAACCGATCCCGTGGACGGTGCGGATATACTTTGGGGACGAGGAATCGCGTTCGATCTTCGCCCGCAGGTTGCGGATATGTGCGCGTACCAGGTCGGGGTCTCCGGCGTCTCGTGGGTAGTCCCAGACGTGTTCCAGCAGATGGCGCGGCGAAAGTGGCCGATTTGGGCGCTCCATCATATAGCGCAGGAGGCGATGCTCGGTGCGGGTGAGCTGCACCGGGCGGCCTTCCACCTCTACCTGATAGCTTCCCGAATCCAGCCGCAGCCCGCCCACCACGAGTACATCCCGTCCGTCGTTGGCCATAAGGCCACGGCGTAACAGCGCCCTCACGCGCGCGTTCAGTTCGGCTGGTACGAACGGCTTTTTGACGTAATCGTCACCGCCTGCGTCCAGCCCGGCGACCACATCCTCGGTGCCGGTTTTAGCCGTCAGGAACAGGATCGGCATGGAGTTAAAGGCCGGATCGGATCGCAGCTCCTTACAGAGGGTAAGGCCATCCTTACCCGGCATCAGTATATCCAGTATGAGCAGGTCCGGCTGCCGTTTTGCCAACTTCTCCTGTGCCTCGGCGGCAGACCTGGCCGTCTCGACCTCGTGCCCCTCTCTCCGCAACGTGCGTTCCAGGGTGCCCAGGACATCTTGATCGTCGTCAACTACCAGAATATATGCCATTATTGCCTCTCCCGGCAGGGGGTAGTCTGACGATGAAGCGGCTGCCTCGACCGGGTGTACTTTCTGCCCTTATCGTGCCACCGCTTGCCGTGACTATCTTGTGGCAGATCGTGAGGCCCAGACCGGTTCCCTCTCCGGGTGGCTTAGTAGTGAAAAACGGGTCGAAGATGTGGTTCTGGACATCCGGTGTCATCCCGTGGCCGTTATCCCACACTACCACCTGCACCCATCCATCCGTTACAGAAGACTCGACCCCTATTTTAGCCCCCTCTATGCCGATGACCGCATCGCGGGCGTTGAGCAGCAGGTTAAGCCACACATCCTCCAGCTTGCCATGTGCCACGTTGTTGACCGGCGGCAGGCCCTCGGCAAGGCGGATGATCAGCTCCACCCCTTCGTGCTCGATGTGTGCCGAGGTGAGTTCGAGCGCGTTGCGGATAGTTTGGTTCACATCTTCCGGCTCGCTTTCGCCCTTGCGGCGTGCCGTCATCAGCAGTCGACTGACCACCTCGTGTGCACGGCGTCCGGCCCGATAAATGGCCTGGACGGACTCGTAAGCGGGGTGGTTCGGGTCCAGCGCATCTAGTGCCAGCTCCGCATCGCCCAGAACCGTGGTGAGCGGGTTATTGATCTGGTGCGCCACTGCGGCTGCCAGTTCCCCCATTGCCGTCAACCTGGCTGCCTGCACCAATTGGGCCTGCGTTTCCTTCAATTCCTTCAGGCTTTGCTCCAGGCGTGAGACCAGTCGGGCGTTTTCTATAGCGATTGCCGCGTAGCTTCCCAGTGCCGTCAGCAGGTCACGGTCGTGCTCGGTGAATTCGCGTTCCGCCCGGCGGTTATTGACCCCAAGCACCCCCAATGGCCTGCCCTTGATCGCGAGCGGCACGTATAGCAGCGACTTGACCAGATACGCCGTCTTGATCTTCTGCCATCCCTGACCGCTTGCCAGGATGGGATTCATAGTCCTTACCGCCTGCCATGCCAGTGAGTCGTTGGATGGCACCCGAAAAGTCCTGGCCACACCTGCGTCCAGGCCTTTTGATGCCCTCAGGTACAGCTCATTGCCCTCATCGTCCAGCAGCAGGATAAGCCCCTCCTCGGCGTTGGTCAGGTGGACTGCCGTGCTCACGACGGAATTCAGCACCTTATCCAGGTCATGTTCCGAGGTTACCTTTTGGCCGAAAGTCGAGAATAGCTTAAATTCCAGCAATTGCTGTTTGAGGGCCTCGTCGAATTGTTTCCATGCCTCGCCCACATCCCCTCTCACCAGGCGATTGGCCCTCCAGATCAACTCGGCCCGGCGTAGTGGCAGGAACAAAAAGTCCACCTGGCCCTCTGGTGGGGATTCTTCCGGTTGCTCATCGGCCACCACCAGTATAGGCACAAGGCTACGGCGTCTGATGGCATGGTGGAGTGGGGTGCCGTCGGAGTCCTTCATTCGCCGATCTACCACCACCAGCGATGGGCCTCGGTTTATGAGGCCGGCGAATAACTCGGATGGGGAACGGCAGGGCAATATCTCGAAACCGGCTGACAGGAGCGCCTCGGAGATATAAAACGTCAGCTTATCGTCCTCGGCGGCGATGAGCACCGGTTTCACTGCGTTATGTTCCCCCGTCTTATCGGTGGATTCCGCATTCGGCATATCTCCCTCACCGGGCGGTCAGCACCAGCTCGAACGTCCCGGCGGTACTGCCTTCCCGTGCCTGATAGCGGGTCGCGCCGACGAAGTAGATGCCGTCCGTCGGGAGCGTGAAATCGGCTATCAGCGCGTCGGTGCCATCCCCGCCGTCGTCATCTTCTGCCAATGGCGTTCTATCCGGCCCAAAGAGCCGCAAAAAGCAATCCAGATCGCCGGATGTGCGTCTCATGCTTATCGAGATGACCATACCGGCATGGCCTTCGAACTGATATATCACCGCCCATTGTTCGTTGTTTATGGTACCGGTGACCGGATGTGCATACTGGAGCGGTATGGCATTTGCGAACGGATCGGCTGTGGTTGCCCCGGTTACTGCCGGTACCTGCTGCATCAACTGTGCCTGAGGCGTTAGTGGGATAGGCGTTACCGCCACCGGTTGGCTCACGTATTCCAGAATCAGCAGGAATCTCCCGGTGGTAGTTCCGGCGGATTCCCCTTGCCTGGTTGCCGCTATGACATAACGCCCGTCTGCCGGCAGGGTGAACGCATTGATCGCCATATCGGCCTCGGTCAGCACCGCGCCGTCAGGCCCGATCAGGCGCACGTGCGGCACCAGGAATCCGTCCGGATCGGTTGACATCACGATATTGACAGTATCTCCCGCCCTCCCGTCGAAGGCGTAGTAGATCACGTAGCGCTCATTCGTGATCTCTCCCTCAACCGAACTGCCGTATGTGATGAAAATGGCGGAATCTGGCGT
>JALXEW010000089.1 GCA_027069285.1 Ardenticatenia bacterium | reverse complement strand
GAAAGGCGCTCAAGGCCATAGTCCTCGACAAGAAGGACGATCCCAGGGTCTTCCCCTTCCATCACAACGGCGTGACCCTGTCCGCCCAGTCGGCCAGGGAACTGGAAGAGAACAATGAACGCTACCTTGAACTGTACGAACCCCGGCTGCTCAACGGCGCGCAGACACTTGCCTCTGTAAAGCGCTTCATCGAGGACTGCCGCAGAAAAGGAAAAGAGAAAGAGGGGCTGAACGGGCTTTCGAAGCTCAAGGTCATCTGCAAGGTGGTCACCGACTGCGAGCCCGAATTCGTGACACGGGTGACCATCAACAACAACAGGCAGAATCCTGTGGCGGCATGGAACCTGAGGGCCAACGACGACGTGCAGCTTCAACTGGCGGACCGCTTCAGAAGCGAGCTGGGCATCTATTACGAGCGCCAGGAAGCGGCTTTCAGGAACATGGCCGAAGATTACCTGGACGAGGCGGAAATAGCCGCCCGCGCCCGCGAACTCGCCCCGAAGGTATGGGAACGCTACGAGGCCAACGTAGTGATATGAGCGTCAGATGGCGACCGGATGAGACCGTTCTAAGGCGTCTGGAGGGGTTACGCCTGGCAACCCGTCGCATCAGGGCCGGGATGGTCAAAGGCGAGCGCCGCTCCACCAAACGCGGAACATCGGTGGAATTCGCCGATTATCGCAGTTACACGCGCGGCGACGATCTCCGCCGCCTGGACTGGAACATCTACGCCCGGCTCGACAGGCCGTTCATAAAATTGCTGGAAGAGGAAGAGGATTTAGCCGTGCATCTGCTGCTGGATTCCAGCGCCAGCATGGATTGGCCTCGGGACGGGGAAAAAGCCCACAAATTCGGATTCGCGCGTGGCGTGATCGCGGCCCTGGGCTACATCGGCCTGATCGAGGGCGACACCGTCTCGGTAACATCCCTGAGTGGGCGTGAGTGGAAGCGTTGGGGGCCACACAGGGGGCGGGCGCAGGCTTTGGGCATGTTCGACTTCCTGGGAACCATCGAACCATCGGGCGATACAGCCCTGAATCCCGTGCTCAAGGCCTACGCCATGCAAGGCGGGAGGGCCGGGCTTTGCGTATTGGTAAGCGACATGTTCTCGCCGGACGGATACCTCGAAGGCCTGGACGCGCTACTGAGTCGTGGGCACGAGCTGGTGCTCATCCACATCCTATCGCCGGATGAGATCGACCCGCCGATGCGGGGTGACCTGCGCCTGATAGACAGCGAGACCGAGGCTGAGCAAGACGTGACACTCGACGAGGGAGTGCGTATGCGCTACCGGCGCAGGCTGGAGGCATGGCTGGCCGAGATCGCAGAGACGTGTCGCGGGCGGGATGTGCGCTACATCAGGGCGGTATCGGATAGCTCATGGGAACGCCTTGTGCTTTACCACCTGCGGCGCGTAGGCATCCTGCGATAAGATGCAGATGGAGCCACAGACCTGCCGGGCAGCACAATTCGGGGAGTCCTTTGACAAGGCCTTCGCCCCCGTCCATAATCAGGCACTATGAGACGTAAACTAAGCTTCGGTACCATTCTGGTGGGGATGGCCCTGGCGACATCAGCGTGCGGCATTCTTCCCGGACTCCGCGCCCCGACGCCGACCCCTATTGTTACCGAGACGCCTACCCCACCGCCAACCCCAACCTTCACCCCCGCGCCACCAACCCTGACCCCCACACCAAGCCCGCCGGCGTCCATAATAGTGGCCGAACGGCACCTGCGCAACGGTAACTTCCGGGCGGCAGTCGCCACATTCGAGCAGATACTCGCCCAAGCCCCCACCGATCCGGAGCTGAGAGCTGCCGCCGAGTACGGATTGGGAGTGGCCGCACTCCGACAAGGCCTCTTCGAGCAGGCAGAAGAGGCCCTAAGCCGCTTCATAGCCAACCATCCAGATGACGAACGCCTGGCATGGGCCTACTTCCTCCGGGGCGACGCACGGATGGGCCTTTCGGAATGGAACATGGCGATAGCCGACTTCGAGCGCTACCTGCAAATACGCCCCGGCCTGATAGATAGCTACGTCCACGAGAGGATCGGCGATGCGTACCTGGCGATGGGCAGGTCAGACCTGGCACTATCGCACTACGCGCAGGCCGTGGATGCCGGGCGTAACCTGCCAGACCTGATGGCGCTACGGGAGCGAGTCGCCCTGGGATATATAGACGCCGGGCGCCCACTGGACGCCGTAGCCCAATACGACGCCATATTGGCCCAGGCCAGAAACACGGCATATCGGGCCGAGATCGAGTACCTGGCCGGGCAGGCATACCTCCGGGCCGGGGCATCGGATGCCGCATATGAGCGCTTCTCCCGCGTCATCCGCGACTATCCGGACGCCCCATATGCCTACCATGCGCTGGTGGCACTGCTCGATGCGGGCTTCGTCATAGACGGATACCTGCGCGGGCGGATACTCTTCAACGCGGGAGACTACCAGGGGGCGATCGACGCATTCTACGAGTACAGCGCCGGCCACCCCACCGAGGAAATCCCGCCCGAACTTCACCTCTACCTGGGGAGGGCCTATCGGGAGATATACAACTTCCAGGCAGCCTACACCTCGTTCCAGACGATCATCGACAACTACCCGGACGACCCGCTGATAGGAGAAGCCCTCCTGGAGCAGGGGCGTACCCTCTTCCTGAGCGGGGATACCGCCGGCGCGATAGTCCACTACGTCAACATCACCGAGGCCTACCCGGAGCTACCGGAAGGCGCCGAGGCATTATGGCGTGCGGCCTACCTGCTCCAGACCCTGGGCGAGACCGAGCGGGCGCTTGCCACCTATGAGATACTCGCCGCCAACTATCCCCAGTCCGAACAGGCATGGGACGGCCTCTTCCGGGCCGGCATGTTGGCCTACGAGATCGGCGATTGGAACCGGGCAGAGCGCATATTCGGCCTGCTATCGCAGATAAGCAACGGCAGCTCCCAGGCGAGCGCCTACCTGTGGCTCGGCAAACTCCGACTCGCCCGTGGGGACGGGGACGGTGCCCACCAGGCATTCACATCCGCCTCGCAGGCCGATCCGGGCGGCTACTACAGCGCCCGTGCCGCCGAGATCATCTCCGGCATGTCACCATGTCAGCCGCCTGCGGGGTACGTGTTCGAGTTCGACGACGCCCGCCAGCAGACGGAAGCCGAGAACTGGCTCCTGACCACCTTTGGCCTGGACGCCTCGTTGCCCCTATGGCCCCTGGGGCCGGAATTGGCAGCCGACCCACGGATCAAGCGCGGCGAAGAGCTGTGGAACCTGGGCCACTTCCGCCAGGCCCGCGCGGAGTTCGAGTCCCTGCGGGAGGACTACCACGAAGACCCACTGGCGACGTACCAGCTGGCCATCTACTTCCGCGACCTGGGCCTTTATCGCTCGTCCATATTCGCCGCAGCCGATCTCCTGAAAATGGCGGATGTGGATACACTTGACGCACCGCCGTTCCTGGCCAGATTGCGATTCCCGATCTACTACGCCGACCTCGTTATCCCAGCCGCCGAAATATACGAGATAGACCCGTTACTGGTTTTCGCCGTCATCCGCCAGGAAAGCTACTTCGAGGCCTTCGCGACCTCATCGGCTGCCGCCCAGGGCCTGATGCAGGTGATCCCCTCGACCGGCGAGTACGTGGCCGATAGGCTCGGCTGGGCCGACTACCAGAATGAAGACCTCTACAGACCCTACGTAAGCGTGGCATTCGGCACATACTACCTCTCGGAGCAACTGACCACCTTTGGCGGGGACGTATACGCCGCGCTGGCGGCCTACAACGCCGGGCCGGGCAGGGCGGCCAACTGGCTGGAGCTTTCCCACGGAGACCCGGACCTGTTTGTGGAACTGGTCTCGCTTGACGAGCCACAGGCCTACATCCGCCGCGTGGTAGAACAATACTCGGTGTACCGGGCGCTATACGGTGTCGGCGGATAACCCGCCGACCTCCCCGGCATCTGGCGCCGCAATGCTTTCCCGGCTACAATACCAACCGGGCACAATGCCCTTATATCCCCTTGCGTCAAAATCTGCCTTTTGAGGAAGGTGAAAAGATGAGCGAATGGAACATCCCCCCCGATCTCAAATACACCGAAACGGACGAGTGGGCCAGGGTCGAGGGCGATGAGATCATAGTCGGCGTCACCGATTTCGCCCAGAAACAACTTTCCGACGTGGTCTACGTCGAGCTACCCGACGTTGGCGATCACTTCGACGCCGGCGACGAATTCGGCGTAGTCGAATCGGTCAAAGCGACGGCAGATATGCACATGCCGGTTGCCGGCGAAGTGACGGCGATCAACGAAGAACTGACGGATAACCCGGAATGGGTCAACACCGACCCATACGGCAAGGCATGGTTCATCAGAGTAAGACCGGATAACATGGCCGACCTGGACGGCCTGATGGACGCCGATGCGTACCTTAAGCACTGTGAGGAACATGCGTAGCCAAAGGAGCTTTCGATGAGCTACATCCCTCATACCGATGCCGAAAGGCAGGAAATGCTAAAGGTCATCGGCGTAGGCAGTATGGATGAACTATTCGAGGCGGTACCGTCTGAGTACCGCTTTCCGTCTCTGGCACTGCCGGAGCCGATGTCCGAAATGGAAGTACTCCGCGAGCTGCAAGAGCTTTCGGACGCCAATTTCGATGCCAGCGTGGCGCCGATCTTCCTCGGCGCCGGAGCATATAACCACTTCGTGCCCAGCGTGATCAACCACATCCTGCTGCGCGGCGAATTCTACACCGCCTACACACCCTATCAACCAGAGATCAGCCAGGGGACGCTACAGGCGATCTTCGAATATCAGACAATGATCTGCTCGCTGACCGGCATGGAAGTATCAAACGCCAGCCACTACGACGGGGCGACCGCATTGGCCGAAGCAGTCATCATGGCACTCAACGTCTTCAAGAAAAAGCGGCGCCGGATCATACTCTCGCCGGCCATCCACCCGCATTACCGCGCAGTAGTGCGCACGTACACCCAGGGCATGGGACTGGAGATCGTCGGAGATGAGAACCCAGACGCCTCGCCGGACGATCTCGTCGGGCTACTTGACGGCAATACCGCCCTGCTGGCGATCCAATCGCCCAACTTCTTCGGCCAGATCGAGAACCTAAACGGTCTGGCCGAAAAAGCACACGAGGCCGGGGCGCTCCTGGCCGTGATCGCCAACCCGATCTCACTGGGCCTGCTCAGGCCGCCGGGCGAATACGGCGCCGACATCGCCGTCGGAGAAGGCCAACCACTGGGCATCCCGCTAAGCTTCGGCGGGCCGTACCTGGGATACTTCGCCACCCTCCGCAAGTACGTGCGCAAAATGGCCGGTCGTCTGGTGGGACAGACGGTGGACGTTGAAGGCAATCGCGGGTTCGTGCTCACACTATCGACACGCGAACAACACATCCGCCGCGAGAAAGCCACCTCGAACATCTGCACCAACCAGGCGCTAATGGCACTTGCCGCCACAGTCTACATGTCACTGATGGGGAAGAGGGGCCTCCGCAAAGTGGCCGAGCTTTGCTACCACAAAGCCCACTACGCAGCCGAGCGCATAGACTCGCTTGAGGGATACCGGGTAGAGCGTGACAAGCCATTCTTCAACGAATTCGTTGTACACTGCCCCAAACCGGTTCCGGAGATCAACGAAGCCCTGGAGGCAGAATGGGGCATCATCGGCGGGTACGACCTGAGCGCCGACTACCCCGACCGCGAGAACCAGATGTTACTCTGCGTCACCGAGATGAACTCCCGCGAGGAAATTGACGAACTGGTAGAAGCACTGGCGGAGGTGGGAGCATGATCAGGTTGGAACCATTGATCTTCCAGATGAGCGTTCCAGGTCGCGTGGGCGTCACGCTCCCGGAGCCGGACGTGCCGGAATCCGACCTGCCGACCGATCTGCTGCGAGACGACCTTGACCTGCCGGAAGTGAGCGAGGTTGACGTAGTGCGCCATTTCGTCCGGCTCAGCCAGCTTAACCACGGGGTTGATACCGGATTCTACCCGCTAGGCTCCTGCACCATGAAGTACAACCCCAAGGTCGCGGAGGATACCGCCAGATTGCCGGGATTCGCATTCGCGCACCCGCTGCAGGCCGATTATCAGGTGCAGGGCGCGTTGGCGCTGATGTGGCACCTTCAGCAATGGCTGGCCGAGATCGCCGGACTAAAAGCCGTGAGCTTGCAACCCGCAGCCGGGGCACATGGTGAGCTTTCCGGCACATTGATGATGCGCAAATACCACCTGGACCGGGGCGACGTCAAGCGCAACAAGATACTGGTGCCGGATTCGGCACACGGCACCAACCCCGCCAGCACGTCCATGAGCGGCCTGCAAGTCATCGAGCTACCCAGCAACGAGCGCGGCGATATTGACCTCGATACACTCCGGGACGCCTGCGACGATACCGTAGTCGGCCTGATGGTCACCATCCCCAACACACTTGGCCTCTTCGAGACCAACATCGTCAAAGTGATCGAAATAGTACACGAGTGCGGCGGCCTGGTATACGCCGACGGCGCGAACCTGAACGCGCTGATGGGGATCGCCAAACCGGGCGAGATCGGCTTTGACGTAATGCACTACAACCTGCACAAAACCTTCGGCACCCCTCACGGTGGCGGCGGCCCGGGCTCCGGGCCTGTGGGCGCAAACGAGAAATTAGCCCCCTACCTGCCCGGCCCGATAGTTGAAATGGAAGAGGACGAGGACGGCATCCCGCTATACAAATGGGTGATGCCGGAAAAGAGCATTGGCCGCGTCAAAGCGTTCCACGGCAACTTCGGCGTAATGGTACGTGCCTACACCTACATCCGCATCCTGGGTGACGAGGGCCTGCGCGAGGTTTCCAAACACGCGGTGCTGAACGCCAACTACCTGCGGGCCAGGCTGCGGGACGCATACAAAGTGCCGTATGACCGCATCTGTATGCACGAATTCGTGGCCGAGGGGCGCTGGCCAGATGCCCCAGACGTGCGTGCGCTGGACATCAGCAAGCGGCTGATGGACTTCGGCTTCCACCCGCCGACCAACTACTTCCC
>JALXEW010000088.1 GCA_027069285.1 Ardenticatenia bacterium | reverse complement strand
GGCTTGGGTTTGGGGTGAGGTAACCTTCGCGCGTGAAGGCGATGTCAACCAGCTCACCTCGACCGCCGAGTTGGCCGATCTCTTGATCCTGCACTATGGCACGCAATCCGGCTGCGTTCCCGGCCCTGATCTGTACGGTTTCGCGGCCTTGATATTGCATCCGCAGGCCCGGTCTGGCGATTCCTTCGAATTGCACTTCCCCGTCCACTATGATGCGTACCCAGGTGCGCTGCACCACGTCCAGGATCACGAATACGCCTTCCTGGAGTTGTGGGGGCGGCGCCCCGATCGGTTCGGTTGGCGTTGGGGACGGGGCAAATGTGGGGCTGGGCGTCACCGTCGGGCGGTCGGATAGCAGGATTTCGTCGCCCTGGTAGTACATTTCGTTGGCGCGGATCAGCATGTTGACGAATTCCACGCCGCCAACCGCCAGGCCCGCAAATATCAATAAGGCCAGGCCGACGACGAAGAACATTTGCACTACGCCGAGGCGTGATCTGCCACGCGCGGGTCGCCGTTCTTGCTCTTGCTGCGGTGCGGGTGCGGTTGGTTGTGCGATAGTTGGGGCCTGTGCCACAACGGGCTGTGGCCGAGGCGGGGTCAGTTGCTGCGATGGCATTGGTTGCGATGTTGCCGGCCCCGGTGCCTGCGAGGGGTATGCCGCCGGATGTGTCTGATACGGCATCTGCGCGTGGATGTTGGTCACGGGGCCTGGGGCAGGGTATATCGGCCTCTGTGGTGTTGGGTTCACCTGCCCGGATGGGGCCGGTGAGGGTGGTCTCAAGGCGGATGCCCCTGGTGTGCCATAGCGAGAGGGGAGCGGTTGGCGTAGTGGTTGCTCGTAGCCGCTATTTGGTTGGCCCATGGCCTGCTCGTAGAGGGCGAGTATTTCCGCTTCGTCCAATCCCAGGAAGGTGGCGTAGTTACGCAGGAAGCCACGGGCCTGCACCTGGGTCGGTATTATGCTGTAGTCACCCGCTTCCATTGCCTCCAGGAATTTAACCCGGATGCGGATGACCTGCTCCACTTCTTCCAGCGTGAGTTCTTTCTCCTCACGTGCCCGGCGCAGCAACTCACCCAGGGCGTGTATGTCCATAGTCATGATTCGCCATTCGGTATAATTGCAGGATAAGGGCACTATGCCCCTATTGCAGGGTAATCTTTCCCCTATCTAATGTCAAGGGTTCGTCGGGAAAGCGTAGGTTAATCGGCGGGTTTTCGAAAATCACCTCACCCGCCGCTCAGGAGCGCTTCCATATCTCCATCGAAGGAGGCCAGGAATTCACGCCATTGTTGCACTTCCGCCTCGGTTATCGGCGTGAGGGTTTCGGCGGGTTCATCCGGGACATCCAATTCGTCGGAGACGTCCTCTGCCGGGGATTCGATCTCTTCCGGTTTTTTATCGTCCTCGTTATGGGCGTAGGCCACTATGATCCGTTCGGAGCCGCAATGGGAGCATTTGAGCACCACCCATAGGATATTGCCACGGCGTTTGACGGCCTGGACGTCTTCCAGGTCGTATGAGCCGTGACATTCCGGGCAGGTGGCAAATAGTATGACGTATCGCAGCAGATGGTCTCCCTCAGTCCCCTGGTCGGCCATTTTCCTAGCTCCCGGCCTCCTCGGCGACCGGGGCGGTTTCGGATTCTTCCGTTTCCCCCGTCGCTTCCCCGGTCGTTTCCGGCTGCTCCCCGGCCAGGACGGGTTCCTCGCCCTCGCGATGGATCACAACGGTGACTTGGGGCGATAGCTCGGCGCCCAACCTGATGACAACCTGGTGCTCGCCCAGTTCTCTGAGCGGCTTTTGGGCTATGCGACGCCGGTCAATTTCGATTCCGAGCTTTTCTTTGATGGCATCGGCTATATCCGCTGTGGTGACCGAGCCGTAAAGTTTGCCACGGGGGCCGGCCTTCGCGGCGAATGTGAGCACCAGGCCATCCAGCTGCTCGGCCAGGGCGGCCAGTTCGTTATTGATCCTGGCCCTGCGAGCGGCGGCTTCTTTGCGCAATTTTTCGGCCTGCTTGAGAGCGCCGGGCGTGGCTTTGACCGCCAGGCCCTTTGGGATCAGGTAGTTGCGGGCGAATCCGTCCGCCACTTCGACGACTTCTCCGGCCACGCCGTGCTTATATACGTCTGCGATGAGTATCACCTTCATAAAGCGAATTTCCCCTCTTTTACGCACACTTTGCGTCCGAATTTGGACGCATTGGGTGCGAAATGTGCTTGATTCTTAGCGCAACTGATGGTATGATAACTCATGCAATCGGTTAAATCAAACTTCCAACCGCTCGCTGAGCAATATCTCTGCGCAATAACCCGGCAAACACCAGACGATATGTTGGAACGGCCCTTATCACACTATCCTCAGTGCCATTTCACCCCCCACGGTGAGGGGGCCGTTTTGCGGGTTACGGGAACTACTCGTCGTAGCTGTCGGCAGCGACGAGAGGCGGCGATGGTTTGCCCCATATTTACCTTCACCTGTTAACTTTTTAAGGAGGTTTCTCAATGACTAAGCGACTGTTGGTACTAGGCGTATTGGTGGCAGTTCTGGCCTTGCCGATAGCCAATAGCGTGGCCCAGGAGGGCGAAAATATCCAGATCACGTTCTGGCACGCATTCGGCGGCGGGCGAATGCTCTTTATCGAGCGCATGGTAGAGGACTTCAACTACACCCACCCCGGCATCGAGGTGCAGGTAGAGTATAAAGGCTCGTACCGCGAGACCCTGAATGCCGCGATCCTGGCCGCAGAGCAGGGCAACGCACCCCACGTGGTCCAGATCTTCGAGGTGGGCACCCAGCTGGCACTCGATACCGGCATTTTCATCCCTGCCGAGGACATCGTGGGCGAGAATGTCGATCTGCTGATGCTCGACGACATCATCGCCCCCGTGCGCAACTACTATACCGTCAACGGGAAGCTCAATTCGTTCCCCTGGAACTCGTCGAACCCAATCCTGTACTACAACCGCGATATGTTCGAGGCCGCAGGGCTTGACCCGGATAACCCGCCGATGACCTTCGAGGATGTCGAAGAGGTCTGCCAGACCTTCCGCGAGACCGGTGTCGCCGAGGCGTGCATCACCTGGCCGCTGCACTCGTGGTTCTTCGAGCAGTGGATGGCCGAGCAGGGCGCACTCCTGGCCGATAACGACAACGGTCGAGCAGGCCGCGCCACCGAGGTATATCTGGATGGTGACGCCGCACGCCGCATCTTCGAGTGGTGGACAGGGCTGTATGCCGATGGTTACTACGTATACAGCGGCTCGCTGGAGGACTGGGACGGCGCTAACGCGATCTTCATCTCCCAGCAGGTGCCCATGCTGATCACATCCACCAGCGATGTGAACTTCATGCAGAACGCCGCTAATGAGAACGGCTTTGCCATCGGCACCAGCTATATCCCGGTTCCCGCCGACGTGGAGCGCAATGGCGTGATCATCGGCGGCGCCAGCCTGTGGCTCACCGCCGATCACCCGCAGGAGGAGCTGGATGCGGCGCTGGAGTTCGTGCTGTGGATGGGCAATACCGAGAACGCCGTCCGCTGGCACAAGGGCACCGGCTACTTCCCGGTCCGCAATAGCGCCGTCTGGGTGCTGGAGCAGCAGAATTGGTTCGAAACCCATCCGCTCTATCGCGCGGCCTTCGACCAGCTGCTGGAGACCCAGGTCAATTCGGCGACCGCTGGCGCCATCCTCGGCCCGTTCCTGGAGATCCGCACCATGATCGAGGAGGCCATCCAGTCGGTGATGGTCGAGGGTGTCTCGGTTGATGAAGCCCTGGCCAACCTGGACGAGATGGCCGATGAGGCCGTGGCCGAGTACAACGCCGGCGTGGAAGAGTAACCGTAAAAAGGCGTCCGTTGAGGCGGGAGAGGCCGTCTCTCCCGCCTCTTGATGTATCCCAACTGAACGGAGTCTGCTGCCGTGCAAAGCAAGTTCAAAGGTGGGCTACTCCCGTATATTCTCCTTCTGCCGACTTTGATCATCCTGGTGGTTTTCCTGTACTACCCGGCCCTCAATACCTTCAGGCTCTCCTTATTCCGAAAGCCAATCCGGGTGGGGGCGCCACTGAGATTCGTGGGACTGAATAACTTTATCTCGCTGTTCGAAAGCGCCTCCTATCGCAATAGCGTCACCATTACTTTGGAGATCGCGTTCGCGGTGGTGGTGATCGGAATGGGGCTGTCACTGGCGATCGCGGTGATGGCCGTGCAACCTGTCCGGGGCGCGGCAATATATCGCACTTTGCTCATCTGGCCCTACGCGCTGTCACCGGCAATCGCCGGCGCGATCTTCCTGGCGATCCTCAACCCGCAATCAGGCTTGATCAATTACGTTTTCGATACGTTATTCGGGTTCAGGCCGGATTGGCTGGGTGATCCAAAGTTGGCTCCGTGGGCGATAATCGCCGCCTCGGTCTGGAAGAACCTGGGGTTCAATGTGCTCTTCTACATGGCCGGCCTGCAAAATATCCCCGGCGATGTGCAGGAGGCAGCCGCAATCGACGGGGCCAACGCCTGGGAAAGGTTCTGGCTGGTCAGGTTCCCGCTGCTTTCCCCGATCACGTTCTTCCTGCTGATCACCAACCTGACTTACTCGTTCTTCGAGATATTCGGTATGGTGGATATTCTGACCGGCGGCGGCCCGGTACAGGCAACCAATATCATGATCTTCAAGCTCTACGTGGACGCCTTTGAGAATCATAAGACCGGGCCTGCGGCTGCTCAATCCATAGTGCTGTTCCTGCTGGTGATCGGGCTGACGTTGATCCAGTTCCGCACCACCGGTCGGCGGGTTCACTACGGAGCCTGAGAGGGGAGCGAGGCCATGGATGATCACAAAACTCCGCTTTTCAGACCCAGCATCTGGACACATGTGGGCCTGATAATCTCGATCCTGGTGGTCGGGTTCCCGATGATCTACGCTCTGATCACCGCCACCCAGACACCCGCCCAGATATATTCCTATCCGCCCAGGCTTCTGCCGGGGAACCGCCTCTTCGCCAATATCCGCACCGTGATCGAAGACTTCAGCCTGGGGCGCTATATGCTCAACAGCACTATAGCCGCAGTAGCGGTCACGGTCGGCAAGACGGTCCTCTCGCTCCTGGCAGGACTGGCATTCGTCTATTTCGATATGTTCATCCCCATCCCGTTTACCAAGATCAAGATAGACATCAAGCAGCCGCTGTTCTTCTTCGTGCTCTTCACGCTGATGATGCCCACCCATATCTTGATCGTCTCGCTGTTCCAACTGGTGTCCGATCTGGGATGGGGTAACACTTACCTGGCGCTGGTGATGCCGTTCCTGGCAAGCGCTACCGGGTCGTTCCTGTTCCGCCAGCACTTTTCCAATATCCCGGCAGACCTGGCAGATGCGGCCCGCGTTGACGGGGCCGGGCCGTTGCGGTTCCTGTGGAGCGTGCTGATCCCGATGTCATGGAACACCATCGGCGCCCTGGCAGTCATCCAGTTCGTCTATATGTGGAACCAGTACCTCTGGCCGCTGATCATCATAAGCGAGGGGGATAAACAGGTGGTACAGGTCGGGCTGAGCCTGCTCATCGGCGGCCAGGATGCCACCGACTGGGGGCCGGTGATGGCCGGGGTGGTCATCGCCACTTTGCCGCCATTGCTGGTCTTCATCCTGCTGCAACGCCAGTTTATGAGCGGCTTCGCCCTGCAGGCCGAAAAGTGAGCGACGGGTGAAACCTTTAAGGACGAATCTGGCCCTGGCGATAGACGGGGGCGGCATAAAGGGGGTGATGGTCGCCCGCGCGCTGGTGGAGCTGGAAAGGGAAACCGGCGAGCCTATCGGCAATTCGGTCGGATTGGTAGCGGGGACATCAACCGGCGCGATCATCGCCATCGGCATCGCGTGCGGGATGAGCGCCGGGGAGATCCTGGAGCTATACAAGAGCTTAGGCCCCGGCATATTCCGCAAGAGCTGGAGGAATTTGCCGCTTGTCAGGTATTTAGTGCCATATAGGTATGATAACCGCCCGCTTATCGATGCGCTCCGTGCCGTGATCGGGGAGAAGCTGGGCGACAGCGATATAACCATAGGGGAGCTACGCCAAAGAAGGCCGGACTTCAACATCGTCATAACGATCACGGATGTTCTGGCAAATAAAACCCGCTTCGTGAAGCTCTACAAGGAAAGATATGCCGGGTGGCGACTCTGGGAGGTGGTGGTCGCAAGCTCCACCGTACCCACGGTGTTCCCCGTCTTCGGCCATGATTACGAAAGACTGCCGGATGACCCGCCGGACGAGGAATGGATTCCCAAATACAGGTACTGGGTCGACGGCGGCGTCGGTTCCTATTGCAATCCATGCTATATGGCCGCCTACGAGATCGCGTTCTGTCTGGGCGATCAGGGATGGAGTTTGGATAATTCCACTTTGCTCAGCTTCGGCACCGGTAGAGACCCCCAACAAAAGGTGTGGGGCAAACGCTTGAGGGGGCCGCTCGGCGGAAAACGGACTCCCAGGGAATTCCTGGGGCCGGAATGGGTCTTCCCGGCATTCTCCACCTTCCTGCACGATGCAAACGAGCAACAGGTACGGCTGGTGAAGTACTTTTTCTGCGATGCGGTGGCCACCAGGGCCGGCGATCCGGGGGCGGCATTGGACTTCCGCCGGTTCGACTTGACCTTCGACGAGCCGATCGCTATGGATGATGTGAGTAGTATCGAGAAGC
This sequence comes from Ardenticatenia bacterium, assembly GCA_027069285.1. GTDB lineage: Bacteria > Chloroflexota > Anaerolineae > Aggregatilineales > JALXEW01 > JALXEW01. Next base: position 360 of record JALXEW010000088.1, on the reverse strand, counting down.
TGGAGGAGTACGGACGTAGATTGGGTGAGATGCTGGTAAACGATCAGGAAGATGTCGTCGGCGGCTTCTCGTTCAGGGGGACAGCGAGAAGTCCTGCCGTATGATAACGCGCTCCGCTGCCTGGGACGCGGGCAACGGATGCGCTCGCATGTATCCTCTCACAGCTCAAAGGAGGCTTTACTATGACTAAGCGTCTGGTTGTTTTCGTGTTGCTGGCCCTGGTGGCGGTGCTTCCGATCTCGCAAGCGGTCGCCCAGGACGAACCGGTCGAGATCACTTTCTGGCACGCCATGAGCGGCAGCCGAGGTGAGGTAGTCCAGGCATTGGTCGACCGCTTCAACGAAACCCACGAGAACGCAC
>JALXEW010000087.1 GCA_027069285.1 Ardenticatenia bacterium | reverse complement strand
GTGCCAGGATACCCCCTGAGATCAACCCGATCATCTGCCAGTTCACCCCTCCGGCGCCCCCCGGACGTATCGGCAAAGCCTGAGTGCGTTGCGCGGCGACCGTGACCTCACCGGGAGCGATCCCCTGGGGCGCCTGCTGAAGTTGTGGACTCCTCTTGAGGGCCACCGTCTCATAAGCCATCGGCTCGGTGCGGGCGGCCACCATCGTATCGGCATCGGGCAAAGGCTCCGCCAGGAAAACCCGCAGCACCATCACCGTGATATTATCCTTACCGCCGCGCTCATTAGCCATATCCACCAGCCGCTCCACCGCCTTCTCAGGGGGCATACTCGTCACCACCTGGGCGATCTCGTCATCCTCGACGTAATTGACCAGCCCATCGGTACAGAGCACCACATAATCCCCGTCGGAGAGCCTTTCCCGGCGCAGCTCCACTTCCACATCCGGCTCGCTCCCGACCGTGCGCAGGAGGATATTGCGCTTAGGGTGATGTTTAGCCTCCTCCGCCGTTATCGCCCCCTCGCGGAACAACGTCTCGACCAGGGAGTGATCGAGGCTCAGCTGGGAGATCTCACCCGCGCGGATCAGATAAGCACGGCTATCGCCGACATTAGCTATCACAAGCTCCCGGCCCCGCACCACCACCGCCACCAATGCAGTCCCTATCCTGCCCTGCAACTGTTCGCGCGAATAGCGGTACACTTCCTCATTGGCCGCCTTGATCGCCTGCTCCAGGCGGGCCGATGGATCGGCCAACTCCGACCGGTAGTAACCATCCAGCACCCGCTCAACGGCGATACGGCTGGCCACCTCGCCCACTGCGGCGCCGCCGACGCCATCTGCCACCACAAAAAGCGCTCCCACTTCGGCCATAACAGCAGAATCATCCGGGATAACATGTCCCAGATAGTCCTCGTTATGGTCGTATACCTTGCCCTTATCGGTGCGGTAGGCCAGCTCTATACGTGGCAGATCGGGATTCACGGCTCCGCCTCCTTAAACAGGTGCCGTGCTTGATGATTGAAGTTTAGCATAGCAGCATCAGGAGCGTCAACACGCTATAATTGCCCCGTATCCAGACACATTGCGCTAAGGAGAGCACAGTGCGAGAGCTGGCCGAAACCCCCTGGAAACGAGTTGGCGTGCTGGCGCACCCCAGGCGTCCGGCCACCTTCCACATCACCGACGAGATCGCATCATGGCTGCGAGATAGGGGCCTTGACGTCGTTTCCCGCTCCGAATGGGACGAGCGAGAAATCCAAAAACTGGCCCCGTCACTGGACCTGATCATATCTATCGGCGGTGACGGGTCGGTACTGAGGGCGGCGAGGGTCTGCGCGCGACATGGGGTACCGATATTCGGCGTCAACATGGGTCGGCTGGGCTTCCTGACCGAGGCCGGGCCGGATAACTGGCGCGAGCGCCTGGCACTGGCATTAGCCGGTGATTACTGGCTTGAGCGTCGCATGATGGTCACCGCCTGTCTCTGGCGCGCCGACGAGAAAATCACCTGCGACTACGCCCTTAACGATGTAGTCATCAGCCGGGGGATAATAGCCCGCCTGGTACAACTGGAAACATACATAGACGGCAGGTGGACCACCACATACCGTGCAGACGGCGTGATCATATCCACCCCGACCGGTTCCACCGCCTACGCATTAGCAGTAGGCGGCCCGATACTGCCGCCGGAGCTAAACAACCTGGTCGTAGTACCCATCTGCGCACACCTGAGCATGGATCGGGCCATCGTACTTGATGGCTCCGCCACCGTCGAAGTCGTGATCCGAACCGGACACCAGGGCGTGCTTACACTCGACGGCCAACTCATCGCCGAGCTAACAGATGGTGACAGGATCATCACCAGGGCCAGCGAACACACCAGTAGCTTCGTCCGAGTGGGCGAAAGGGACTACTTCTACCGCTCGCTACTAGACCGGCTGGAGCCGAAAATGCCGATACATCCCCCGCCGAATCGCAAACGAGAGAGTCCGACGTGAGCACCGACGAACCGACCCTCTACTGCACCGTTCACCCCAAC
>JALXEW010000086.1 GCA_027069285.1 Ardenticatenia bacterium | reverse complement strand
ATATTCAGCCTCAGCGGCAGAATCGCCAGGCCCGGCAACTACGAACTCCCGCTTGGGGCCACCTTCCGGGAGCTGATCTTTGACCATGGCGGGGGCATCCCGGATGGCAAGAAGATCAAGGCCATACTCCCGGCGGGTGCCAGCGCTCCCATGCTCCCGGCGACCGATGAGGTGCTCGATACGCCGATGACGTACGAGGACGTGGAGCGAATTGGATCGTCGCTTGGCTCCGGCTCGGTCATCATCCTGGATGAGGATGTGGATGTAGTCTGGGCCGCCCTCAAGATGGCCGAATTCTTCAAGCACGAAAGCTGCGGCCAATGTACCCCGTGCCGCGAAGGAACCTACTGGATGGAGCGGCTGGTGCACCGCATCTACGATGGGCGTGGCACCAGGGGGGATGTGGAATTGGTCGCCAGGGTTGCGCGGCAGATACAGGGCAAATGCATCTGCGCCCTGGGCGAATTCGCCGTTAACCCGGTGCTTGCAACCTTAAAACACTTCCCGGAAGAATACGAGCGTTATGTGAACGGCAAGGCGCGTTGAATCCGAGGACGCCATGAGCGAAACCGTCACCATTTACCTCGACGACAAACCATATCAGGTTCCAAAAGGGGCCAATCTGGTTGATGCGGCAAAGGCCCACGGCATCGAGATCCCGGTCTTTTGCTACCACCCAAAGCTGGGCGAGGCGGGCAAATGTCGCGTCTGCCTGGTCGAGATCGGGATGCCGCAACGTGACCGGGAGACCGGCCAGATCGAAACCGATGAAAACGGCGAGCCGATCATCCGCTGGTTCCCCAAACTGCAGACCGCCTGCACTACCCATGTCTCGGATGGAATGCGGGTGCGAACCACATCCAAACTGGTGCAGGAGGCCCGAAGGGAGATCGTCGAATTCCTGCTGACCAATCACCCGCTCGATTGTCCCACCTGCGATAAGGGCGGGGAATGTGCCCTGCAAGACCTGACGGTCAGGTACGGCCCGGGAACCAGCAGCTTCTACCTGGAGGATAAACTCCGCCTGGCCAAACATAAGCCGCTGGGCGACCTGATCATCCTGGATCAGGAACGATGTATACAATGCGCAAGATGTGTGCGCTTCTGCGAAGAGATAGTTGATGACCCGGTTCTGGCCTTCGCGCAACGCGGACGTAAGCAGCAAATAATCACGGCGAGCGACCCGCCGTTTGATAGCAAATTCTCCGGCAATGTGACCGATATATGCCCAGTTGGGGCGCTGACTACTGCCGATTTCCGGTTCGGCGCCAGGCCGTGGGAGCTGAAGAGCGTTCCGTCGATTTGTGCATACTGTCCGGTCGGCTGCAACATCACCCTGGACGTGCGGGCCGCAAGCTATGCGAACGGCCATCCCGTCGTCAAGCGGGTGATGCCGCGCCAAAACGAGGCCGTCAACGGTATGTGGATATGCGATAAAGGCAGATTCGGCCATCACTTCACCCACGCCGACGACCGTCTGAGCAGGCCGATGATCCGCAAAGACGGCGAGCTGGTCGAGGCCGACTGGGATGAGGCTTTGGCCGGGGCCGCCCAGAGGCTCAAGTCCGCAGTGAAGTCGGCAGCGGCCCTCGCCGGCCCAGCCCTTTCCAACGAGGACATGTGGATGTTGCGGAACCTGATGCTCGGCATAGGCTCGGAGCGGCTCGGAACCTGGCCTACGAACATGGGCGGCGCGGAGTATGTGGCCAAAGTCGGGGTCGCGACCGGGAGCAATTTCGCCGATATGGGCGCCGGGGATGTGATCCTGGTCGTCGCGTCCGACCTGGAGGAGGAGGCGCCGATCTGGTGGCTACGGGTCAAGCGGGCTGCCGATAGGGGCGCGACTCTGGTCGTGCTCAACGGACGGCCCACCAAGCTGGATCGCTATACCGATCACGTCATCCGCTATCGGTACGGGGATGAGGTGGGAGCGCTCAACGCCCTGATCGCCACGATAATCGAAAAAGGCCTGGCAGATGAGGAATTCGTCAAAAACCGGGTATCCGGCTACGAGGCGCTGGCCGAATCGCTGAGGGGTGGCTCCGCAGCGCCGGAGGATACCGCTCGCGCCATCGCCGAGGCGGCGAATCTGGTGGTGATTGTCGGCGGGGAGGCCATGAGCCTGGAGAGACATTCTGCCTTGATGGCCGCTGCGGCGAATCTGCTGATCGCTACGGGGCATGTGGGACGTCCGAATAACGGCCTGCTCCCGGTCTGGCCCGGCGCCAACTTCCAGGGTGCGCTCGACATCGGATTCGACCCGGAGATAACGGCCAATGTGATCGCAAACGGCGCCGACGTGCTGATCATCGCCGGGGCCGATCCGGTCGCCGAGGACCCGGAGGCGGCAAAGGTCGTCGAATCCGCCGGATTCGTGATTGTGGCCGACATGTTCCGCACGGCCACGGCGGAAAAGGCGGATGTGGTGCTGCCGATCTGCAGTTTTGCCGAATATGAGGGGACGTTCACAAGTGGCGATCGCCGCGTGCAGCGGTTCTACCAGGCGCTCGACCCGTTTGGCGAAGCCAGGCCGGCCTGGAAGGCCTTCGATGCACTCGCACGCGCGGCCAGTCTCGACGTGATGGACGGGCCGACCGCCATGCTGATCATGGAGAAGATCGCGGAGAACATCCCGGTATATGCCGACATCACGTACCCGAAGCTGGCAGAAGTCGCGGATCAGTGGCCGCCGACGGGGCCGGATGAGCGATATTACGTGGGCACGGTGAGACATAACGAGGGCGGAACCGGCATACAGTGGCCGGCGACGGCAGAGGACGAGAACGTTACCTTGCAGGTGGCGCCGGTGGATGCCCCGGAACTGCCGGATGTGCCGGATGGCGGGCTTTTAGCCGTGCCGGTTCGGGTGCTTTACGATAGATCGGAGACATTTGCCAGAAGCGAGATCATGGCCGGGCATGTGCCCGAATCCTACGCCGTACTCAACGACGGGGATGCGATCCGGCTGGGGATCGCCGAAGGTGATACGATCACCCTCTCGCTGAATGGGATCGAGCTTGTGGCCAAAGCCCGAACCGCATCTGACATACCCGAACACACCGTATTGATCCCGTTGCGACTTGCCGATAGGCCGATCCCGGCCCATCTTAGCGCCTGCGCGGTCGGCAAAGTGGAGGATTAGGGCGAGATGGATCCTAACGTAGTCCCATGCGTCGGAACCTGTGAGGCGGTCAGAGTAGTCGTCCTAAGCGTGGTCTGGTTCTTCGCGCTGGTGATCGGATTCGCCTACGCCACGGTGATCGAGCGGAGATTCGTGGCGTTCATCCAGGCCAGGCTCGGCCCCAACCGGGCCGGTCCCTGGGGCCTTTTGCAGCCGGTTGCCGACGGCATCAAACTGATCTTCAAGGAAGACCTGACACCCCAGAAGGCCGATAAAGTACTTTACTGGCTGGCGCCGGTGATCACTGTGATGCCCGCGTTGCTGATACTGGCCGTAGTGCCGGTGGCGCCGACGGTTTACATCCCCTGGTTCGATGGCAACACGTACTCCATATCGCTCTCGCTGACCGATGTGAACATCGGCGTGCTATACATCATGGCGATAGGGAGCATAGCCGTCTACGGCATCATCATCGCCGGCTGGGCCAGTGCGAATAAGTACTCCCTGCTGGGCGGATTGCGCTCCTCGGCCCAGATGATCAGCTACGAACTGAGCATGGCCGTCGCCATGACGGTGCCGGTATTGCTCGCGGGCACCATGAGCGTGGCCGGCATCGTCGAGGCGCAAATAGAGGAAGGGCCGTTCTTCCTCTATAACCCGATAGCCGCCGTCATTTTGATAATCACCCTGGTGGCCGAGGCAAATCGCGCCCCGTTCGATCTGCCGGATGCCGAGCAGGAGATAATCGCCGGCTACCACATCGAATATAGCGGCATGAAATTCGCGCTATTCTTCATGGCCGAATACATAAAGGCAATAGCGATCAGCCTGATCGCCGCATCACTTTTCTTCGCCGGATTCGCCGGGCCGGGCATAGACTCTGACCTGGCAACCGGGCGAGTGGAACTGAGCAACCGCACCGGCGAGCCGGTGCTCATCGAAGCGGGAACCGTCGTGCGCACGGACGATGAATACCCGGTCTACTTCCAAACGGTGAACGATGTGACCGTCCCCGGCAGTGGTACCGCCACCGTCGAGATCAAAGCATTACAGCGTTCAGCCGGACTATTGGGCAACGTAGACGCCGGGGCGATAACCGTGGTCGAAGGCGAAGCTGCCACCCTGGTATACGTCACCAACCCGGCTCCGACCACCGGTGGCGGCACACCCATCCCGTTCATGGGCGTGGTATGGACTTTCGTCAAAGTGGTGCTTGGCGTGATGTTCCTGGTGTGGCTGCGAGGGACCTTGCCCAGGTTCCGCTACAACATGCTGATGGACTTTGGGTGGAAGATATTGCTGCCGCTTTCGCTATTTGCGGCGGCATGGACTGCGGTAGCATTAGTGCTGCGCGATACTTACGGTGAGATAGCCTACCGCACTATGAACTGGATCATGCTGGCCGGATTCGGCGTAGCGGTCATAGGCGGGCTGATAATCAGCGTCGGGCGTGCCTGGGGCAAGAGGCGGGCGTTCTAGACGAGGTGATGCGATGGTGATAGACGGCATAGGCGAGATCATTCGTGGATTGGCAACGACGATAAAGCACGTCTTCATGCCGAAAGTGACATATCAATACCCCGAAAAACTGCGCCCCATCCACGGGCGCTATAAGGGGCGTCACATCCTGCGCCGATACGATAACGGCCTGGAGCGTTGCATCGGATGTGCGCTCTGCGCCGCCGCGTGCCCTACCGGCGCGATATGGGTGGAGGCAGCGGAGAATACCGACGAGGAACGCTATAGCCCCGGTGAACGCTATGCCAAAGTCTACGAGATCAACATGCTGCGGTGTATATTCTGCGGCTATTGCGAGGATGCGTGTCCGACGGGCGCGATAGTGCTGGGCGAGCACTTCAAGCAGGAGGTGCCCGGCAATGAGAATCGCCCGCTGGAGGAGATAGCTCAAGAGGAGTTCCGCCAGTTGCAGTTTTATACCAGGCGTGATGCGATCTTCACCAAAGACCGGCTCCTGGAGCCGGTTCCGCCGGGCGGCAAGCCGACCCCGCAGAAGACCAAACCCGGTGAGTTCGACCGGGCGATACCGGAGATGGGGGACCCGTATTGAGAGAGCGCGGTATGAGGGGGTGAGTGATGGGTGGCAAAGGGATGTCGGTTTATAAAATGCTGGTAACGGTTCTGAAAGATGGCGTTATCGTGATTGATGGGCTTCCGGTAAAGAAGGGTGACGAGGTGGAAGTGGTGGTCAGCTTGAGAGAAAGTGGCGGCAGGGCTGCGGATAGGTATCCGTTGTGGGGGAAGCCGTTCAGGTACGATAGGCCGTTTGATAGCGTCGCAGAGGATGAGTGGATTACTCTACAATGATTGTATTGGATACCCATATATGGGTGTGGTGGGTACATGGTTCAGAACAACATCTCACAGATGCTCAGATGCGTGCGATACGTGAGAACGAGAGTGATTTGATAGGAGTTAGCGCTATCACTTGTTGGGAGGTGGCCAAGTTAGTGGAATATGGGCGGCTGGAGCTACCCATGCCTTTAGAAAGATGGTTCAAGAGTGCTTTGGGCTACCCTGGGATAAAGCTCTTGGCGCTGACGCCGGATGTGGCCATTGAGTCCACCAGGCTTCCGGGCAAGTTCCACCGCGATCCGGCAGACCAGATAATCGTTGCGACTGCCAGGCTGTATGATTGCCCGCTCGTCAATCCGACGAGAAGATACTGCGTTATGAGCATGTGAGAACGATATACTGAGAGGCACGGATATGAGCCTTGAGCTGGCAATTTTCGTGATAGTCGGAGCTATAGCAGTGGCGTCCGCATTGCTGATGGTGATCAGCCGTAATGCGGTGCATAGTGCGCTCTGGCTGATACTCAATTTCGCCTGCATAGCGTTCTTCTACCTGACGCTTGGGGCGACGTTTATGGCGCTGGCGCAGATCACGGTCTACGCGGGCGCGATCATGGTGCTGTTCCTCTTCGTCATTATGATGATCGGCCCACAAAGGCTGCCGGAGCCGGAGGCACCGATCAGATGGCAGACGCCGGTAACCGTATTCCTGGCCGTAGTGCTGGGCACCGTATTCCTGATCGTGGCCTTTGCCGCGATACTCAGCGGCCAGGTCACCGTGCCGGGTGCCCTGCATGACGTGCCGACTCAGGCTTACGGCAGCGGCGAATCAATCGGCTCGGTACTCTTCAACGCCTACCTGCTGCCATTCGAGATGGTATCCGTGGTGCTGCTGGTGGCAATGATCGGAGCAGTAGTGTTCACGAGGAACGGCACCCATAGTACAGGCGCCGAGTAGCAACCGGTGTGTGAGTGAGTGGATGCTGCCGAGAAGCTTAGAATCATCCGGTGTGCTGCCGGACGTGGCCGCGAGTGGGTGGGGTGGTCACGACATGCGATACTCAGGACTCGCCTACCCTTCTGAGGGGAGATGGGCAGATGAGTTTAGGCGGCGGTTATAAGTGTCCGTTTTGTGGAGGAGATGTGGTCGTGACGCTGGTCACGTATACGGATGATCTGGGGGAGCCTGTGGTGGTGATCCGTGACGTTCCGGCGGATGTTTGCGCAAGATGCGGCGAGCAGTTTTTCAACGGGGAGGTGGTTCACCGATTGACTTCGCTCGTCGAGGGAGCTCGTTCCGGGCGGTATGGGCGCGAGGGTACGGTCGAGTTGCGCTACGCCCGGCAGGAAGCTGCTTGACTTTTAGGAGGCACGATGGATCAATCGGCTGTCAATATCGGCCTGTATGTGATATTAAGCGGCGTGCTGTTCACCATCGGGATAGTCGGCGTGCTGGTTCGCCGCAGCGCCATTATGATCTTCATGGCGATAGAGCTGATGCTGAATTCGGCAAACCTCGCGCTGGTCGCCTTCGCGCGCCAACACGGCGGGGTGGACGGTCAGATAATCGCCTTCCTGGTTATGGTGATCGCGGCAGCCGAGGTAGCCGTTGGACTGACCATCATCGTTGCCGTCTTCCGCAGGATCAAAACGGTTGACGTGGACAAATTGCACTCGCTGAAGGGATGAGCCAATGGATGGAATCTTCAACCTGGTTCCGCTCATCGTCCTGATACCGCTAGGCGGGTTGCTGATAAACCTCTTTGCCGGGCGGAAATTGGGCGAAACCGGCGTCGGAATAGTCGCCAGCGGCGCCGCCGGGCTATCGTTCCTGATCTCCGTCCTGATGTGGGTAGGGCTGGCCGCCAACGACTTCGCGGGGACGGTAGTCCCGTTCATGGACTGGATCAAGATACCGGCGGTCGGGCTGAGCATCCCGTGGGAATTCCGTGTGGATACGCTCAGCGTCACCATGATGTTGGTGGTATCCGGCGTCGGCACCCTCATCCACATATACGCCATCGGCTATATGCACGGTGATGAGCGGTTCCCGCGTTTCTTCGTCTACCTGAACCTGTTCCTGGCGTCGATGCTGACCCTGGTGAGCGGCAATAACTACGCCATGCTCTTCGTCGGGTGGGAGCTGGTGGGGCTGTGCTCATTCCTGCTGATCGGGTTCTGGTTCGATAAAGCCGGGTACGAGGGCATCAAAAACTCCAACGCCGCCTCAAAAGCCTTCATAGTCAACCGGGTGGGCGACTTCGGCATGATCATGGCGATCCTGCTCACGTTCTGGACGTTCGGCACAGTCGACTTCGGTCCGGTGGAGGCCCCACCCGCGCACGAAGCGGAGATGGAGGTCGAGGAGGCAGGTGAGGCGGAGGAAGTCGCCGAGTCTGTGGGCGTGTTTGCCCTGGCCGAGCAGTTCGTGGAAGAAGACCGCACCGTGCCGATCGGGCCGATGGAGGTGCCGGTCAGGCATGTGATCGTGGCGATCACGCTGCTATTCCTGTTGGGCGCCACGGGCAAGAGCGCTCAGATACCGCTCTTTGTCTGGCTGCCGGATGCTATGGCAGGCCCGACCCCGGTCAGCGCCCTCATCCACGCCGCCACAATGGTCACAGCCGGCATCTACATGATCACGCGCAGCAATGTGCTTTACGAGATCGCGCGTGGCATCCCGATCCTGCCCTTTGGGCTGACGACGCCGGGGATCGTGGCCATAATCGGCGCGGCAACCGCTTTCGTTGCCGGCACCATCGCGATGGCGCAATGGGACATCAAGCGCGTCCTGGCCTACTCCACCATCAGCCAGCTGGGGTTCATGGTTGCGGCAGTGGGTGTCGGCGGGTACGTCGCGGGCATGTTCCACCTGGCGACACATGCCTTCTTCAAAGCCCTGCTGTTTTTGAGTGCCGGCTCGGTCATCCACGGCATGGAGCACGGACATCACCATATCTCCCACGGCGGCCATGATGATGACGGCTTTGACCCGCAGGATATGCGCTATATGGGCGGCCTCTGGGGGCGGATGCGGATCACCTCGATTGTGTACATAGTCGGGGCGTTGGCCCTGGCGGGCATTTTCCCATTGGCCGGGTTCTGGTCAAAGGACGAGATATTGGCCGATGCGCTCAATCGCGGCGGAACAGATGGGAACATCGCGTTCGCGTTGCTGACCGTGGCAGCGGGCTTTACCGCGTTCTACATGGGCCGGCAGGTGCTTATGATATTCTTCGGAAAGCCACGCCACGCCGCCGCAGAACATGCCGTCGAAAGCCCGGCAGTAATGACCTGGCCGCTGATCGGGCTGGCAGTTCTGAGCGTGATCGGCGGGATCATGAACCTGCCCGGCGTCCACACGTTGAGCGATTGGCTGGGCGCATCGGTGCACCACGCACACGCCGGTGAATTCAACCCGGTCCTCGCCGGCGGGGCCACTCTCCTCGCGCTGGTCGCGCTCGCCCTGGCCTATGCCGTTTACGGCAGGAAGGCCGTCACCGATGACATGAACGATCCTCTTGCCTCGCCGCTTGGGCCTATATGGAAGTTCCTAAACGGCAAGTGGTACTGGGATGAGTTCTACGACGTGATCGCCGTGGGGCCGTTTAACGTGATCGGGCGTTTCCTGGCCGATACCGTTGATTGGGAGCTATGGCACGACGGCTTCCACGACAAAGTGCTGGCCGCCGGATTCAACAGGATCGGGGACTTCCTGGCGAATCCGTTCGACCTGGGGATCATAGACGGCATAGTGAACGGGATAGCCAGAGTCGTCGGTCGCCTGGGCGGGGCCATGCGCGGCATCCAAAACGGATATGTGCGCAGCTACGCCTTCAGTATATTCCTGGGCGTGGTATTCGTAGTGATCGTGATCTTGGTGCCCGTCGTCCTTGCGGGCTGACGCTGACGTGACAGAGGAGCTACCGTATGGAGATAAACCTGGTGAGCGCAATCCTGGTACTGCCGCTTCTGGGATTGATCCCGGTTGTGTTTGCCGGTGGCAAGGATCGCGATGACATCGTGAGATGGGGGGCGTTCATAGCGTCCCTGGTGACCTTTGTGGTCTCGCTCGGATTGCTATTTGGCTTCGATGTTAGCGATCCGGGGCTGCAATTTGTCGAGATATTCGACTGGATCCCCAACCTCGGCATATCATACTACGTGGGTGTGGATGGGCTGAGCATCCTGCTCGTGCTGCTGACCGCGTTCATAATGCCGCTTGCGATCCTCTCGTCATTCTCGGCGATCACCGAGCGGATCAAACTCTACTACGCCTTCATGCTGATCCTGGAAACGGCAATGCTCGGCGTCTTCGTGGCCCAAGACCTGTTCCTCTTCTACATCTTCTGGGAGGTCACGCTGGTGCCGATGTACTTCCTGATCGGCATCTGGGGCGCCGAAAATCGCATATACGCGGCGATCAAGTTCTTCCTTTATACGATGGCAGGTAGCATCCTGATGCTGCTTGCGATCCTTTGGCTGGGGATCAACGGCGGCACCTTTGCGCTGCCGGAGCTTATCGAGCAGGGGATCAACTACGCCGCGTTCGGCCCGGCAACCGAGGCGTTGCTCTTCTTCGCATTCGCCATCGCGTTCGCCATCAAAGTTCCGCTTTGGCCGTTGCACTCCTGGCTCCCGGATGCTCACGTCCAGGCGCCCACTGCGGGATCGGTAATCCTTGCCGGGATATTGCTGAAGATGGGGACGTATGGCTTCGTGCGGTTCAACCTCCCGCTATTCCCGGAAGCCAGCAGGCAATACGCTCCCCTGATCGCAACCCTGGCCGTCATCGGGATAATATACGCCGCCTGGGTCAGCTACGCCCAGAAGGATATGAAGAAACTGGTGGCCTACTCCAGCGTGAGCCACCTGGGGTTCGTGATGCTGGGCATCTTCGCGCTGACCGCACAAGGAGTCCAGGGCGGCATTCTCCAGATGATCAACCACGGCCTCAGCACAGGCGGCCTGTTCCTCATGGTCGGGATGCTTTACGAGCGCCGCCATACCAAACTGATGAGCGCCTTCGGGGGCATCTGGAAGGCCATGCCCATCTACGGCGGCCTGAGCCTGATCATAGTGCTTTCCAGCATGGGACTGCCGGGGCTGAATGGCTTTGTGGGCGAATTCACCATACTGATGGGCGCCCTGGGGTCGAACGTGCTGGCGATGGGATTTGCGGTCTTCGCCGCCACAGGCGTCATCCTGGCGGCCATCTACCTGCTGACCATGTTCCAGAAAGTCTTCATGGGGCCGCTGGAGAAGGAAGAGAACAAGGCACTGGCCGACTTGAACTGGCGCGAGATAGCCGTTTTGGTGCCGATAGTCATCCTGCTATTTGTCATCGGCCTGTACCCGGCGCCGTTCTTCGGCCTGATGGATACGGCTGTGGGGCATCTGCTGGCCCAGATGGGCCAGGTACTGACGGTCGGTCGGTAAGGAGCGGCAGCCTATGGACGTTCCGACCATCGAGAGCCTGAACCTGATAGCGGCGTTGCCGACTATGATCGTGGCGGTTGGCGCCGGCGTGATCCTGCTTATCGAGCTTTTCCTGCCCAAAGAAGAAAGGCATTGGCTTGCCATCCTCTCCGTGGTGGTGATAGCAGTCGGGCTGTGGCTCACCTTCTGGGATGGCGGGCGGACGGATGCCTTTGGCGGGATGTACGTGGCAGATGGATTCACCCGGTTCGTCAACATCGTCGCCCTGGGGACGGCTTTCTTCGCCATCCTGATGGCATATGATTACAATCGGAGACGTGGCATCACGCGGGCGGAGTTCTACCCGTTGCTGCTGTTTTCCACCTCCGGCGCCATGCTGATGGGTGCTGCGGGCGATCTGGTCATCGTGTTTATCGCCCTGGAGCTGCTTTCGATCCCGCTCTACATTATGACCGGGATCAGGCGTGACGACCCGATTGCCCAGGAAAGCGCCCTCAAGTACTTCCTCCTGGGCGCGTTTGCATCCGCGTTCCTGATCTACGGCATCGCACTGACCTATGGCGTCATCGGGAGCACGTCACTGGATGCGGTACTGGGGGCAGTGACATCTCAGGGCCTGACCGGTAACCCATTGTTACTGCTCGGCGCCGGCCTGATGATCGTTGGGTTAGGCTTCAAGGTGGCGGCTGTGCCGTTCCACATGTGGACGCCGGATGTATATCAGGGTGCGCCGACCCCGGTCACCGCGTTTATGAGCGTTGCCGCCAAAGTCGGCGGCTTTGGGGCGCTTTTGCGGGTGCTCGTAGGTGCGTTCCAGGACCTGGCCGGTGCACCCAGGGCGGGCGGCTGGAGCCTGACGGTATGGGCCGTCGCCGCCGCCACCATGATCCTGGGGAACCTGGTTGCCCTGGCACAAAGGGACATCAAACGGATGCTGGCCTATTCCAGCATCGCGCACGCAGGCTACATCCTGATGGCCGTCATCGCCGCAGGAGAGGGTGTGGAGGCCGGGGCGGGAGCTGCGCTCTTTTACCTGATGGCCTACATGTTCACCAACCTGGGGGCCTTTGCCATCGTTGTCGCGGTCGAAAAGGACGACGGCTCCGGCACCGATCTGGATAGCTTTGCCGGGGTTGGGCGCTCGAACCTGTGGCTTGGCCTTGCGATGGCCCTCTTCATGCTCAGCCTGACCGGGATTCCGCCCCTGGTCGGCTTCTTCGGGAAATTCTACATCTTCAAGGCGGCCATAGATGCCGGATTAGTCTGGCTTGCCGTCATCGGGGCGGTTACCAGCGTCATCTCCGCTTTCTACTACGTGCGCGTCATCGTCAAAATGTTCCTGGAGGAAGGCACTGGCGAGGCGAAAGTCCCCTGGGCGCTGGCGCTGGCGATCGGGATGCTGGCGCTTGGCGTCCTGATCACGGGCCTGCTGCCTGCCGGGGCATTGGACATGGCCGAGGGGGTAATCTTGGCATTGGCCCCTTAGAATGAGATGAAGCCTTCACCATCGGGCCGTTCTGAATTCGGAGGCCGGGTTCGCAAGCCCGGCCCTTTACTTGCGGTGAGTTATGGCGGCCTGTTGGGTGAGCTTCTGTGCCCGCCTTGCTGCTGCATCCGACGGCTTTCCCGTTGGTTTGACTCCTGCAAGTAAACGGGTAGTATTTAGAAGGTTGGCTCTGGCGTCTCATCGGGAGGCTTGGGCATGGAATTGGCATTCGTATTGGTGGCGAAGTTCGCCATAGCGATATTACTTGCTGCACTGGCCGCTTATGCCGGTGTGTTCGTATTCGACCGGACGACCGGTGAAATGGACGAGTGGGCCGAATTGCGGGCCGGGAACGCGGCGGTCGGCATCACGTTGGGGGCTTACGTATTGGGGGTTGCCATCGTGATCCAGACGGCATTGCAATCGCCGGATGTTCCCGCCGATTTACCGCCTGGTCAGTTCCCCGTGTACGCGCTGGCAGAGCTGGCAGTGCGATTCCTGATCAGCCTGGTCATGGGGATGGCCGGAGTACTGGTTGGGGTGTTCATATACGATCGCCTGACCGGAGAGATAGACGAATTCGCCGCCATAAAAGACGGCAATATTGCGGTTGCCGTTACGCTGGCAGCGGCTATACTAAGCGTTGCCCTGCTGATCGCGCCGGTCTCCATGCAGGTGGCGCATTGGATCGGCGAGGTGATGTTCGGCTGACGCCGTCCTGACTACTGTCGCGTCCATCTCCGATATTCGCATCACAGAAACGGGCAAACCGGAGTAGAGATCATGACTCCTCCCCATCATTTCGAGGTTGGCGGTAAATATGCCAACAACAAGGGCACTTATGAAGTTCTCAGTATTGACGGCGAACGGATGAAGGTCCGCTACGAGAACGGAGAAGTTGCCGAGCTGACCGTTACCTGGATGTGGAACGCATGGCTTCGCATCCAGGCCGAACGTCGGAAGGAGGAGGAAGCCGCCTCACAAGGGGCCCGCCGGGAAACACCCCGCAGGCAGAAGGCCAGGGCCTTTACCGGCTTCACCGAAGCGGACTTCAAGGGAGAACAAAAAGCCTGGCGCAGAAGAGGCGGAGCCGGAACGCTCCTCGCGGCCTATCTCCACCGTTATACCGGTCGCGAGTTCGGCTCGTGGGCCGTTGCCAGGCGCAATGAGGTGCACGTCGCGCTGCGTGCCCACTATGAATTCAGGCAGGCAAGGCCGTATCCCAAATTCTTCATCGCGGCGGACGGGGACGGCCTGCATTTTGGCCTGCAGATGGAGCGCTCCGACGAGGAGATGGATGACAAGTGGGCCTGGACGCGCTTCATCCCGTTGTTAGAAGAAGAGGAGGTGGCTCGCCGCGTTGTCCTGGGGCCTATGGCGGAGCGAAAACTATCCCTCTCGGTAGCCGTGAAGCGCTGGAGAGCCACTCAGGACGGATTCGTGGCCTCGGACGAGATCGAGGGTGAGGGGGAAGAGAAGGCAGAACCCCGGATCATCTCGCCGGCGGAGCTGGCTGCCGAGCTGGATGACCTGCCCTCTGGGGAACGATATGTCCTGCGAGTCGAACGTTTCATGGCCAAAGAAGATGTGATCGCTAAAGGCTCGCGGATCATCTCCGTCATAGGACAGGTCTGCGTTTCCCTGTTGCCGCTTTACTATGCCATCCTGAGCGAAGGCCCGGCGGAAGAGGGCATATCACAGCCGATTGAGTAATCGGCGTCGGTTAGAGGTGCGTCGAGCTAAAAGAGAGCGTTTGGGTTTGACAGGTCGTGCCCGGCTCTCATGCCGGGCACAGGGTGTTGACCATTATGTGGGCAGGTGTGAGACCTGCCCACCGGGCTTTGGGCAACCGGTTAACGGCTTTGCGGATGGGGCAGACTAACAAATTCTGCTTATCTGGTACTTTCATGTTATGGAGGGTCACAAATGAGACGGGTTAAGGTTCTTGCGATGCTTTTGTTGCTTGCCGGGGTGGTGGGCTATGTGGGGCTTTCAGCCGGTAGCTCCAGCGCCGGTGGGCAAAAGGCCCTTGATCAATTCGGTTGGCGCCGGTTATCGCTATCCGGTGCCGGCGGCAATTCCCTGGGGCTTCAGGTGGGCGAAGACACGCCCACGCCGGCGACCGGGGGCGGAACCATCAGGATCGGCCAAACCGTTGACGGCTACCTGGAGCGTGGCGCCGAGGATACCTGGACGTTCGAAGGCGAGTTCGGCCAGATCGTCACGATCCAGATGGTTTCCGATGAGATGGATACGTACCTGGAGCTGTACGGGCCTGACGGCGCCCTGTTGATAGAGGATAATGATAGCGGGGTGGGTTTGAACTCCTTGATCGAGGGGTATGTGCTCCCACAGACTGGCACGTATACTATAATCGCGCGGTCTTTCGGGTATGTTGGAGAGGGCCGTTATTCGCTGAGCCTGCAGCGTGCTGCGCAGGCCAGGCCCACGAACTCGCCGACCCCTACTATTACCCCAAGCCCCACCCCGTTGCCGCCCGGCGGTGGAACTATCGAGCTGGGCCAACAAGTCACCGGTTACATCCAGGGGCAGCAGGATTCGTGGACGTTCCAGGGGCAGGCCGGGACCGTGATCACCATCAGCATGGAGGCCAATGACGACAACCGGCTGGATACGTACCTGGAGCTTTACGACCCAGATGGCATAATGGTGGCGTGGGACGACGATAGCGGGATCGGGCTTAACTCACTGATCCGTGGAGTTGAGTTGCCTGTGACCGGCCAGTACACAATAATCGCTCGCGGGTTTTCCCAAACGTCTTTTGGCGGCTATAACCTGCGTCTGGTACCGGGGGACGTTTGGCCTACTCCGATAGGCGGTGAGGGAGGTACCATCGAGTGTGGTGGCATCGCCGAAGGCAGCCTGCGCTCCCCAGGCCAGGTGGATACCTGGATGCTTGACGTCCCGTCGAGCAGCGATCTCCTCATAGTGGACTTCACATCGAATGTCGTGGAGGGCGAAGGCGATATTTTGTTCAGCGTCGAGCATGAGGGTGCGCCGATATTCGGATATTGGGGTGGGGAGTGGGAACGGCCACCGATCTCGATCCCGATC
This sequence comes from Ardenticatenia bacterium, assembly GCA_027069285.1. GTDB lineage: Bacteria > Chloroflexota > Anaerolineae > Aggregatilineales > JALXEW01 > JALXEW01. The sequence continues at coordinate 7,770 of JALXEW010000086.1, read as the reverse complement.
GCGGAGCCTGGGCTTTATATGTTCGTGGTCTACGCGACTACATCTGATACCACGGGTAGCTATACCTTGCGCGTGGATTGCAGTGAGGCCACCCCAACGCCTTCACCAACGCCTTTACCCACGCCGGTGGACGTTGGGACTATATCGTTTGGCCAAAGCGTTCGCGGCGAGTTGGGTGTCGGGGAGCGTCAAGTGTGGCACTTCACCGGCGAGGCCGGTCAGGTTATCTCGATCTCCCTATTCGCCGATGACTGGACTGACACCGATACGTATCTGGAGCTTTTAGGCCCCGATGGCGAGCGCATAGCAGAGGATGACGATGGAGGCCCTGCCCTCAATTCCCTGATCCGGGGGGTATCCCTGCCGACTGACGGTGATTACACCATACTGGTGAGAACTTTCAACGATGCCGGCGACGGAGGGTACGAGCTAACCCTGGCAGAGGGGGACGAATTCCCGGTGCCACCGGATGCTCATATGGGTGCCCTGGAGCCGGGTATGCCGGTGACGTTAAGCGTTGACGGGCCTGGCTTCTGGATATGGGAATTTCGGATTGAGCGACCGTCTCTTGCCTCGCTGGATGTGCAATTTAAGGGGGACTATGAGGGATCCTTTAACTTGCTCCAATCTGGCATTCTTGACGATGGGGGCGCCGATCTGAGATGGGGCGGGCCAAGCATCGAGGAGTACGAGCTGCCGTCCGGCCATTACTGGCTTGCCCTCTACGTCGCAGATGGCATCGGGGATGTGGAGCTTCCTATCTCGGTCGTCCTCACCTTGAGCGTGACCGATGCGCCCCCAACACCTACTCCGGGTCTCGGTGGGGCGATCCACGCCGGTGAGGCAGTGACCGGTCACCTGGAAACGGGCAGTTTCCAGATATGGACGTATGAGGGACGCCAGGGTGAGATCATAGACGTCTCGATGAGCAGCGACGACTTCGATACCTACCTAGTCGTTTACGGGCCGGACGGGGAGGAGATCGCCAGCGACGATGACAGTGGCCAGGGCCTTAATTCGTTGATCAACGGCCTTGTTTTACCCCAGAGTGGCACGTATACCATCGAGGCCAGGTCTTTCCGCGATGGGGGCAGCGGGGACTATGTGTTAACGTTAACAACGCTGGGGGTCGGAGAGTTGTGGAACGGGCACCTGGAGCCGGGCAGCTCCCAGACCTGGACATACGAGGGGCGTCTGGGTGAAGCCCTGACCATCTCAATGAACAGCGGCGACTTTGACACCTATCTGGTCGTTTACGGGCCGGATGGGAGGGAGATCGCCCACGATGATGACAGTGGCTATGGCCTTAACTCACTGATCAGCGGCCTTGTTTTGCCTCAGAGTGGCACGTATACCATCGAGGCCAGGTCTTTCAACGATGCGGGCAGCGGCGAATACGTGATCGCGCTGGTGGCATCGGAAGCTCCCGGTCAGATAGTGCCGACGGAGACTCCTTCCGCGTCTGGGACCGGCCCTGAAACGGCAACGGAGGGAGATCAGGCGGCTCAGCCGATCCAGATCGGGCAAACTGTCCATGGCGAGCTGGAACCCAATGCGTCGCAGGTTTGGAGCTTCTACGGCACAAATCAGATCGTATCCATATCGGTTTTCGCCGACGATTGGAATGCCCTTGACCCTTACGTGGAGTTACACGGTCCCGACGGTGAACTCTTGCTTTCCGACGATGATAGTGGAATGGGACTTAACGCCCTGATACGGGGGTACCAGCTGCCGGGTGAGGGGAACTATACCATAGTCGTCGGGGCAAACGGCGGGACATGGGGCGGATATGAGTTGACCCTGGCTACCCTGGACGAATGGAACACCATCCCGATGCCGGAGGGCCATTACATGGGCATCCTGGAACCTGGGACACCGATAACGGTAACTTTGGAGCCGTCGTCATTCTGGGCGTGGCTGGTTCACATGGAGCATACCGGCCCAATGTCCCTGACCGTTCAGAGTGGCCTGCCGGCGACCGGCGTGGTCAGGTCGCTGGTATTCGACGAATTCGGCGGGCGTGAGGTCGTGATAGGGGAGCCGACTTTTGAGGACATCCCGGCATTTGGACAGGAAGGGGTGTGGTTGGTGGTATACACCTCCGATCAGGTGCCGGCGGGGACGCCGTTCACGTTCACGTTCGACGTTGACCTCAGCGCCTTCTACGGGCAATGAGTTGATATACGGTGGCGTGGCCGTTGGGGTTACCTACGGGATGATCAACACTTGACCCGCCCGTAATTGGTTGGGATCGGAAATGCCGTTGGCTTCCTGTAGTGCCTCGACGGTCACGCCATGGCGTTGCGCTATGCTGAAGAGCGTATCGCCTGGGCGGACGGTATAAGTCCTGCCGGCGCCTTCCTGTGGCTGGGCGGTGTATGCGCCCTCCTCACAACCGGGGACGCGGATCACCGTCCCGGCCTGTACGTTATCGGGATCTGCTATGCCGTTATAGGCTGCCAATTCCTCCACCGTCACTCCCCATCGCAGGGACAGCCTGAACAGATTTTCCCCAGGTTGCAAGATGTGAGTGCATTCTCCCTCGGCTGCTTCCAGGGTACCGGGTGCCTGGGTTGGCGTTACCAGGGGCGGCTCTCCGGTTTGGAGCGGCCCTGGGGTGCCCGGCATCATCATAGTCGCGGTTGGCGGGAAGGGAATTGGGGTAGGTGTTCCGGCCACCAGTGCGGTCAATGTCACGTAGACCGGCATCAAGGTTGGCGTTGCTGGGACCGGGGTGGGCGCCGGGGGGTTAGTGATCACGATTGGGGTTAGTGTGGGGAGCGGCCCGGATGCCGATTGGAAACATCCCCCGCTCATCACAGCCAGGATGAGCGCGATGAGCGCCGGTGTCCACTTCCCGATGGGTTTTCTCATCGGCATGTGACAAACTCCTTTCCTCGGCGGTTCTGCGGCGCGAAAGCGCCCGGCTATTTTAGCCGTTTTGCCCGGTTAGCGGTTACTCCGACCGCGTCCGGCTGCATAAGTAGGGGCGGCTCCTGGCCGCCCCTGATAATATCACGCCGGATGGGAGCGTGAGATATTCCTGGTGCGGTAGCCTGATGCCCGGATGGATTTGCAGGGGGCGGTGGGCTATCCCTATACGTCTGGCGTTGCCGGGCCGACGGCGTGGGTCACATCTCCTCACCTTCCTCTACCGCTTCCAGCAGCCCGTAGTTGCCGTCTTCCCGGCGGTAGAGAACACATACCCTGGCGGTATCGGCGTTGAGGAAGAGGTAGAAATCGTGATCCAGCTCCTCTATCCTATCCATTGCCTCCTGCTCGTCAATCGGAACCAATGGTACCCTCTTACGCCTGACGATCTCCTGTTTCGGTTCCTCTTCTTCCTCCTCCGGTTCGGGCAGCGGGACCGGCTCTGCCTCAAGAAGCTCTGGCTCTATTTCGGCCAATTTGGCCCCGCCGCGCCTGCGTCGCTTGCCCTTATATCGCCGTATCTGGCGATACATCTTGTCCATCACAGAGTCCACCGCTGCGAAAATATCGGTTTGATTCTTATCCTCCGCCCTCAGAATCGCACCTCGGCTATTACGGACTGTGAGTTGTGCGATCTGGCGGTCTCCGCCCTGACGCCGATGTTCAGTATGAAGCTCCATTCTGGCCTCGACTATGTTGGGCAGGTACCTGTCGAGCCGACTGACCTTCTTTTCCACGTACTCGCGCAGGCGCGGTGTCAGCTCGATATTCCGCGCATTGATCGTGATGTCCATCGATCGCTCCTTTCTGCAAGAGGATAAGACCGAAGCAATGCGGTCATTCCGATGGCGGCGCCTCATAGCCTGGTGCGGCTGCCAGGGTCATGGCACGTACCTCGGCGGCGCCTGCTTTCAGCAGCGCGTTTGCGCAAGCTCCGAGTGTAGCTCCGGTGGTGATAACATCGTCTATCAGCAGTACCCGTTTGCCGATTACCAGCTCTGGCTTTGCCTCGAAGGCGTCTTTGACGTTATCCTGTCTTTCTCGCCAGCTCAGCCCCACCTGTGAGCGGGTTTCCCGCACGCGGGAGAGCGCCTGCGAATTTACTGTGACGTTCGTGGCCGCTCCGATATGTTGCGCCAGCAGCTCCGCCTGGTTGAACCCCCGTTCCCTCAGTCTGGATGGGTGCAACGGGACCGGTATGATAAGGTCGGGTTCCCAATCCAGGCCGTTGGCGATCATTAGGTCGGCCAATATCTCGGCCAGGGGCCTTTGCTTGCGATATTTCAGCGCGTGGACGGCGCTTCTCAAAGGCTCCTCAAAGATGCCGGCTGAGACCACGCACAGGGGGTATGTACGATCGGCGAGGTTCGGCTTGCGTACCAGGTGCCGGCAATCCCGGCAGAAATAGTCCCCCACCTTGCCGCAGCCGGCGCATCGTGGCGGGAAAATGAGGTCCAGGATGGCTTCCAGGGCATACCGGCCCCATCGCGATAGCCTCGCGATGGCGGAATCCCGAAGCATATCTCCTGCCGGGGCCGTGGACCGAGCAGATGATGTCAAAGCCTATCCACCGCCGAGGACTTGGCCGATACCGGAGTTTTTGAGGACGATCGCCGCCGGACCCAGGAGCACTATCCAGATCGAGGGGAAGACCAGGAATACCAGCGGGATCATCATCTTGACCGGTGCCTGTTGGGCCTGCTCCTGGGCGCGTTGACGCCGCTTCAGGCGCATCTGGTCGGATTGGATTCGCAATATCTTGGCGATGCTCACGCCCAGCTGGTCGGCCTGGATTATGGCCGCGATGAATGTGGAAACGTCCGGCACGTCCACTCTATTGGCCATATCGCGCAGGGCCTCGCGGCGGAGCTTGCCCAGCTGGATGTCGCGCAGGACGTGTGCGAATTCCTTTGCCAGGTCGTTATCCCATTTCTCCACCACTTTACTCATGGCTGCGTCAAAGCCCAATCCGGCCTCGACGCAGATGGTCAGCAAATCCAGCGCGTCGGGCAGCGCCTTGACGATCTCCTTCTTACGGCGGTTGATCTTGCTGCTCAGCTGCATTGCCGGCAGCATATAGCCCAGCGCGGCGGCGCCGATGGTGAATCCGAGTGCCTGGCCGATGGGGCGTGGGGCCACTATGAAGAACAGCACAAATGCGCCCACTCCGAGCACCAATGTCAGGAATATACGCTGCACCCAGAACGACGCGGGTGTCATCCCTTTTGGATAGCCTGCCAATTCGATTCTACGTCTGGTGGCTTCCAGCTGTTTTTCTGGGGTGAAGCGCAGTGCTATATCGGCCAGTTTCTTGAACATCGGCACCAGCACGCGCTCCTTGAAGCTCAGCGAGAGTTCCAACTCCTCCAGCGATTCGATCTCTTCATCTCTCTCGCTGAACTCACGCAGGCGCTTTTGTAGGGGATCCTCGCCCTTGCTTTCCCGGATTCCCATGTAGATCATTAAGCCGAATAGGACTGCTGCGATGATAGCGCCGATCAGGATTGGACTCATCTCCCACGCACTCCTTTACAACCCGGGTCGAACTAACTGCTCAGTACTCGATGTCCACTATTTTGCTGATGGCGGCTGCGCCCATACCGATCAGGGCCAGGCCGACCCCGATCATCGGCCAGCCGCAACATTGATCCTGGAAAAGCAGGCCCATATAGCCTGGGTTAATCACATAAAGGAACAGCGCCAACACGATGGGCAACCCACCGATCAGGTAGCCGGTGATGCGGCCCTGAGCCGTCAGCACCCTGATCTCGCCCTTGAGCTTGATGCGTTCGCGGATGGTATGGCTGATGACTTCCAGTATCTCGGCCAGGTTACCGCCGACCTCGCGTTGTATCTTGACGGCGGTGACCACCAGGTCCATATCGTCGCTGGAGACCCTGCGGAGCAGGTTATCCAGGGCGGTTTCCATTGGGACGCCCAATTGCACCTCGCGCACCACCCTGTGGAATTCGGTTGCGGTTGGTTCCGGCGCCTCCCTGGCGATGGCTTCCATTGCCTGTTGGACGCTGTAGCCGGATCGCAGGGCGTTGACCCATAGGCTCAGGGTATCGGGCAGCTGGTTCTCGAATGCGTGGAGCCTTGCTCTTTGGCGGTTTGCCACGTACATGCCGGGGGCGAAGAACCCGATCACTCCGGCCACCACACCCAGCAGAGGGTTCTTGAAGATGATTTGCCAGCCTACCAGGAAGAAGACGACCACCGAGATGATATGGAGCATGAAATACTCGCTCACTTTGAGCTTGAGGTCGGCCCGGGCCAGCTTAGTTCGCCATTTTTCGGCGAACTTGCGGCCTTTGAGGGCCTTTTCCAGTCTCTCGGTGATTACCCCGGTTTTTTCCTCCTTTTTCTTTTTATCCTCTTCTTCCTCTTGGGTGATCTGTGTTGATAACGTGGTGAGGTCGGTATAACGGCCCAGTCGGGCCTCGACCACGGCCTCGCGTTCCCTGCGGAGGCTGAGCACTCCCACCACCAGGATGATCGCCGCGATCACTCCGGATACGCCTGCTATTACCAGCGGGAGAGAATTACCTCCCATGATCCATCCCTCCTGATCCCTCTGCCGTTATTATTATACAACAGGCGAGGTGGGTTTTGCCAGAGTGCCATCCTGGCCGGGAATCGTTGACCGGCGCTCACAGGGGGAGTTTTCGCAGTGCGGGTGCGTAGTATATCTTATGGCGGGCGCCGGGATTAAGTGCCAGTCTCGCCAGGCCGTCCGCCAGCTCCGGCAAGGGTATTGGCACATAGCGTCCCAGTAGGCTGCCGATCAGCGGCAGTTGCCCCAGGCTGCTGAGTGCCGAGTCTATCTCATCATTTGGCTCCAACAGCCTGGGCATCCTGGCCACTGCCCAGGCTAACCCGCTCTGCATCAGGTAGTGCTCCCCCAATCGCAGGCTTTCGACGAACGGGCGTCTCGCGCCGCATAGCACCCCTGCCGTGCTCAGCATGATCATATGGCCGACTCCGGCGCTCAGTGCCAGGTGGATGATATTTCGGATCGAGGTCACATGCAGAAAGTAAAAAGTGCGGCCCCTTGCCGGATTATCCCTGGTATGGCGGATCAGGTGCAGGATCACGCCATGTCCGCGTGCCAATCCCTTCAGGCTGGGTGGGTTCCAAACGTCGCCGGTGGCGATCCCGACCCCTGCCGGCAGCTGAACCTCACATCCCGGCGGGATCAAAGCCGTGACGGCGGCGCCGTAGCCTGTCAGGGCGTTTATCACCGCCTGCCCTATCATGCCCTCTGCCCCGACCACGAAGACCCGTCTGGCCCTTTCGGTCGGGGTTCCGCCTCGGACGATCAGGTTGGCCATCGGATCAGGGCGCTTTATAGTCCTCCGGCAGGGGGTCGCTCAGGCCCTTTGGATAGCGTCCGGCCAGGTCAACGTATATTTGCTTAAAGCGGAGCCATTCGGCCTTATATTCCTCGCTCACTCGCTTTTCCAGCAACCTGGCGGGGACTCCGACCGCGATGTGCTCGTCTGGTATCGTATCCCCCTGTCTGACCACGGCCCCTTCGGCCACGACTGCCCATCGGCCCACTGTGGACCAATCGGACACTATAGCGCCCATCCCGATCACCGCGTAATCGTGGATCATGCTCACGTTGTGGATGACTGCGCCGTGCCCGATCGTGACCCAATTGCCTATGGTAGTCTTCTCGCCGGGACGGGCGTGGATGACGCAATTATCCTCGACGCTGGTGTAATTCCCGATGACGATGGTGCCGTAATCCCCTCGTATCCTGGCCCCTGGCCCGATCCAGCAGCCCTCGCCTATGGTCACATCGCCGAAGACGCTGGCCGTCGGGTGTATATA
>JALXEW010000085.1 GCA_027069285.1 Ardenticatenia bacterium | reverse complement strand
GCCTGGGACGCCCGGCACAACTACTATAACCGGGCATCGGCCTACGTGGGGACGATCGGATACGATGAGCCGGGCGTCCCAGGCAGCCTCGAGATGCTCAACAGCATCTTCTACCAGAATATGAGCGGGTTCTGGGTTTCGGGTTCCATCGAGCTGGACGTGCGAAATTGCCTGTTCTTCGGCTCCGCGAGCGGCCTGCACGTGATATGGGCCTTGCCGTCAGGCGAGGTAATCGCGGCGGAACCGGATATGCCCCTCTCGCTCCTGGAAGCGGCAGGCGGGGGGTGCTGCAACCTGGGATTTGTAGACCCGATGTTCGTCAACCCAGACGAGATGGACTTCCACCTGATGCCCGGCAGCCCCGCCGTAGACGCAGGCACAACCGATGTGGAAGCGCTCCCGGATTTCGATCTGACCGGCGCTCCGCGCGTGGCCGGCGGGGGTATAGACCTGGGGCCGCTTGAGATGCAACAATAAGGGCTACTTCAAGATATAATACGTGCCCTTTTTGGCGCCGATCTTGAGCAGGACGCCCTTTTTCACCAGATCGGCCAGATCGAGACGGAGCGTCTCGGCGGAGACGCCAGGGCACAGCCTGCGATACTCCCGATTGGTGATCGAGCCGTTCTCGCGTATATACTGAATGGCCTTGAGCTGGCGCTGATTCATCGTGTGCACCCATTGGGGAGTCGGGGTGCGATCACGGGCGTTATAAAGAGTAACGGTGAATGAATACGGCCTGGCGTCGAACTTCGGCGGCGGATGACCATCCTGCACCATTTCCTCGATCATGCGGTCAATGCCCAGGCCCAATTCCTCGATATAGCCCCATTGGAAGAGGCCGCCGACTATACGTGGATTGCGCGAGAAGTGCTCATCAACGATGTTGTCAATCGTGATATACCCGGGTAGCCCACCCGGAGAAATGACCTCCAAACGATCGGAATACATCCGCACTTCGATCCTGCGGCCTTTGATCCTGTAATCGCGGTGCGAAACGGCGTTAACCAATGCCTCGCGCACGGCAAATGGCGGATATTCCGGCTTCTCCTCACGCTCCAGGCCACGCACCACAGCGCCCACACCCATCTCACCCCATATCAGCTCCCACGTCTTCTCGATCACGCGGGCGAGAGGGCCTTCTATCTCCTCACGGCGACCGTATCCGGCCAGGCCGTTTTCGGCACGCGGCTCGGTGCCCGGAAACCGGACGAATACCACCCCACTCTGCGGCAACCATATGCGCGGATTACGGGCAAAGAGCAACACACCGGCAACCGTCGGGCGCCCGTCATCGGTGACGAACCCGCCTTCGCGGAGCAACTCCCCGCCGATCGGACGTCTGGAGCGCTCCTTTAGCTTCTCGATGTATTCCTCGATAACGCTATCGTCGAAATCGTCAACCGAGGCGCCCGGCACCACCTCGGCCTCAAAGTCACCGGTGCTCTTAGTCGAGGCAAGCTGCCTGATCTCCTCACCGCCCAGGGGACGATTCTCCGCGCCGGCCCTGATCAGCACCCGACCGTCATCCAGGGAATGCAACTCAGTACTGCGCGGCACCCTGATCGCGACGATCACGCCCTGTTCGGTATCCACCTGCTCGATCCCTGCGGTCACCACCGGCGGACGGCAACGGCGTTCGGCGGCCCGGAGTGCCCCCTCCACGTCCTCGAGAAACACCCCGCCAGTCACCTCGCCGGACGGGGTAATCCCAACCAGGATCGTGCCTCCGTCGGTATTCGCGAATGCGATCAGGGCCTCGGCAAGCGAATCCGGCTCCGGCTCCGGCAAAAACTCCACCAGCGGGCCAGGTCCTCGCCCCAATGATAACGGTGCGATCATCTCACCGGCAGTAAAATGGGGAGCACATCGAGGGCGTCACGCGCTGGTCTCGAACGCCTGAGCGATCATCTCGGCCTGCTTATACTCAGGGCTATTCGGATCGGCGGTTTCCAGTATCTTTGTGGCTTCCAGATATTGCTCCAATGTCACCTTTGCCTCGCCTGAACGCAGGCGCTCATGCTGTTCGGCAGCGATCTCGGCTGCCTCCTCCTCCGTCATCTCACCATACTGCTCAATCGCCTGCCGGATCTCTTCCACCGTCAACGTGCCCTTCGTCTCAAGCAGCTTCTTCAGCTCCTCGAACGTCTGGGTCATCTTCCCCCTCCGATTGCGTGGAATTGGCCTGGTGATGGAGAACTCAATAATTCAACCGGCATCTAGACTATCCCAACCGGGCCTTTTTGACAAACACATGCTCACACTTTGCGGCCAAAGGCGCGAAGTGCCATAGCCACCACAGAGCCGGCCTCACGGCTGCCCAGCGCTATAGTGACGCCCGCGAAGAGCACCAGCCCACCAAGTCCCGCAATGCCGACGGTGAGGAATGCGGCACGCCCGGCTAGCGCGATCCTGACACCGTAAATCAACGCGCCCATCAATAACGAGGCAACTCCCGCCTTCCAAACGGTATCCCAGACCGCCCGCCCGTCCATACCGCCCAACCTGCGCCCCAACAGCACCCACAGCCCAATCATCTCCAGGGCCGTCGCCGTGGAATTGGCCAACGCCAGCCCCGCAAACGGGCCATGTGCCAGCTCGCCGGGCACCCCGACGAAACGTATGAACAGCAGGCTAAAAAGCACGTTCAGCAACATGGCGCCGCCGCCGATCAGAACCGGGGTACGGGTATCGTGCAGGGCGTAAAATGCCCGCACCAGCACCTCGACGGCGCAATGGGCAACCAACCCGATCGCCCAGAATTGTAACGCCCAGGCCGTGGCGAGGGTGGATTCGGCGCTCCAGTTGCCGTATTCGTAAAGAAGGCGCACTATCGGCTCTGCCAGCACGACCAGGCCGACGGTGGCCGGGATCGCCAGGTAAAGCACGCTGCGCAAAGCCCCGCTCAGGACACGGCGGAAGCCGTCCATATCGTCTTTGGCAAACATCACCGATAGAGATGGGAAAACCGCCGTCGCAGTGGACTGTGCGATCACGGCCTGCGGCATCAGCATGAGCTGGAATCCCCATGTGAGCACCCCTATGCTACCTTCGGCCATACCGGACGCCAGCGCGTTATTGACCCAGAAGTTGACCTGCACTATCGCCAGTCCCAACACACGCGGCCCCATCAGACTGAGCACCTCTCCCACACCTGGCGCGCCCCAGCCGATGAGGTAATATCTGGCGGCGACTCGGGCCAGGCCCGGAACTTGCACTGCAAGGTGAAGCGCGGTTCCCAGAACCGTGCCCCAGGCCAGCCCGTAAACACCGTACCACCTGGTCAGGAAAAGCGCTCCGGCGATAATGCCCAGGTTGTACATACTTGGGGCCAGTGCCGGCAACAGGAAGTGCTGGTGTGCGTTGAGGACGCCCATGACAAGCCCGCTGATCCCGAAAACGGCCACAGTCGCCAACATAATGCGCATCAGCGAGGCGGTGAGCATCTGCTGCGAAACCGTCGCGCCCGGCATGAGCAGGTGCCGGGATATTTGCGGCGCGAGCACGAACGCAACCGCGCTGACGGCCAGGCTCACCACGACCAGCAGGTTGGCCACCCCGCTTGCGAGTTTCCAGGCGTGCTCACGCTCGCCCCTGCTCAGGAACCCGGCGAATACCGGTATGAAAGCCGATCCCAAAGCACCGCCCGCCACCAGCACGAACAACGTCTCCGGCAGGCGCTGTGCGGCGGTAAACGCATCAAGTTCCGGCCCTGCGCCGAACGTCGCGCCGACTATAGTATTGCGGAATAGGCCCAGCACCCGGCTGGCGATCATAGCGGCGGCCACCATTCCGGTGGCGCCGGCTAATTCCCGCCCGCTGAGCGCCCTGCCTGTCTCTGATCTGCCCATGGCGGGGATTATAACACACATACGGCAAACTTTATATCGGGATACAAAACTGTTTGAAAATGGTTAAGATTGTTACAGAATTCTTGACACAAAGATTCAGAATCGCTATAATTGTGGCATCGGCGACGGGAGGCGGCGGGCCTATAAAACCAAACCGAAATCAACCCAAGTGTAGAAAAGGCCCGGCAAGATCATGAACCTGAACAGCCATTATATAAGCAATCGGGTGCTAAAGCTTAACGTCGGCTTCCTGCTCGGCTCCAGAGCCGGCGCAACGCGAGACCACGTGTTTGACGTGCCCAGGCTGCGCGTCGCAGACGATCTCACCGTCGAATTCCTGCGCGGAGGGCTGGAGCTAACCCGCACCCGTCGAGGTATCCTGGTGAGGGGAAACCTGCGTACCGCCACCATCGTGGAATGCGTCAGGTGCCTGGAGCCTTTCCCCCTCCAGATCAGCCTGGATTTAGAAGAACTTTACGTTTTTCCACCGACCCCCAAAGCAGAGTTGACCGTTGGCGAGGACGGCATTTTGGACCTGGCCCCGTTACTTCGGGCAGAGGTGATCTTGCACATACCCATCAAGGCACTGTGCAAGCCCGATTGTAAGGGGCTATGTCCCGAATGCGGCCAGAACCTTAACCTGGCCACATGTACCTGCCGCTCGGACCGGATAGATCCGAGAATGGAGGCCTTGAAAATTCTGCTGGAAAAGTGAATCTCTCTGTAGAATTGGGGGTGTCAGGTGAGTTACGATAGCGGTACCGATACAAAGGATTTCCTGGCGGAACTGATAGAACGGGCAGAATCTCAACAGGGCTGCCTGACCACAGAGGATATACTGGAACTCCTCCCGCCAGAGGCAATGGATAGATTCGAGGAACTCTTCGTGCTCCTGAACAACGCCGGCGTTGAAGTCTACGACGGCGACGACGACGGGGACGGCTTCCCGGACGGCCCGGACGATGAGGACGAGGAGATCACCCCAGACCTCAGCGGCATATCCTCAGACGATACAGTCGGGCTTTACCTCAAGGAAATGGCCCGTGTCCCGCTCCTGACCACCGAACAGGAAGTTGAACTGGCACGGCGTCTGGAACTGGGCAAAAAGGCCGAGCAAGAGCTGAAAAACCTCAACGGCGCCGACCCAGACCGCGTCCGCGAGCTGGAACGCCTGGTTGAAGAAGGCGCCGCCGCCCGTGAGCACCTGATCAAAGCCAACACGCGCCTGGTTGTCAGCATCGCCAAAAAGTACATGGGGCGGGGCGTCCCGTTCCTTGACCTCATCCAAGAGGGCAACCTGGGCCTGATGAAAGCCGTCGAGAAGTTCGATTACCGGCGCGGATACCGCTTTAGCACCTACGCCACCTGGTGGATACGTCAGACCATCACCCGTGCTATCGCAGACCAGGGCCGCACCATCCGCGTCCCGGTTCACATGTCCGACCGCATACGCCGCCTGTACCGCGCCGCCCGCGACCTGGAACAGCGCCTGGGTCGCAAGCCCACCCCGGAAGAGATCGCCGAGGAAATGGACCTCGACCCGCGCAAAGTCCAGTGGATGCTCAAGGTAAGCTGGACTCCGCTATCGCTGGAGCACCCGGTCGGAGAAGACGAGGATAGCGAGCTTGGCAACTTCATCGAGGATGACAGCACCCCCACCCCACCGCAGACGGCATACCAGAACATCCTCCGCGAAAAGGTCGAAGAGGTGCTGAGCACCCTCTCGCCGCGAGAGGCAAGGATATTGCGGCTGCGGTTTGGATTGCTCAACGGGCGCAGCTACACACTCGAAGAGGTGGGCCAGAAATTCGGCCTCACACGCGAGCGCATCCGCCAGATCGAAGGCAAGGCCCTGCGCAGACTCCGCCACCCACGCAGGTCGCGGCTATTGAGGGACTACCTATCCTGATCCACTCCGCCTGCCAGCGCCCCGACCTCGGTTCCAGTCCGGCGCCTGCCCTCCAAATCCAGGGTCGGATTATAGGCCGGATCGCCCATACTCAGCAGAACCGAACCGGCCACCGGGCGATAATCCGGCCTATTTGGATTCAAAACCGGCCAGGGGCCGTCGAGCAGCACCCAAACATCGAACCCAGGCGCCGTGAAGTTCGCCATCGCCTCCTGGAACGTGAACCCGGTCACCGACCCGCTGTCCGGCTCGGTATCGAGCTGCACCGCTCCCGGCGAATCCTCCACCGATAGCGAGGAATAGTAATTAGCTCCGGAAACCAACCCTCGGCCCGAACGACCGGTAATCTCATATGCATCCGGGCGCCCATCGCGCACTATGATATTATTGTAAACCACCATATCGCGCCCATCCTGATTCAGGATCAGAGCGCCCCGATCTCCGCCCGGATCGACTATCGTATTGGCGACTATCATCACGTCCCGGCACCCAAACTCCGATTCCGGCAGCCCCTTATCCCCGGCATACCCGTTATCCCAGCAGGCTATACCGGCGGCCATATTGCCGTAGATCAGGTTATTGCGCACCCTCGCGTCCCGCACCGAGGCTAAATTGATCGCAGCCCCGCCCTCGTTCCCGTTGGCGGTGAACACATTCTGCTCGATGATCACGTCCTGGCTGATGCCATCCTCGAAAAACTCGCCCAGATCGGGCAAGCCCTGGCTGCGATAGCATTCCATCAGATCGTCCCAGGTAGCCGCCCCGTCGAAGTCCACATCGTCCTCACTCCACCCGCACGTATCCCCGGTGGTGTTTTCCAAAAAGTAGTATATCTCGGCGGTGGCGCTCTGCGGATCGGCATTGATCTGGAGACCTGCCTCGTTATTACCCTGGAACACGTTACGGCGCACCACAACATGATCGCCAGACCCGGAGATATATACTCCGTGCTCATACCGGCTCCCGGCGAAGACCGAATCCTGGATCAGGATGTAGCTGGCAGACGTGGTATGCACCCCCCACTCGCCATTATCATGGCTGTAGACGTCCATGAGCACGATATGGTGGGAAAAATGCCCGGTCCAGCCAAAGTAGCCGGAAAAGAAGATTCCCGCCCCGTCCTCGGCACCCTCGAAGGCGATGTTCTGCACTATGTAATGGTGCGCATCTATGAAGTAGAAGTGGTGGCGAAGGTAATCCTTTCCCGGATCGGCGGGCGCATTGACGACAACCGACCCCGGCTCACCCCAGCCCAGGATGTGGATATATGCCCCATCCTCTCCGCCCGTCCCCTCGACCTCCACCCCGCGATACGTCCCCGGCATGATGATCACCAGG
>JALXEW010000084.1 GCA_027069285.1 Ardenticatenia bacterium | reverse complement strand
CGAAGGGTGAGATCACACTGGTGATCTCCGGCGCGGAGGGCAAAGGCGAGCGTTGGGATGAGGATACCGTTCTCAAAGCGATCAGGGAGCGGATGGAAGCCGGCGTCGATCGTAAGACGGCGGCGCGGGAGATCGCCGAGCTATCCGGTTGGTCGCGCAGAGAAGTTTACCGCCTGAGTCTCGAATCGGACGATAACCCATGAACCCATCCGATCTGGAACGCGGTGCCCTGACCCTTGTGACCGGCGGCACCGGCTTCCTGGGCCGTCATCTGGTTCCCGCCCTGGTTGAGGCCGGCCTTAAGGTGCGGGCGCTGGTTCGCTCGCCCGAAAGGGCCGCCTGGATGGAGCCGCTCGGCGTCGAATTAGCATTCGGCGCGGTGGAGGATGAGCCATCCGTCCGTAAGGCCATGAGCGGGTGCAGGTATGTGGTACACGCGGCAGGGCATTTCCGCTTTTGGGGCAGGCGAGAGACGTTCATGCGTACCAACGTGATCGGCACGGCGGATGTGATGGCGGCGGCAGCGGACGAGGGAGTCCGCAAATTCATCCACATCTCCACCGTGGCCGTGATCGGCAACCCCATACCCGGTCGCGTCATAGACGAGGAACATCCGCCCGATCCTGCCGACGATTACCAGCGTAGCAAACTGGAAGGCGAGCGGGTGGCGATGCGTTTCTTCCGTGAACGCGGCCTGCCTGTTGTGATACTACGTCCGGGTGCCTTCTACGGCCCGTGGGGGAGGTATGCGTTCAATCGCCTGTTCTTCGAAGACCCGCTAAAGGGCAACCTGGTGCAGGTCGATGGCGGGCGGCACATCATATTCCCGGTTTACGTATCGGACGTGGCGCGTGCCATCGTCGCCGCCATCGAAAGGGGGCGTCCGGGCGAGATATACAACATCTGCGGCGAACCGATCTCGCATCGAGAGGCCAATCGCATCATCAGCGAGGAGGCCGGGATCACATCATTCCGGCTGGACGTGCCGGGCTGGATAATGATAGCGCTTGCCCGCCTGATGACCTGGATTGGCGACCTCATCGGCGTCGAGCCGTATTACCCAATCAACCTGCGCTCGTATGTATTCAACGATTGGCCGGTTTCCAGCGAGAAGGCTCGCCGTGAGCTGGGATTCGAGCCGACGTCGTTCCGGGAAGGCGCCCGGCAGACCCTGGCCTGGTTCCGGGAAATGGGTATCTGGAAAGGGCGTAGGGCCGAGGCGTTCCGGGCGCGTCTGGAAGATGCTGCCGGATAGCATGGATAACGGGAGAGATGCCGTGATCAAAATAGTTACCGTCGAGGAAATGCGGAGAATAGAGGCCGCCACCGATGCGGCAGGCATTTCGTATGCCCAGATGATGGAGTATGCGGGCACGGCAGTGGCGAAGGCCACGATTGCAGCCTTGCCGGGCGTGAAAGGCAAATCGGTCGTCGTACTGGTGG
Organism: Ardenticatenia bacterium; assembly: GCA_027069285.1. Lineage (GTDB taxonomy): Bacteria > Chloroflexota > Anaerolineae > Aggregatilineales > JALXEW01 > JALXEW01. Next base: position 5,774 of record JALXEW010000084.1, on the reverse strand, counting down.
GGCCGGGCAATAACGGGGGCGACGGCCTGGTGGCCGGTAGAGTCCTGGCGGAAGCCGGCGCCCAGGTGAGCTTCTACCTTTCGAAGTCCAGGCCGGATGATGATGTCAACTTCGCCCGCGTGCGCGATGCCGGCCTGCCGATCACCCTGGCGGCGGACGATAAGGGCCACCGCAAATTGCGGGAGTGGCTGAGAGGCTCGGACGTGGTGATAGACGCGCTCCTGGGCACCGGGGCAAAACCGCCTGTGCGTGGCACCATAGCCGACATCCTGCTCGTATTGGGGGAAGTAGTGGCCGGCAGGCGCGGCATGGCATCTGACGTCGGGTTCGTCGATCCTGCCCGCCCGAACCCTCGTGAAGGCGGGCCGGAGCCGTTGCTTGTGGCCGTGGATTGTCCCTCTGGCCTGGATTGTGATACCGGCGAGGTGGATGAATCCACGCCAACAGTTGACATGACCGTCACATTCGCGGCGATCAAGCGGGGGCAGGTGACATTTCCGGGCGCAGGCAGGCTGGGGAAGCTTTACGTGGCCGGGATCGGCACCCCGCCCGACCTGAAAGAGCTGGCCGAGATCAGGCTCCAGATGCCGACCGGTCCGGACATACGATCCATGCTGCCCCCACGCCCGCGCGATGCGCATAAGGGCACATTTGGCAAGGCGTTGCTGGTGGCCGGATCGGTTAACTATACCGGTGCGGCGCTGCTTGCAGCCCAATCGGCCTACCGTGTTGGGGCGGGGCTGGTTACCGTGGCCGTTCCCAGGCCGATCCATACCGCGCTGGCATCGCGTTACGCGCCGGCCACCTGGCTGATATTGCCGCATGATATGGGTGTGATCGCGCCGGGGGCTGTCGAGATCGTCAGGCGGGAGATGGCCGGGTACTCGGCCATGCTGCTTGGGCCTGGTTGGGGTCGCGAGGAGAGTACCGGCGAATTCCTGTACGAGCTGCTGGGTCACCAGGCTCATCGCAAAGGCCATCTGGGTTTCCTGCGTGAGGAGATGGAGCCGGAATCGGAACCGGCGCCTGATATGCCCCCGCTGGTGATAGACGCCGACGGGTTGAACCTGCTATCCGGCCTCGATGAATGGTGGAAGCTACTGCCACCTGGCACCATCCTGACCCCGCATCCGGGCGAGATGGCGCGGCTGACGGGTTTAGAACGCGGCGAGGTAGCCTCCAGGAGAATCGAGTTGGCCGGGGAGAAGGCTGTAGAGTGGAACGCGGTTGTCGTCCTCAAGGGCGCGCATACCGTTATCGCGGCGCCGGATGGTCGTATAGTCGTGGAACCCTTTGCCACACCTGCCCTGGCGACCGCAGGCACCGGTGACGTATTGGCAGGGGCCATAGTAGGCCTGCTGGCGCGGGGCCTGGAGCCGTTCGAAGCGGCGGTTTGCGGCGCCTACATCCACGGCCTGGCCGGTGAGCTGGCCGCCAACTCCTTGCAATGCGAGGCATCCGTGACCGCCGACGACGTTTTGGCGGCGATGCCGAATGCATTGGCGACGGTAGAGCGAGCCTGGTAACATTCCCAACGGCATCTCGCCCCCCGGAGTCGGTTGGGGGCGTATAATCTCCAATACAGGCATCAAGCGCACTCATTTACGAATCTGCGCTAGTATCACAGGAGGAGGAAACATGCGTGTAGGTATCCTGACAGGGGGCGGTGACGTTCCTGGCCTGAACCCGTGCATCAAAGCCTTCGTGAATCGGGCCGTGACGAACGGCTACGAAGTGTTGGGTATACGGCGTGGATGGGCAGGCCTCCTGGAATACAACATTGACCTCCCGTTCGAGGAAAACAGCGTCTGCGCGATCAAGTTGGATAGAGAGAAGGTGCGCCGCGTTGACCGCACCGGCGGCACGTTCCTGCACACCTCGCGCACCAATCCTGGCCGTGTCCTGATGAAATCCAAGATACCGGATTTCCTCAGAAAGATGGATATGCCCGAAAACGAGGACGGCACCAGGGACTATACCGAGTACGTCCTGAAAGTGATAGAGCACCTCAAGCTGGATGCCCTGGTTCCGATCGGCGGCGATGATACGCTCAGCTACGCCGAGCGTCTCCACAAAGAGGGCGTCAAGATCGTAGCCATCCCCAAGACTATGGATAACGACGTATACGGCACAGACTACTGCATCGGATTCTCCACCGCCGTGACGAGGAGCGTCAACTTCATTCACAACCTGCGCACATCGACCGGCTCGCACGAGAGGATCGCCGTGATCGAACTGTTCGGGCGTCACTCCGGCGAGACGTCGCTGATAGCCGCATATCTGGCCGGCGTTGACCGCGCCATAATCTCCGAAGTGCCGTTCGACCCACATAAGCTGGCCGACCTGATCATGAAGGACAAGCGGGCGAATCCCAGCAACTACGCCATGCTCACCATCTCGGAAGGCGCCAGGATGATCGAAGGAACTGTGATCGAGAGCGGCGAGCCGGATGCATTCGGACATCGAAAGCTGGGGGGGATCGGCTTCATCACCGGCCAGATGCTCAAAGAGCTAACCGGCGAGAACATCATCTACCAGCAACTGGCCTACCTGATGCGCAGTGGCGCCCCAGACTCGCTGGACTTGATGGTCGCGGCCAACTACGCCCAGATGGCGATGGGCCTGATCGAGCAGAGGCGGTTCGGGCGCCTGGTATGTCTGCAACGGGGGCTGTATACCGACATCCCGTTGACCACCATCAGCCAGGGCGTCAAGCGCGTTGACGTGGCCGAGCTTTACGACGTTGACGAATACCGTCCGCTCGTCCGGCATGTTGTCGGTATGCCCATGTTCCTGACGTGAGCGCCTGGAGGGACGGGCCGATTATCGAGCGGGCCTTTGTGCCTCGATTCCGAATCGTCCGGGCCTGTGGGTTCCGATCACGGGGAGATGTTTAGGATGCGACTGCTCTCGATTCTCATAGCGACCGGGCTTATATTGGCCGTACTGGTCGGATGTGGCGGTGAGGCAACACCGTCCGTCACCCGATTGGTCTACGGCCTGACCCTGATGCCCTCCGGCTTCGATCCCCACATCCACGCATCCGCCGAGCTGGGCATACCGTTGAGGAGCGTCTACGATACCCTGGTTTACCTCGACCCGGAAACCGGTGAGTTCGTGCCGGGCCTGGCCGAGGGATGGGTCATATCAGACGACGGCCTGACCTATACCTTCACACTCCGTCAGGACGTCACCTTCCACGACGGCACCCATTTTGACGCGGCAGCGGTGGCCGCCAACCTCGACCGGATCACCGATCCGGCCACCGGCTCGCAGAAAGCCGTCTACATGCTTGGCCCATACGATCATTACGAGATCGTGGATAATTACACCATAAGGATCGTGCTGAGCGAGCCATACGCACCGCTCCTGGATTCGCTTAGCCAGGTTTACCTGGGCATCGCCAGCCCGACTGCGCTCGAACAGTACGATACGGCAACCTACCAATTCCACCAGGTGGGCACCGGGCCGTACAAATTCGTGGAATACGTCCCCGGTGACCGTCTTGTCCTGGCGCGGAACCCGGATTATGCATGGGCGCCGCGTTTCATGCAGAATCAGGGGCCGCCATACGTGGACGAGATCGAATTCCGCTTCTTTGAAGACCCGGCGAGCCGTGCCCTGGCGCTGGAAAGTGGCGATGCCCAGATAATGGGAGAGCTGCTCCCCAGTGATGCCGAAAGGTTACGGGGGAACAGCGCCATCCAGCTATACCCGGTGTCCATTCCCGGACAGCCCCTGCAATTTTTCCTCAATACCCGGCGTCCGCCCACCGATGACATTGCGATCCGCGAGGCCTTGCTTTACGCCACAAACCGCAACGCCATTGTGAATGCCGTCTTTCAGAGCTTCTCACCTGTGGCATACGGCCCGCTGGCTGCGGTGACCCGGTTTTACGACCCGGAGATGCCGATCCTGTACCCGTTCAACGACCAGGGACAGGCCGCCTCACTGCTTGCCAGCCGTGGCTATGAGGATGCCGATGGCGATGGCATCCTGGAGCGAGATGGAGAGCCACTTCGGATCGACGTTGTAGTGCCGCCTTGGGGCATGTCTCCAGAGGTGGGCCAACTGCTGGAATCGCAGTGGGAACTGTTGGGGATAGACGTGAACCTGATCCAGGTGCCCTCGTTCCCGGCCCTGCGGGACGCGGCGGAAGAGGGTGAGTACAACGCCATAGCCATCAACTTCACCGGTACCGATCCGAGCCTCCTGAACCAGTTTTACCTTTCTGACGGCGCGTTGAACTGGTCGAAAGTGGACGACCCAGACCTGGATGCACTCCTGTATGAGGCCACGTCCACACTTGACGAGGCCCGCCGTGCTGAGCTTTACAGGCAGATACAGCGCCGGATCATGGACCTGGCGCTGGTGATCCCGATACGGGACTACGTGAACCTGAACGTCGCCTCGGCCAATATCACCGGGTTGCGGTTTGACGCCCAGGGCTTCTTCCCGATACTGGCCGAGGTTCAGCTCAACCGGTGACGAAATGCGCAGGTACCTGATACGCCGGATCGGCTCGATGCTACTGGTGATGTGGCTGGTAGTGACGCTGGCCTTCGCTACACTGTGGCTGCTGCCCGGTGATGCGATAGAGGCCCAGTTGCTCATCGGCGGCGCTACCGAGGAACAGATCGAGGCCCGGCGCGAGAGCCTGGGCCTTGACGATCCGGCGCCGATCCGGTACCTGCGCTACCTTTCCGGCCTGCTGCATGGTGATATGGGCCGCTCGCTGCTGACCGGACAACCGGTTACCCAGATAATCGCGCAGCAGGCGGGCGCCACTTTGGAGCTGGCTACCGCGTCCCTGGTCGTGGCCACCGTGTTAGGGCTTGGGCTTGGCTTGTTATCTGCCGGTGCGGATGGTTCGGTGGCCGGCAGCGCTGCCAAATGGATCACATCCCTGGCGCTTTCCACCCCGATCTACTGGACCGGGATCATAGCGATATGGCTCTTCAGCGTGGTGCTCGGATGGCTCCCGGCGATAGGCTCCGGCGACCTGCGTCACCTGGTACTCCCTGCGGGCGTACTCGGCTTCCACGTGGCCGGCAGCATTGCGCGGGTCACCGGTGCCGGCCTGATCGAGGCTAAAAGCGGGGATTTCGTCACCGTAGCGCGTGCCAAAGGCCTCCGCGCGGACGCCTTATGGCTCCGACATATACTCCGCGTGGGCCTGTTGCCGGTGATCACCATCGTGGCTCTGCAATTGGGGTTCCTGCTGGGCGGTACCGTGATCACCGAGACGCTATTTGTGCGCCGTGGGATCGGGCGGCTACTCATGGACGCCATACTGGACCGTGACCTGCCGGTTGTTCAGGGCGTGGTTGTACTGGGGGCCATCACGTATAGCGTCACCAACGCGCTGGCCGACCTGCTTTACGCCCTCGCCGATCCCAGGCTACGGGTGGACGGGTGAACGGTCGAGAGAACGGCAGATGGCGAATCCCGGCGCTGGCCCTGGGCGTGATTGCGCTATGCGTGATCGCCGGGCCGGCATTGATCCGCACCGACCCGATGGTCGCCGATCCGGAGATTCAGTACGCGCCGCCATCCGTCGCCCATCCGCTCGGAACCGACATGTTAGGCCGTGACGTCCTGAGCAGGACGCTTTGGGGCGGACGTCGCACCTTAAGCTCGGCGCTGATGGCGATGGCGATCACCATCCTGCCCGGCCTGGCGCTGGGTGCCCTGGCCGGATTTGTCGGGGGGTGGGCGGATAGGGCTGTTGAAGTACTGATAGACGCCGGATTAGCCTTCCCCAACATGTTATT
>JALXEW010000083.1 GCA_027069285.1 Ardenticatenia bacterium | reverse complement strand
CATCTCAGAGCGCCCCGGCGCCGGCGGGCGGAAGCCGAATATGGCCGGCGGTCGGCGCGGCATTAGCCTTCCTGGGCAACGAAGTTCTCCCCCGCGTGTTGCCTCTGGCCCTGGATGCCCTTGATCGGAGAGCTACCTTCAGAGATAGCGGGCGGGCGCGGGCAGCCACTCCCCCCACAGCTCCGAGGTGGTCGAGGCGTGGGAGAGGATGGCGTGCTCGCAGAGGTGGAGGAGGCGGGGGTGGTGGTGCCGGCCCTGGGGGAGTGTGCGTATGTCCCTCCTGCGGCCACAAAGTACCACATCGGGCCGGCGTGCCGTGTACCACCGTCAAATGTCCGAAGTGCGGAACCCGCATGATACGTGGATGATAGCACATGCCCTCGTGTCAGAGCATCCGTGCGCGTGAACAATAACAATAGAGATCAGACCTACAAGGAGATGAGCGAGTAATGAAAATAGCTATCACGGCAACCTCACCGGATATAGATGCCGGAGTAGACCCGCGTTTTGGAAGATGTGCGGGATTCGTGATCGCGGATACCGAAAGCGATGAATGGGATGCCTTCCCGAACCCGGCGATCAACTCGGCGAGCGGCGCCGGGATACAAGCGGCGCAATTCGTGGCGGATAAGGGCGTCAAAGCGGTCATCAGCGGCGCCTTTGGACCCAATGCCTACCAGGCGTTGGCCGCCGCCGGGATCGAAATGTACTCGGCGGGCGGGATCACGGTCAGGCAAGCCATCGAAGACTATAAAGCGGGGCGTCTGACCCGTGTATCCGCTCCGAGTCCCGGTGCCGGGCACGGTGGCGGCTGGGGGCGCGGCGGCGGAAGGGGTCGTGGCAGAGGTGGTTGGTAGCCATGAAAATAGCGGTTGCCAGCGGCAAGGGCGGAACCGGTAAAACCACCGTCGCGACCGCCCTGGCCCTATCACTGGCGGGGGCGGCGGACTTAGGCCCGCCGCTCTTTTTGGATTGCGACGTCGAAGCCCCTAACGCCCACATCTTCCTGGCGCCGGAATTCGAGCGGAGCCGGGACGTGGCCTTAATGATCCCGGAAGTGGACGAATCGCTTTGCACCTATTGCGGCATATGTGCCCAGGTATGTCAATATCACGCCATCGCGGTCGTCGGGCAGAGCGTGCTGGTCTTCCCGGAGCTATGTCACGGGTGCGGGAGCTGCACGCTCAACTGTCCCGAAGGCGCCATACGCGAAGTGCCGGACGTGATGGGCGTGCTGGAGGCCGGAAAAGCGAGCCTGGGCATCGAATTCGCGCGTGGCGTGATGAACATCGGTGAGCCAATGGCCGTTCCCATAGTCCGGGAGCTGAAGAAATGGGCGGCCCCTGCCGGAGACCGGATAGTAGTGATCGACGCCCCGCCCGGCGCGTCTTGTCCGGTAGTCGAATCGGTGCGGGGTGCGGACTTTCTGTTACTGGTGACCGAGCCGACCCCATTTGGGCTGCACGACCTGCGCCAGGCCTACCAGATCGGTCGCGAGTTGGGCATCCCTGTCGGAGTGATCGTGAATCGGGATGGAACCGGGTACACCGGAGTTGATGACTTCTGCCGCGAGCACAAAATCCCCATCCTGATGAGGATTCCCCTTGACCGCGAGATCGCCGAAGGGATCGCACGCGGCAGGCCGCTGATCGAGATAAAGCCGGAATATGGCGACAAATTCCGCGCCCTTTACGGCGACATCGTCCGCATAGTGGCGCAGGAGGCGAGATCGTGAAACAGATCGTGATACTCAGCGGGAAAGGGGGCACCGGCAAGACCAGCGTCGCAGCGGCCTTTGCGCACCTGGCGGCAGAAGGCGGATTGCGCACCGTCCTGGCGGATGCGGATGTGGATGCGGCCAACTTCGGACTGGTACTGGAGCCGGAACGCCTGGAAGAACACGAATTCATGGGCGGCCAGATCGCGATAATCGACCCGGAAAAATGCACAGGTTGCGGCATCTGCCACGACGTTTGCCGCTTTGATGCCATCTCCGAACTGGAGGATGGGACATATACCGCCGATCCGATCGCCTGCGATGGTTGCGCCGCCTGCGTCACCCAGTGCCCATTTGACGCGATCCGCATGGAAGAGCAACTGGCAGGTCACTGGTTCCGTTCGGAGTCCAGATACGGGCCGCTTTTCCATGCGGAGCTACTTCCGGCGCAGGAAAATTCCGGGCGGCTTGTCACACTGGTCAAGCAACAGGCCAGGCTCCTGGCAATGGACGAAGACCGGCGGATCGTGATAGTGGACGGGCCGCCTGGGATAGGCTGTCCGGTCATCTCCGCATCGTCCGGCGCTGACCTGGCAGTGATCGTGGCCGAGCCAACCGCGTCCGGCATCCACGACATGGAGCGAGTTCTGGCGACCACCGAGCATTTCGGAGTGCCATCCCTGGTACTGCTCAACAAAGCGGATGTATACCCGGATGGCGCCGACGAGATCGAGGCATACTGTCGGGAGCACGGCATAAACTTCATCGGCAGGCTACCGTTTGACGAGACGGTGACCGAAGCCATGACCTGGGGGCGCCCGGTGACCGAGTACAGCCCGGATAGCCCTGTGAGCGAAGCGCTGCGGGCGGCCTGGGGACGGGTGCTGGCAGCCGTATCCGGAGCCGACCCCGGCTAGCGGGGATACCGTGCCCGTTCTATCCAGACCAAAGCCGCTGCCCCGACCGCGCCTGCATCCGAGCCGAGTGCAGCCGTAGTGATCCTGGCCGCCCTTGCGTTAGCCGGCAATGCCCTCTCGGTAAACACCTGCCTGATCGGCCCCAGCAGCAGATCGCCGGCTGCCGCCATGCCCCCGCCGATCACGATCAGCTCCGGATTATTAATATCGGCATAGCAGGCCAGCGCAGCACCTATGTACCTGCCGGCCCGCTCGAAAACCCCCAGAGCCAGCTTATCCCCGTCTCTGGCCGCGTCCGCGACGTGTTCCGCCGTCAGCTGCTCCCGATCGATCCCCATCAGGACGCTACTCTCGCCGTGCCCCAATGCTGCCAGCGTGTCCCGTCTGATCGCCGTTCCGGAAGCCAGGGTTTCCAGGCACCCGCGCTTGCCGCACCTGCGAAGCGGGCCATTGGGTTCCAAGACCAGATGGCCGATCTGGCCTGCCCCGCCGGTAGCGCCGTGGTATAATCGCCCGTCCAGAATCTGCCCGCTGCCGATCCCCGTGCCGAGCGTGATGCAAAGCATATGCCCGACACCGGGTGTCATGCCATCACCCACGCTTATAAACCATCTCCCCTGCCACAACAGTTGCCAGCACCTCACCGGAGCTGCCCAGGACGGTCAGATCGGCGTCATATCCGGGCGCGATCCGTCCCTTACGCGATTCCAGGCCCAGGACTTTGGCCGGCGTCAGACTTGCCATCTCGACCGCCTGCGCCAGAGTACAGCCGCTGAATCGCACCATATTCCACACCGCCCGGTTCATCGAAAGCGTACTCCCGGCCAACGTCCCATCGGCCAGCCGCGCAGAGCCATCAGGCCTGACCGTGACCTCCTGATTGCCCAGGACATATCTTCCCGGCGGCATACCCAAAGCGGCCATCGCGTCGGTCACCAGCGTGATCCCGGCGGAGCCTTTGACCTGGTAAACCAGCCTCACCGTCTCCGGGTGCAGGTGCAGCCCATCGACGATCATCCCGATCGGGATCGGATGAGTCAGCAAAGCCCCGATCAGGCCCGGCTTGCGGTGGTGGAACGCGGGCATAGCGTTGAAAAGGTGAGTCCCGTAAGAGACCCCTCTATTCATCGCCTCCACCGCCTGCTCATAAGTGGCTGCGGAATGGCCCATCGAGACCACGATCCCGCGCCGACAAAGCTCGGCTATAAGCTCGTGAGCGCCTGGAAGTTCCGGTGCCAGCGTCATCAGCCTGGTGAAGCCATCTCCGAGCAACATCGGCAACTCGTCCATATTTGGCTCGCGCATTAACAGCGGGTCGTGGGCGCCCTTGCTGGCCGGGTTGAGGTATGGGCCTTCCAGGTGGGTGCCGAGGACTACAGCCCCCTTAGCCTCCAGCGCCGCCCCGGCCAGTGTGCGCAACTTCTGTGGATACTCCTCCAGTGGAGAGGTGATCAGCGTTGCCAGGAAAGCGGTGACGCCTGTGGACGGTAACTTCTCGGCCAGCATAGTGACCGATTCCGGCTCGAAAGTCAGATCGTGGCCGAAGCCGGCGTTGATCTGCAACTCCACGAACCCCGGCACCACGATCCCATCGGTATCGAGATCGGCTCCGACGCCCTTACCGCCCGGCTCCACCCGGACGATACGGCCATTTTTCAGCTCGATCTCCCCCTCGACTACTCTTCCCCATTGCGTCAGAAAGCGACCGTGGATCAGCATATACAGGCTCCGGAGGATGCAGAGCGACTATTCGTTGGACTTTTTCTCTTCCTCGGCGGTTTCCTCGGAGCCGAGGGATTCATCCTCCCCGGCCAGACCGCGCCTGAACTCGCGGATGGCCGTTCCAAGCTCGCCGCCGATGCGGCTTAGCCTCCCGACTCCGAACAAAATGATCACGATCACCAGGATGATGATCAACTCAGTGGGGCCTAGATTGCTCATTGATTCCCTCCGACTCTCATTGGCCTTGACGGGTATTATATCATGGTAACCAGTATACCTGTCGGAACATGAGATGCTCCAGGTAGTCAACGCGGCTTTCCGCCTCATCTGCCCGTGTTTCGAGCAACGTCTGAGTGGTGTGGGTGGCCACGTCGGTCACCATTATCTGCGAGACACGGGCCGCGTATCCCCCTGCTATCCAGGCGACGTGCGTCCCTTCTGGCGAGACCGTGTAACTGATCCGCAGCCTGACGTCCGGCCCGTAGTACCACTGGCGTCTATCATCCGCGTTCCCTATCGGGCCGGCCAAGCGTTCCGGCTCCTCGCCCGGCAGCCCGATCATAATATCCCAGACCTCATCCTCGACCCCGCACTCACCGTACCCGCCCAGCACGAACGTCACCCGTCCGTCCGGCAACCACTTGGGCGCGTAGAGATGGCCCCCCTGCACATCGAAGATCACATCCGGCGCCGAGGGGTTACCCGGCCCGGATACGGCTATAGCTGTATCCCCGCACTCACGCCCGTCCGCCGTCCGGTGGGTACGGATCACAGTGGTGAGCAGGTACCGTTCCCCGTCAAAAGCAGCGGAGTCCTGGAATGTGGTGACAACTTGCAATTCCGTGCAATCGGCTTCAGAGTCGGAGCCGGATTCCGGATCGTATACATGGCATACAGCCGGTGTGGTCTCCTGTCCCGACTCCTGATAGACCAGCAACCCTTCCGGCGTCCAACCTGCGGTCACATCGGCGTGAGAGAACACCGCCACCTGTCTGGCGTCCCCGCCTGAGACCAGGGCCAGGTGTATACGTCGTCCCCGCTCCCCGCTCATATACGTTACCCACTTACCGTCGGGAGAGAAGCGGAACATATACCCGCCCAGGCTGCTGGATTCGACCAGCCAGCTGGTCTCGGCGTCCAGATCGGCGGCGCGGATGTCGCCTCCGGTCGAAAAGACCACAGTATGCCCATCTGGCGACCATGCCAGGGGGCCGAATATCGGCCCATCGTCCAGATCGACCGTCTCGCCGGACTCCATATCGCGTTTGGCGAGCGTTCCGCCCCTCACATAGACCAGGGTGCCGGTCAGGGACATAGCCGTTGGATGTGCGGCCTGGGCCTGTGAAGGTGTGGGGGGCGATTCCGGTGTCGCCGTGTGCACCGGTGCCAGCGTCACGCCGACCAGCGTATCATGCCCGGTGCAGCCCGCGCTCATAAGCAGAAGAGCCGCGAACAAAGCCGCCAGCGCCATCACATAGCGCCCTTCCGGATCGGTGTGGGACCTTGATTCGGGTACCTGCCGGTTCATCATCGGCCAACCCACATCTCTCGTCGGTACCTCTCGGTGGCACAAGTGGGCCGGGTTTTAACCCGGCCCGTTGTTAGAGTATCCGAAGCGGATGCACGTTCCAAGATACCCCTGCCTTTCATCCTCGGTGAGGGGACGATTGCTATAACTCTATCGGCTTGCTCAACATCTCGACCAGCAACTTAACCGATGCCTCCACATCGCCGTAGTGGAGCGTTTCGGACGTGGTGTGGATATAGCGGGTCGGGACGCTGATCACGCCGGACGGGATCCCCCCGCGTGAGATTTGGATGCCGGCGGCATCGGTAGTGCCCAGAGGCAGCACCTCAAGCTGATAAGGTATCCCGGCCTCCTCTGCGCGTGCCACCATCAAATCCTTCATCTTAGGCGGCACGATATGGCCCCTATCCTGCACCTTGATAGCCGTGCCCTTGCCCAGCTTAAGCGCGATCTTCTCGCCCTTTGGCTGATCGCCGCTGCCGGTCACATCCAGCGCGATGCCCACATCCGGCTCGATCCCGAACGCCGCCGGGCGAGTCCCTCGCAAGCCCACCTCCTCCTGCACCGCGAATACGAAATATACCTCATGTGGGCTATTCTTAAGCTGCCGCATGGCCTCGATCATCATAGCGCAGCCGATCCGATCGTCGAAACTCTTGGCGACCAGGACGTCACCCCGCTCGACCATTGTGCGCCAGAAGATCGCCGGCGAACCGACACCGATATTACTTTCGCCGCCGGTGCTTACGTCCACGTAAAAATCCGTGATCTTCGGCATCGTAGTTCGGTCCCAGCCGCCGTCCACGCCGATGGAGCCGATGGTGCCGTCCTCGAACTTGACCCGGTTGCCCATCAGCGTCAGCACGCGAACCCCGCCGATATTAGTGAATCTGAGGTAGCCGTCCTTATCCACATGGCTGATCATAATGCCGATCTCGTCCATGTGGGCGTCCACCATCACCTTAGTGCCGCCGCTTCCCATCCGGGCGATCAAATTGCCCAGCGGGTCCACCTTGATCTCATCGGCCAGCCCCTCGATCTCGGCCTTTATCGTTTCGCGGACGTGATGCTCGAAGCCCGAAGGCCCCCAACTTTCAACCAGTTTCCTGATCGTCTCTTTCACGGTCAACTCTCCAGCTTGTCCGGTGTGAGTGTCATAAGTGCCTGGCGCATCAGGCGCACAGTATTCTCAAAATCCGAAAGGCTGAGGATGCAATACGGCGTGTGGATATAGCGCGAGGGCACCGCCACCACTGCCGTGGGCACCCCGGCGCCGGAAAGGTGAATTGCCCCCCCATCGGTACCGCCATAGGCCGGTGCCTTGAATTGATATGGGATATTATTGGCCTCGGCGGTGGCGATGAGGTGCTGTACCAGCGATCTGTTGGCGATCATACTGCGATCCATGATCGTGATCGCCGGCCCATGTCCCAACCTGGTAACCGTAGTGCGATCCTCATCCGGCTCCTGGGGCATATCGGCGCAGATAGTACCTTCCAGCACGAAGGCCGCATCCGGCTCGAACCGGTTTGCCGCGACCGTTGCGCCACGCAGCCCCACCTCCTCCTGTACCGTGAAAGCGGCCAGCAGGTCAAACGGGAACGGGTCTCCGCGCACCAGCTCGACCAGCACCGCGCATCCGGCCCGGTCGTCGAATGCCTTCCCGCGTACCGTTGGCCCAAGCTCGGTGTATGCCACATCGAACGCGGCCAGGTCGCCGATCTTGACCAGTTTTTGGGCATCCTCCTTACCGGTTGCGCCGATGTCAATGCGCAAGTTCTCCATCTTGATAGCCCGCTTCAGGCCGTCTTTATAGGCCAGGTGTATCGGCTTAATGCCGATGACGCCCGGCACCTTATCCTTGCCGATCACCACGCGCGTGCCTGGCAAGACCCGTTGGTCTATACCGCCGACCGGGGAGAAGCGAAGCGAGCCATTGCCATCGATCCCGGTGATCATCAGGCCCACCTCATCCATATGGGCTGCCACCATCACGCGCAACGGTGATTCGCCGGTTCCCTTGCGTACCGCGAGCAGATTGCCCAATGCGTCCACCGTTACATCGGTCACATAGTCGGAGATCGCGTCCCGGATGATGCCCCTGACCTCGGATTCGCCGGAGGAGACGCCGAACGCCTCGGAAAGCTCTTTCAGGATCACGACTCGTCCTCCTTTTCCTCCTCGCCGTCCAGTGCCAGCTTATCCAGGTAATCCGGCTCCAGTCCGGCGATGAATTCGGCCATCAGCCGTCCGACGCGCTCGACATCCTTGACGGCCAACGTCTCGACCGACGAGTGCATGTACCTTAGCGGGATGCTCAGCAGCGCCGTCGGGATTCCGTGGTGGGTGATCTGGATCGCCCAGGCATCGGTTCCGCTGCGGCCTGGGATCGGGTCGACATGGAGTGGGATTTCAAGCCGCTCGGCGACCTCTTTGATATGCCTGAACAGCACCGGGTGGAAGTTGGGACCCAGCCCGATAGTCGGCCCCTCTCCCAGCTTAAACGCGGCGCGTGTTTCGCTCACGCCTGGTTGAGAGGCGAAAGTCACATCCACCGCAATGGCCAGGTCTGGCTTGATATGGAAAGCGCCGGTTTTAGCTCCCATCAAGCCGACCTCCTCGCGCGAAGTCGCCACCGCCATCACATCCCACGAATGGCGTCGGTTCCTGAGCGTATCCAGGCAGACCGTGAGTGAGGCCACCCCGGCCCTATCGTCCATTGACTTGGAGGCCAGCCGACCGTTTGCCAGATTGACCGGTGGCGCGTCGAACGTGATTATATCGCCCACGCGCACCAACTCCTGCACCTCATCCTCCGGCAGTCCCACATCGACAAAGTAATCCTCGATGGATGGGTACTCGTTACGCTCCTTCTGGGGTGTTACATGAGGTGGCTTGCTGGCGATCACACCTGGGAGTTCCCTTTTACCGTGCACCACCACCGGTTGGGCGATCAATTGGCGTGGGTCGGAACCGCCCATGCGTGATACCCGCAGGAATGCCCCGTCAATATCGCGCACGATCAGCCCGATTTCGTCCATATGGGCCGCCAACATGATCTTAGGGCGTGGCTCTGGGCCATCGCCCCGCTTGATCCCGATCAGGCTGCCCAGGCCGTCGGTATCGAACTCATCGACCAGCTCGGCCCAGGCTTCCCTCAAAAAGTCCCTTACCGGCGCCTCGTATCCGGGAGGGCCGGTTAACTCGCACAATGCCTTCAGGTGTCCTTCTACGTCCATTTGGTCTCCTTCAGCTTTTAGCGTTTTCGGTCGAGAAGACGCAAGCGTATAGGCCTTCCCCTTGTCCTGGGATGCCCGTAGTAGTAGGCGTTTCGGTCGGGGTTTCGGTTGGAGTTTCGGTTGGCGTCTCGGTTGGGGTTTCGGTTGGTGTTGGCGTCTCGGTTGGGGTTTCGGTGAATGTGGGGGTATAAGTGCTGGTTGGGGTATCGGTTGGGATCGTTGGCGTTTCGGTTGGGGTTTCCGTTGGAGTCTCGGTGAGCGTGGGGGTATAGGTCAGGGTGAACGTCTCGGTCGGTGATGGGGTATAAGTGGGCATCCCCGTTGGCGATGGCGTGAACGTAAACGTCGGCCAGGGCGTGAAACTGGGCGTGAAAGTGGGCCACGGCGTGAAAGTAGCAGTTTGTAATGGTGGCTGTGTTGGTATTGGCATCTGGGTAGGGGTGGGGTAGAGAGGTGGCTCGGTGGCATCCGCTCCCCAGGGAGTTATCGTCGGGAAGAGGGTTACCGTTGGCCACACAGTAGTTATAGTTGGGATTGGCGATTGGGTCATCGTGGCCGGTGCAGCCGGTGCGCTACGGCCTGGGGCCAATGCCAGCAGTGCAAACCCCAGGCAATAGCATGGCAGCGTGGCGACCAGGATGCTTAACAGGGTGGTATAAATGAAGCGCCTGCGCCTGGCCAGTACCTCAGAGGTTCTTCTCATAAGATTCTCTGCATTTGCGGACACACCTTTACAAAGGCTGGGGATATGGTATCTCGTGTGTGGCCTGGAGTCAATTTGGTCACCGGCATCGGCCATCCGTTTTCGGATGTGCCCTGATGGGGAGACTTGCGTTTGGCGGCCCTTTAGGATAGAACATGGTTAGAATGATGGCCGACGAGGTGCTTCGCGGAAAGGATACGGACGGTGAGCGATACGCTAGCACCCCCGCGAATTCTGGTCGTGGATGACGATCACGAGTTGCTGAAGCTGGTTACCATGCTACTTCGGCGCATTGGGGCAGAGGCCATACCGGTTACCGATGGCCGGGCTGCCCTGGAAGCTTTAGAATCCGCCCCCCCTCCCGATCTGATAATCCTGGACCTGATGCTACCGGATATGGATGGCTTTGAAGTGCTCAGGCGCATAAGGGCGCAGGAGCGTTTTGATCGCACCCCGGTGCTTATATTATCTGCTAAGGCAGACCCCAATAGCATTCGTTACGGTCTTGACAACGGCGCCGACGGATACGTCACCAAGCCGTACATCGCCAACAGCCTGATAGATCGGGTCAGGCTTCTGCTCAGCGTCGGCAGGCAACCGCGTCCTCAGACCTCGCCACTGGCCGGCACCACCGGCGAGTCCGCGTGATAGCGGCATAACCCCGTCGGCTTTGATCGCGATCGTCGCCATTGCGCAGCTTAGTATGATGGCACATATGACACAGCCAATTTGCATTGCCGTGCACGCGGGCGTACACTTTACCTGCCATACCTTGTGTTTATATTGAGAAACAATGGCCCATCGTAAAGAAACCATCATCGTCATAGACGACGATCCGGAGATACGTGCCCTCTTCAAAGACCACATCCTGGATCCCGATAAATACCTCGTTCTGGAAACCGGCGACGGTGCCCAGGCACTGGAACTCATGCGCGGCAACCCGCCAGACCTCGTGATCCTGGATATGGACATGCCCGGTCTCAGCGGCCAGGACATGTTGGTAGCCCTCAAATCACAAGGATATGCCGGCCCGGTCATAGTGACCATCCGTGGTCGCGACCTGGAAAGCGTGGTCAACGCCTTCCGCCTGGGCGCCACAGACTACCTGGTCAAGCCATTTCGGGAACCGGAAGCATTGGCAGCGGTCGAGCACGCCCTGGATGAAGTGCGGCTGCGCAGAGAGCGTGACATGCTCCTCGCCCGCCTCAAACAAAGCAATCGCGAGCTGGAAAAGCGCATCAAAGAACTGACCACACTCTACAGCATCGGCAAAAGCGTCACCCTCATGCGTGACCTCAAACAGCTATTCGGTCGGGTTCTGGAAGGCGCCTTGTTCGTGACCGGGGCCGACTATGCCTTCATGCTCCTGCGTGACGAGGATGGGCAATTAACGCTACGGGCCGGGCGCGAACTCCCGCCCGTGCTGAAAGAAAAGATCGGCAGACCGGTGCAGGATGACCTGGCATCGCTGGTGATGACCTCGCAAGAGCCGGTCGTTATGAGCGGGAACGGATTGCGGCGTTTGAAAGTGGCAGCGGATGCGGGGGCGGTGGTCTACGCCCCCCTTGTTGTGCAGGATAAAGCATTAGGTGTGCTGGCAGTTGCCAATTCGGACGATGAGCCGTTTGACGAGAGCCACTCATACCTTCTGGCCGCCCTGGCGGATTATGCCGCCATTGCCATAGTCAACGCCAAACTCATCGGCACATTAGAATCCCGTGCCAGGGACATGGAAAGCGCATACAAGAACCTGCGTGGCAGGAACGCCGCCAGAGGCCGCATCCTGGCCGGGATGGGCAAAGAGATACTACTTCCCCTCAAAACCTTGCGCGGCGAATTAGAAGCCATGCTTGTGGGGAAAGCCGGCGTCAAAGATGCCCGGCAGAAACTCACAGACGCGATAAAGCGGTTAGATGAAGTGATAGAAGCCGTTGGCGAAATGATCCGCCGTGCCAAAGAGCTAGAAAGCTGAGAAAAGGTGGCCGGTGAACGCATACTGGTAGTCTCTGGCGATCCCGATCTCCGTACCGGCCTGTCTGCCATGCTGAAAGAGGCCGAGTACGACGTGTTGACTGCTGCCTCCGGCGATGAGGGCATGATCCTCGCCCGCGACCTGGGGCCTGACCTCCTGGTAGCCGACTACGGAACCCCGATCGTTTCCGGGTTAGAGCTTGCCGAATCCATCCGGCGCGACGGATTAGGGATACCGGTGATACTTGTGGCCGGTGACCAACCTGCCGAAACCGTTATCCGGGCGCTCAGGGCCGGAGTGCGGGATTACCTGACCAGGCCGCTTGATCCCGACCAATTCCTCAACTCGGTCCGACGGGTTCTGAACGACCAGCTCACGCGCTGGATAATGGAATCCGTCCCGGATCAACTGCTACAGGCCAACCGGTTGCTGGAGCGCCACCTGCGCGAACTGGACACCCTCATCGAGATCGGCAAGAGCATCACATCGCAGCTCGACCTGGAGATCGTCCTGGAGCGTGTGGTCGAAGCGGCGGTGCAACTGACCGGCGCCGAGGAAAGCTCCCTCCTGCTTATCGAGCCGGAGAGCGGCGAGCTGGTGGTTCGCGCCGCCAAGAACTTTGACCGGCAGACCGTGGAGACCCTGAGACTGAGAGTTGAGGATAGCCTGGCCGGACAGGTCGTGCAGACCGGGCATCTGCTCAGATATAGTGGCGATGAGTCCCGCCGGATACAATCATCGTACCTCGTCAAAAGCCTGGTCTACGTGCCGCTTGCCATACAGGATAACGTCATCGGCGTGCTGGGTGTGGATAACCGAACCGATCCCAGGCCGTTCACCGATCACGAAGTGAACCTGCTCCGCGCCCTGGCCGATTATGCCGCCATAGCCATCGAAAACGCCCGTCTCTACTCGCAGACCGAGCATGAGAGGAGCACCCTGGACGCCATCCTGCACGATACCGAAGATGCCATCATAGTCGTGGATTCTGACGATCGGGTGCTGTTCTGTAACCCGACCGCGCAACGCGCATTCGGCGTATCAGGGGACTTTGAGGGCAAACCACTTGCCGATGTGGTGCATCACGAGGACGTACTGGAGCTATTTTCCAAAAAAGCCCTCACCGGGCGGGGGCGTCAAGGTGAGGTCAGATTGGAAGACGGACGAGTCCTGCACGGCCAGCTGACCATAATCGAGGGAGTCGGGCGTGCCGCCGTCATGCAAGACATCACCCACCTCAAAGAACTGGACAAGATCAAAAGCGAATTCGTCACCATGGTTTCCCACGACCTGCGCTCGCCGCTGACGGCCATCCTGGGATATGTGGAGCTACTGAGCCGCTCCGGCCCGCTTAACGAACAGCAGCGCAAATTCGTTGACCGCATCGTTTTCAGCGTTCGCCAGATAACCGCCCTGATCGCAGACCTGCTGGAATTGGGCAAGATCGAGGCCGGATTCGACGCCGATAGGGAACCGGTTCAGGTGCCGATGGTAGTTCAATACGCCGTGGACGGCCTGCGTCACAGAGCCGACGAAAAAGGCCATCGCCTGGAAGTGGATATACCTGAGCGATTGCCGGAAGTGCTCGGCAACCCCGTTCGGCTGCGGCGCATGGTTGCCAACCTGCTGGATAACGCCATAAAGTACACCCCCGATGGTGGCCTCATAGGGGTATCGGTTTGGGAAGACGGTGGATTGCTCTTCATACAAGTGAGCGATAACGGGATCGGCATCCCCGTTGAGGATCAGCCGCACATATTCGACAAATTCTTCCGCTCCCGAACCGCCGCCGCGCTAACCGAAGAAGGCACCGGGCTTGGCCTCTCGATAGTCAAGAGCATAGTGGAGCAGCACGGCGGCAGGATATGGTTTGAAAGCAGCGAGGGCCGGGGGACCACGTTCACCGTCGTCCTGCCGATCTACACACCTTCCGATCAGCGGGAAGTGCGTGCCCGTGCCGCCCGACCCTACTCGGATTAGAACCGGGTTGCTAAGGGATCATCATCACCTTCCCGCTCTGCCCGGAAGCGAAAGTCTCGAACGCCTTATCGAATTCCTCCAGGCGGAACTTGTGCGTGACCATGGGGGTTAGATCGACCGCGCCGCTTTCCAGCAGGCTCCTGGTCTGATACCAGGTTTCCCACAGTCTACGCCCGATGATCCCGCGCACCATAGCCCCCTTGAAGACGATATGCGCGTTCAGATCGAATTCGAACGGTCCGGGCGTCAGGCCCAGGAGTGCCACCTCACCGCCGTCCTTCAGCAGAGTGAAGCCCTGGTCTATGGCGCTTGGGGCGCCGGACATTTCCAGCAGCACGTCCACGCCATCGCCATTTGTGGCGGCCCGGACCTCGGCGATCACATCCTGCCTGGCCGCGTTGATCACCATATCGGCGCCCATCGTGACCGCCATATTCAGCCGGTATGGGCTGATGTCGGTTGCGAAGATGGCGCGTGCTCCGACCGCCCTTGCGACCGCGATTGCCATCAAGCCCACCGGCCCGCATCCGGTCACCAGCACCGTTTTGGCCGAGACATCCTGTGCCATCACCGTGTGGACGGCATTGCCGAAATTCTCCTCCAGCACCGCCACCTCTACCGGCATATCCGGCGGATTGACCCAGGCATTCTGGGCCGGCACCGAGATATACTCGGCGAAACCGCCGTCTCGATCAACGCCGAGAATCCTGGTATTTTGGCATATATGACCTCGACCGGTACGGCAGTAGACGCACGTATTGCACACCACATGGCTTTCCAGCGAGACGTAATCGCCGACCTTTACCCGGCGCACGTTCTCGCCGACCCGTACCACATCCCCGGTGATCTCGTGGCCGGTGACCAGTGGGGGCTTTATCCGGCCCTCGGCCCACTTATCCCAGCGGTAAATATGAAGGTCCGTACCGCATATCGAGACGGCACGGACCTTTACCAGCACATCATCCGGCCCGACTTCTGGCACGGGTAACTCGGTAAGGGTGAGGCCGGGCGCGCGCTCGGCCTTGATCACGGCCTTCATAGTTTGTGGGATCTCCGTCATAGGAAGTCAACCCCTTATCTTTGCATACCGGATATGGTAACCAGACACCGCTAATTTTACCCGACGTAGCCAATCGGGCACAGGACTCCCGGTACGCTTTGACGAAAGCCATGTTTGGGGTATGATCGCCCCCTGTTGGCGGCGGCGGACATGGGTTTAGTTGCAGCCGCGATAATTTATGAGGGTTGGGGATCGCGCCGCGTGGCTGCGGCGTATTTGCGGAGGGAGTCGTAAAGCCAATCGCAGTCGGGAGCGGTTGCCTGCATACAGTCACGCATCCGCCTGGCCTGGGTGGCTCCCGTAGTGGTTGGCGTTATCGTTTTCGGAGGTTGAAGGTATGTTGCGCACTGTGCGTCGCTGGCTTATCGGCCCTCCTCTGCCGACAGAGCAGATGACGGAAGAGCGGCTGGGGCGCTTTCAGGCGCTGGCTGTACTATCGTCAGACGCCCTTTCCTCGGTTGCCTACGCCACCGAGGAGATACTGATGGTCTTGATCCTGGCCGGGACGGGGGCCGTGGGCCTCTCGCTGCCCATCGCCATTGGGATTGCCGTTTTGCTGATCATAGTTGCCAGTTCGTACTATCAGACCGTGCACGCCTACCCCGGCGGAGGCGGCGCCTACCTGGTCACCAAAGATAACCTGGGCACCTTGCCAAGCCTGGTTGCCGGCGCCGCGTTACTGATAGACTACGTACTCACCGTAGCGGTCAGCATATCGGCGGGGGTGGCTGCCGTCACCTCGGCGTTCCCGGTGCTTTTCAGATGGCGGGTGCCGTTGGCGTTGGGCGCCGTTGCCATGATCACGTTGGTGAACCTGCGCGGAGTGCGCGAATCGGGCAGGGTTTTCACCATCCCGACCTACTTCTTCATCACGACCATCTTCGTGATGATCATCACCGGCGTGGCAAAGGCGATAATGTACGGCGTGGAACCCGGGGCTGCTGCTACCACATCACTACCGGTGCAAGAGGATATAGGGATTTTCCTGATCCTGCGTGCCTTTGCCTCTGGCTGCACCGCCCTGACCGGCATGGAGGCCATCAGCGATGGCGTCCCGATCTTCAAACCGCCGGAAGCCGATAACGCCGGTAAGACCCTGTTATGGATGGTCGGCATCCTGGTGAGCATGTTCCTGGGGCTGACGTTACTGGCGAACCTTTACGGCATCCTGCCGCACGCCCAGGGCCATGAGACCGTAGTTTCCCAACTGGCCCGCACCATATTCGGTGGCGAAAGCCCGCTTTACTTCGCCGTCCAGGCGGCCACCGCCCTCATCTTAATCCTGGCGGCCAACACCAGTTACTCCGACTTCCCGCGCCTTTCCATGTGGATGGCGCGTGACAAATTCCTGCCCCGTCAGCTTGCCATGTTAGGTGATCGTCTGGTTTATTCCAACGGCATCATGCTATTGGGCACGTTAGCCTCGGCCCTGATCATAATCTTTGGGGCCAGCACCCATGCCCTGATCCCGCTTTATGCCGTTGGCGTATTCACATCGTTCACCCTATCGCAGGCCAGCATGGTACTTCGCTGGCGCAAACTCAGGACGCCGGGCTGGAGGACCAGGGCCACATTTAACGGCGTCGGCGCGGTCTCGACCGGCATCGTCCTGATCGTGATCGCATCCGTCAAATTCATACATGGCGCCTGGATCGTACTTCTGCTCATCCCCACATTCGTCAAAATGTTCCTGATCATCCACAGGCACTACGAGAACGTCGCCTCGGAGCTCACGTTGAAGAAGAAGCCGCCCGCGCCGGTGAGGCGTCACGTCGTCATCGTGCCCATAGCCGGGCTACATCGGGGCGTTATGAAAGCCATCCAATATGCCATAACCCTGGACGGCGAACTCCACATGGTCACCGTCGAGATAGACAAGGAGCAGACCGAGAAACTGAAAAAGCGTTGGAAGGAATACTATCCGGATATAGAGCTGGAAGTAGTTCCATCGCCCTATCGCTCGGTTGTGAGGCCCTTAATGGAATTCGTGGATAGCTTCATCCAGGAAGAGGGCGATTATGTCACCATGGTCATCCCCGAATTCGTCACCGCCAAATGGTGGCACAGATTCCTGCATAACCAGACCGCAGTCCTGCTCAAACGCGCCTTCCTCTACGGGCGCAGGACGTGGGAAGGGCGCTTCAGAGTCATAACCGGCGTGCCGTTCTACCTGACCCGCTGAGGTGGGATTCGTGGCCGGGGCTGTGGTGATGCTCGGCGGCGCCGATGATAGCCCTGCCGGGCGTCTGGTATGGCGTGCCAGGGCTGCGGGCGCCGTTGACTCCGTGAACGCCCTGATCGGACTCGGCGTTCGGCCCGTAGTTGTGGCATCGCCATCGTTTGAATGGTTACCGCCCGGACTATCGGTGGTTTGCGAACCCGATGGCCCGGGTGCCTTCCACTTTGGGCAGAGCCTATCGGCCCTGCTGGCCGGGTACCGTCTGGATAGGGTGATATACCTGGGTGGCGGGAGCATCCCCCTGCTCACGCGGGAGCACCTGGCCGGGCTGTTGGCCCTCTTGGACGGTGCGGGAGAATCGCCCCTTGTGGTCACGAACAACCTGCACTCGGCAGATTGGTTTGGGCTGAATCGCGCAGAACTCATGGTCGGGACTATCGCCGGGGCAGACCGGGATAATGCCGTCCCCTGGCTGCTGCGCGAGGCCGGATTCGTGGTAAAGGATCGGGTCTTTCCCCCGCAGCTAGACCTGGACATAGACACCCCGACCGACCTGGCCCTGGCGTCACTGCATGGCGGCGTCGGCCCCGAAATGCGGAAAGTGATACAAGATGAGAGGGACCTCTTGGGGCGCGTGCCAACGGATCGGATTGCGAAAGTGCTGGGCGCGTATGGGAGCCAGATCGCCCTATTCGGCAGGGTACCGCCGGGGGCGTGGGATGCGCTCAGTCGGGCCACATCCGTATGGATACGGGTTTACTCCGAAGAGCGCGGGATGGTTGCCAGCGGTCGGGTTGCCCGTGGAGAGGTCATATCCTTGCCCGGCGTCCTGATGGATGAGATCGGCCCATCCGGCTTTTTCGAGTTACTGGCCGGGATGGTTGACGCGGCCATAATTGACAGCCGCGTCCTGATGGCGCATCGCCGCATATGGCCGGTGCCGGGTGACAGATTCGCCTCAGACCTGTTGATGCCGGATTGGGTCTCGGAGCCGTGGCTACGCCGATTCACCGATGCTGCCGCCGAGGCATCCATCCCGGTGCTACTGGGTGGTCATAACGTAGTTTCGGTTGGCCTTTACATACTGGCGTCGAAAGTGGGCCGCCTGAACGGCAGCTGATGGGATAGTGACGTGGTTGGTCATGCGTCACACCCGTTCCCTGCTGGGGTGGTAGAGGCGCTCGCGTATCTCGAGCAACTCCTTGCGGAGCGCATCATCCGTCTCCAGCAGGGCCGCGATCTTATCGCAGCCGTACAGCACCGTTGAATGGTCGCGCCCGCCTAGCGCCTCGCCGATCTTATTTAGGGAAGCCTTCGCCTCTCGTCTGGCCAGGTACATCGCAACCTGTCTGGCGCGTGCCACGGCATGTGAACGTCCGGGGCCGCGCAGTACTTCCGGTGCCAGCCCGTAATACATAGCCACCGTGGCGGTAACCTCGTCAATTGTGGGTTGTCGGTGGCTGGGGGCCATCTCGGCCAGCACCATCTGTGCCAGCTCCACCGACATAGGGCGGCCTGCCAGGGTGGTATAAGCCAGCAGGCGGTTCAGCGCCCCTTCCAATTCGCGGATATTCCCCTCGAATCGGCGTGCGATCAACTCTTGCACCTCATAGGGCAGAGTTACGCCGCGTTCCTCGGCCTTTGCTGCCAGGATCGCCATACGGGTTTCCAACTCAGGCGGCTTTATATCCACCAGCAGTCCCCACGTGAATCGCGAACGCAGTCGTTCCTCCAATGCCATCACCACCGGTTGTCGGTCGCTGGTCAGCACGATCTGGCGTTCGCGGCTGTGGAGCACGTTAAACGTATGGAAAAACTCCTCCTGGCTGCTTTCCTTTTTGGCGAAGAACTGCACATCATCCAGGAGCAGGACATCCGCATTGCGGTATTTTTCGCGGAGCTTATCCTGGGTACGGGTGCGGATCGCGTTGACCAGATCGTTGGTGAAGTCCTCGGATGTGACCGCCAGCACATCCAGGCCTCGTCTGGCGCAGGCGTTACCTATTGCGTGCAGGAGATGGGTTTTGCCCAGGCCCACCCCGCCGTAGATGAACAACGGGTTATAATTGCGCTGCCCCGGATTGGTCGCGACTGCCTCTGCGGCTGCGTGTGCCAGGTGGTTACTTGGGCCTACTATGAAATTATCGAACGTATATTGGCGGTTCAGGCCGGAGGAGTGCTCGGATTTAGGTATGGCGGGTACACCTTCCCCCCCATTCCCTCCCAGGAGCACATCCTCATCAATTTTCGCGGCCCCTTTTGGGGGCGGGTTCCACAAGATGAACCTGACCCTGGATTTCTGGCCGAAGATGTCGCTGAGGGTGCTTTCGATGGTATCCAGCAGGTGCTTTTCCAGCCACGCCTTGATATAGCCGGTGCGTACCGAGATAGTGAACATCCCGTCCTCATAGCCGAAGAACTCCGCTCCTCGCAGCCAGGTTTCAAAACTAGGGCGGTCCATTTGGAGCTGGAGCTGGCCCAGAGTAGCCTGCCATGCATCCTTTGCGTTCATCCCATCTCACCCCATATCCGGCGCCGTTACCGGGCAACAATGCACCTACCCACCGGATCAGGAGGGTTGCGATCCGGGAGAGCACTCCCGTAACGGCCCGGTTGTTGTTTTGGATTTGAGACTAAGGCGTGGTCGGTGGTATGCGTACTGCCGATGAGATCGGTTTCACCGGGAAACAAGTGGTACGCCTTCCGTCCCGACGTGTGATCATTGTATCAAAGGTCGTGTCCCGACTCAACCGAAAAAAGGCCTTTTAGCTTAAAAGGTTCGACTTTTTAAGCTTTGCGAATGTTAAAAAGCGTTTAGAGGATACCTCAATTCTATCGTGGAAAATTTTTGACCGATGGTACCGGGGTACACCCCACAGATATAGCCTACGCCGCTTCTGGGCCATCAGATAAGCCATACTTGCGGGCGTCCGGAGTGTTATAATACGGTTATTTAACAATGTTAAAATCAATTTCGGTGATAATAAATGCGAGTCACCGACAATTTAATGCACGATTGGGAAAATCAAAGCGCCCGGTATCATACCGGGCGCAGACATAGCACGAATCGAACCGGGGAGCCGGCTACCTGCCCTCACCTTCCAGGATGGATTTGAGGTTTTCCAGCCCCTTTTCCAGGTCGCGGATATTCTGCTTTTCGATCAGGGCCTTATTCAACAACTGTCCCAGGACAGACCCCGGCAATGAGTACTCCACCTTAATTGTCAGCCTGGTCCCATCCCCTTCCGGCTCGAACGAGAAATCGAACTTGCTATCGATCCCGCTGGTAGTCTTGACCACCAGACGACGATTGCGGGACATTTCCTCGACGCGGTGTTCGCCCTTGATCTTGACGCCCATCATGTTATAGACGTATCTGGAAACCGAGCCAACATCAGTTGGCGGCGGGGTGACGCGCTCCTGCAACTCCATTGGCGGCCACCAATCGGGCATACGTTCCGGCTCGTCTGCTATGAAGGAGAACACTCGTTCGACCGGGGCATTGATCGAAATACTTCGCTCCACCTGCGGCATCTTGTCTCCTCCTTTTGAGGAACTTGGAAAAACCTTGAAAAATCGCAATAGATTATATGCGTATTGCGCGGAGTCTCAAAAGAGATCTCTAAATGCCGTCGAGGTGCCCGGTCGAATTAAAAAACTCCAGGCGCCACCCATCCCCATCCAGCGTCAACTCGGTGATCGAACAGTTGGCCACGCCGCGCCATGTGAGGTGATCCCCGTGTGCGAGCGCGACCCTGACCAGCATTGCCTCCACTGCGGCCCCGTGTGTGACCACCAACACGGTCTCTGCCGGGTGTCGGGCCGCTATATAGCTCGCCGCGCCCCACACCCTTGCCATCACCTCGCGGAACGTCTCGCCGACCTCCGAGCGTCGCACATCCAGATTGCGGGACAAAGTGAGATCGGCCAGCAGCTGGTACCTTCTGGTGCCTTTGAGATCACTGGACGAGAGGCTGACCCAATTGCCGATTCCGATCTCACGCCAGCGTGCGTCCGTCGTGACCGGCACCCCCAGCGCATCGCCTATGATCCGGGCTGTCTCGTATGCCCGGCGCAGGTCACTGGTATAGATACGTGCCACGTGCCGATCCATCAAAGCGGTGGCCACCCTTCTGGCCTGTCGTCGCCCGCGATCTGTCAGCACACTATCGGTCTGCCCCTGAAGTCGCCCGCCGACATTCCAGAGACTCTCGCCGTGGCGGACCAGAATCAGCCTGGTGGACATATCAAACCCGAGTCAGATAGCGACCGTCTCGCGTATCTATGCGTATAACGTCGCCCTCGTTCACAAAGAGCGGCACCGTCACCTTCAGGCCCGTCTCGGTCACCACCTGCTTGGTGGCACCGGTGGCCGTATCGCCTGCGATGGCCATTTCCGCCTCGACCACTTTCTGGTCGACCGTGGTCGGCAGCTCATAGTCAATGACCTCGCCCTCGTAGAAGCGGAGCTTCAGCTCCATATTCTCCTTCAAGTAGTATATATCGTCGCCGAATACCTCACGCCTTAGCGCCGGCTGGTCATAAGTCTCCAGGTCCATAAAATAGAGGAACTCGTCATCGGCATAAAGGTACTCGACGGGACGGGTTTCCACCCGGATTTCCTCGACCCTATCACCGGACAAAAAGTTGCGCTGAATCGTTGCGCCGGTGCGCAGGTTACGCAGCGTGGTTCTGATAGTGGCATTACCTCGTCCGGGCTTATGGTGCTGATACTCCAGCACCCGGTATATCTCCCCGTCCATTGTGAAGGTCACGCCCTTGCGCAAGTCATTGACGTCGATCATCGGCATAGGTTACATCACCTCGCTACATCAGGATTTTTTTACCGGGGGGATTATACTGCGAAACTACCACGTCCGCATCGTTTTACGGTACACTCAGCCTGACCGATCGATGCGGATAGGGGGGATGGAAATGGCCCATAAGCGGATTTTCGGTTTAGTGGCGGTTCTGATGGTGTTTGGGCTGGCGTCGTTTCCTCCTGGGGTTGATGCCAATGGCGACATGATCCTGGTGCTGGAAGCCGATGGGCCGATAGCGCCCGTGATGCAAGGCTACATCGAACGAGGCATTCGTCGCGCCGAGGAGGAGGGCGCAGAGGTACTGATCATCGAACTGAACACCCCAGGTGGCAACGTCTCCATCACCGACGAGATCGTGCAGGACATACTGAACACCCGCGTGCCGGTAGTGGTTTACGTAGCCCCTGCCGGAGCTATGGCTGCCTCGGCTGGAACCCTGATCACATTAGCAGGCCACGTGGCGGCGATGGCACCGTCCACGGTCATAGGTGCCGCGTCCCCGGTTGGCCTCGGGGGAGAGGACCTGGGCGAGACCGAGGGCGCCAAAGCGGAAGAAGTACTTGCCGCGACCGCCCGTAGCCTTGCCGAGCGGCGCGGGAGCCGTGCTCAGCGGATTGCCGTCTCAATGGTCACCGAAGCCCGTGCCGTCTACGCCGACGAAGCGCTTGAAGTTGGCCTGATAGACTTCATTGCCCGTGACATCCCAGACCTCATCCGGCAACTGGACGGCTTCTCCACCGAAGTATTTGGCCAGGAAGTCACCCTGCATACCGAAGGCCTGCCGGTCGAGCGTATGCCCATGAACTGGTTGGAAAAGGCCCTCCAGGTAGCCACCAACCCGACGTTGGTTTTCACACTACTTGGTCTGGGAGTGATCCTGCTGCTTGTCGAATTCAGCGCACCGGGGGGATGGCTTGCCGGGACAATGGGCTTCACATTCCTGGTGCTGGCCTTCTACGGCCTGGGTGTGCTCCCGATCAACTGGCTTGGGATCGGGTTCATCGTGCTGGCTGTGGTCCTCTTCGTGCTGGAAGCCCAGAATCCGGCCACGACCGGCCTTCTGCTCCTTGCCGGGATCGCGAGCATGGTAGTCGGCGGAATTGTCCTATTCAGCCGCCCGGAGATGGCCCCCTTTGGCACCCTGAGTATCCCGATGGTGATCGGCGAGGCGGTGATCCTGGGCATCCTGTTCGGATTCGTTGTGGTCAAGGGCCTGCAGACCACCAAATTCAAACCGGTCACCGGTGCCGAAGGCCTGATCGGAATGCGTGGGCGCGTATTGGAGCCACTGGAGCCTGAGGGCATGGTCATGGTCGCCGGTGAGCGGTGGAAAGCCATCTCAGAGGCCGGCGAGATCGAAAAGGGCGCCGAAGTGGAGATCACGGCTGTTGATGGCCTCAGAGTCACAGTCCGGCGTGCCGGCGACTAGAGCAACCTGCCCTGCCTGGGTGTCTCCCTGTCGATCAGTGCCAGCAGGCCTTCCTCGTCCAGCGTTGGAATGCCCAGCTCGCGGGCCTTATCCAGCTTACTACCGGGAGATTCCCCGACGACCACATAATCCGTCTTCCGGCTGACGCTGCCGGTGATCCGTCCCGTGTATGCTTCGGTCAGCTCCTTTGCCTGCTTACGTGTCATATTAGGCAACGTCCCGGTCAGCACGAACGTGAGGCCTGCCAGCGGCCCCTCCGAGGGTGGGGAGACCTTCACCTCGGCCTCGGTGCGTACCCCGGCCC
>JALXEW010000082.1 GCA_027069285.1 Ardenticatenia bacterium | reverse complement strand
GCCCACATCTCCCCTACCGGACGAGACCCTCTCGTTCGACGGCACCATCGGATGGCTTGACGATCGGGGCGTGTACCACCTGACCGGCACCGTGACGAACCAGGCCCCGAACCCGTTGAGCAACATCCTGGTCACGGGCTGGCTTGCCGATGGATATGGCAACATGGTTGCCGTGGGATACGACCGGGTTGGAGTGGAGCTGCTCTGGCCGGGCGAAACCGTCCCATTCGACGTCAAATTCTCCGGCCCCGGCGTCATGGGAGCCATGCGGTATGAGCTTCTATCCTCTGCCGACGGGATCGGCACCGCATCCCCTCACATCAGCCACTCGCTGACCATAGATGCACAAGCCTTTCCGGGCGATGATGGATCATGGCGTGTGGGCGGCCTGGTGATCAACCGAAGTGGCCGCCCGCTTGGCTCGATTCGCGTATTGGCATGGCTTTGCGATTCGGATGGCAGAGTGATCGGTGTTGGAATGGCCTACGCCACCCCGGATTCTGTGGCGCCGGATGGCGGCGCCATCTTCTCCGTGGAATTCCCCCCTGGGAGTCTGGGCGGCTCCCCACATTCCTTCCGCGCCCTGGCCGAGGGCACCTTTTTGGACTGACAGATAGTTACAGTATTGTGATGATATTGTGACTAAATTGTAAAACTTGTTACAGATAATTAACGGTACAATAAGCCTTACCAAATGGGCAGGTGCCCGCTGGGGCAAAGCGCAGCTCGGCTACCTCTGGGGCGGCGCATTGTTTGCGGGCCGGGAGTGGTCAAATCGTGGCCGATACCGACAGGAGCGTTCGCCACCCTATACGCGAACTCACCCATCCAACGGAGGTGGCGTCCTATGGAGATCGAACTGAGCCGGTATCCTGGCCTCGATGCGGCTATCCAAAGAGCTTTGACGGATACAATCTTCGCAGCCCGAATGCTCAGGGGGGATTTCTCTCATCTAGCGAGACTCTCGCTCGAAGAACACAATATACTCATCAAAGCCTATCGCGAATTTAACAGATCCAACAACGGGAGGCGCACGATCCGCTCGCTTGCTGCCAAGATAAAGGAAGTCATCAGGAGACGGGCAGGAAGAGCCTGATCGGGCTACCGAGAGCGAGTCTATGCGGCCACGTGGGGGGAACACTCCCGGCCCATTTCTTGCCCACATGGCGCTCTCCGGCCATAATACCCCCCGCTTATGGACGAGAGAGCCTTTGAGATACTGGAACTGCCTAAGATACTATCACGATTGGCCGCACACACGTCATTTTCGGCGGGTGCGGAACTTGCCCATTCCCTGCGTCCCACCGGTGACCTGAAAGAAGCCATCCGCCGCCAGCAACAGACATCCGAAGCGCGACAACTGCTCGCCACACATCCTAACATCACACTCGGCGGCGCTCACGACGTGCGCAAATTGGCCGATGAAGCCGCACACGGATTCGTGCTGGAGCCGGTCGGGCTTCTGGACGTGCAAAGCACCCTGCGCCGCGCGGGATCGCTCAAGCGCCAACTTGCCAAACTACGCCCGCAATTCCCACTGCTGGCCGAACTCGCCGGGCAACTAGAGCCGTTACCTCACATAGTCGAGGCCATCTCGCAGGCCGTGAGCGACCGGGGTGAAGTGCTGGATTCGGCCAGCCCGGAGCTGGCACGGATACGCCGTGAACTTCGGATCGCAACCGATCGGCTGCAAAACAAACTCCGCGCGATCGTGCAAAACCCGGAAAACCTGCCATTCCTCCAGGAACCGATAATCACCCAGAGGGGTGGGCGCTATGTCATCCCGCTTAAGGCACAATTCAAAGGCAAAATACCGGGCATAGTCCACGACCAATCCGCCAGCGGTGCCACCCTGTTCATCGAGCCGCTGAGCACCGTCGAGCTTAACAACAACTGCCGCGAACTGCAGTTGAAGGAAAAGCGCGAAATTCGTCGCATCCTTGCCGGGCTTTCGGACAAGATCGGCAGGGCCGCCGACCAGATCACCCGCACCGTCGAAGCGCTGGCGGAACTCGATCTGGCCTTTGCCAAAGCGGAATATGCCGAGGAACTCGGCGCCGTCGCACCGGAACTGGTGCCGTTCAGACCGCGTAAAGATTCCCCGAATCCCGGCGCCACATTGTACCTGCCCGGCGCCAGACACCCATTGCTCAACCCGGAAACCGTCGTCCCCATTGACCTGACGCTCGATGACGAAACCTACATACTCGTCATCACCGGGCCTAACACCGGTGGCAAAACCGTCGCACTCAAAACCGCCGGGTTGCTGGCGCTGATGGCCCAGTGCGGGCTGCACATACCCGCCGAGCCGGGTTCCAGACTATCGGTTTTCGACGGCATATACGCCGACATAGGTGACGAACAGTCCATCGAACAATCGCTCTCCACCTTCTCCTCGCACATGAACGCGATCATCGGCATCCTGAAACAGGCCACCAATCACTCCCTGATCGTCCTGGACGAGCTTGGCGCCGGCACCGACCCTGCGGAAGGGTCTGCATTAGGGCGGGCGATCCTCTCGTACCTGCTGGAGCAAGGCATCACCACCCTTGTCAGCACCCACCATCCCGATCTCAAAATATTTGCCCAGACCACGCCGGGAGTGAAAAATGCTAGCGTCGAATTCGATCCGGAGA
Organism: Ardenticatenia bacterium; assembly: GCA_027069285.1. Taxonomy (GTDB): domain Bacteria; phylum Chloroflexota; class Anaerolineae; order Aggregatilineales; family JALXEW01; genus JALXEW01. The sequence continues at coordinate 20,977 of JALXEW010000082.1, read as the reverse complement.
CCCTGGCGCCGACCTATCACCTGGTGATCGGCCTCCCCGGACGCTCAAACGCATTGGCGATAGCCGAACGGCTTGGCCTGCCGGAGCCGATCCTGGAGCGTGCCCGGAAAATGGTGGGCAAAGCCGAACTCCGGGCCGACGACATGCTCGACCAGATCAACCGTATGCGCAGGGAAACCCGCCGCGCCCGTGAAGCCGCCGAAAAAGCCTTTGCCGAGGCCGAACAGCTCCGCAAGGAACTTTACGAACGCCTGGAAAACATCGAAGACGAGCGCCGGGAAATACTCCGCGCCGCCAGATTACAGGCAGAGGCCGAGATAGAGGAGCTGCGCGACGAAATACGCAGACTGCGCCGCCGGCTACTGGCAGCCGGCCTCCCCCTTGAAGCCATCCGATCAATTCAGGAAGAGGCCGAGGAACTGGAAGCTGAAGTGAGCGCCCCGATCCGCCGCGCCGTGACCGAACTGGCCGATCCCGCCCGCCTGCATATCGGCGACGAAGTTTGGGTGCGTCCCCTCAAGGTCATGGGCCAGATCACCGGGATGGATTCCGAAGGCATCGAAATCCAGATCGGCAGGATGAGAGTCAGAGTCGGGCGGGATGAGATAGATACCGAACGTCCGCCGGTGGAGATACCCGGCATCCCTGTCCCTGAACCGCCAAAGCTCCATCGTCAGACCGCCCAACGTCCCGAATCGCCGGGCCTGGAACTCGACCTCCGGGGGCGTCGCGTGGACGATGCCCTGAGTCGCCTGGACGAGTACCTGGACGCGGCGTTCCTGGCAGGTTTGCCCTTTGTTCGCATCATACACGGCAAAGGCACAGGCGCACTCCGTCGCGCCGTCCGGGGCGCGCTGCGGGAACATCCCCTGGTTAGCTCGTTCCAGCCCGGAGCGCCGAACGAGGGCGGGGATGGCGTCACCATTGTCAGGCTGGCCCGGTGAGAAGTGCGAATCGAAAGGGGCCGCCATGCCGGCAGCGGCCCCTCATGTCGGAGATCACGCCGGATTCGGCGACCTAATCCTCTCCACCGTTGTACCCACGGCCAACACCCCGATACCTGAAGCCCAGCTCCCTCATCCTCTTCGGGTCGTAAATATTACGCCCGTCTATCAGAACCGGCTGCCGCATCGAATCGCGAATGCGTTCCATATCCAGCTGTTTGAACTCATTCCAGTCGGTGACCACGATGATCGCATCGGCACCCTCTGCCAGCTTATATGGGGTCTCGACCATTTCGACTTGTGGCATCACACGGGCCGCATTCTCCATCGCGACCGGATCGTAACCCCGGACGATGGCGCCCTCATCCAACAACAGCTCGGCTATGGTGATGGATGGCGCTTCGCGCATATCGTCGGTATTCGGCTTAAATGCCAGTCCCATCAGCCCGACGATCTTACCTTCCAGGCTGCCGAGTATATCACGTAGCTTGAGTACCACATGACGCCGTTGGTAGGCGTTTATATCCATCACCGCCTGGAGTAACTGCGGGTGCCTTCCCTGCACCTGCGCCATATATGCCAATGCCTTCACATCTTTGGGGAAGCACGAGCCACCATATCCGACGCCGGCCTCCAGGAAGTGATGGCCGATCCGCTTGTCGTAGCCCATCCCCTGCGCCACCTCTTTCACGTCGGCGCCGAGCGCCTCACATATATTGGCGATCTCGTTTATGAAGCTGATCCTGGTTGCCAAAAAAGCATTCGAGGCATACTTGATCATCTCGGCGGTACGCAAATCCGTCACCATGATCGGCGCCCGCAAAGGCAGGTGTAACTCCGCCACCCGGCTGGCCGCATCTGGGTCCTCTGACCCCAATATGGTGCGGTCTGGATTCAAAAAATCCGATATGGCCGAACCCTCCCGCAGGAATTCCGGACACGATACCACGCTGAACTCGATCGGCTTGGGCTGGTTCTGGCGCACGATCTCGGCCACCCAGTCGCCGGTGCCCACCGGGACGGTGGATTTATTGATCAGGATCATCGGGTGGTCCATCGTTCTGGCGATCTCCTCGGCGGCCATGCGCACGTAGCGGAGATCGGCCTCGCCGTCGACCCCCTCAGGGGTGCCGACGCAAATGAACACGAACTCGGCGTCCTTGAGGCCTTCCTTGTATGACGTGGTGAAGCTGAGCCGCCCCGCGTTGACATTACGCTCCACCATCTCGCCCAGGCCAGGCTCGTAGATGGGCATGATGCCCTGCTTGAGCTTCTCGATGCGCTCCTCGCTTATATCGAGCGCCACCACGCGGTTACCCAGGTCGGCAAAGCACGCCGCCGTTACCAGGCCGACGTAGCCGACTCCTATCACACAGATGTTTTTCATAGCGTAGTACCCCTATCTCGTCAGGATATTGTGAGCACTGCCCGGAAAGTCCGGGCCGGTCATATGCCGAAAAACCACAAAGAAGGGGGCACATAGCCCCCCTCCGGGCCGGAAGTTTACCACATGGCTTCCGAAATTCCCACACATCCCCTGGCGCGATTGAGCGCCGGGACGGTATAATCCCACCGTTACCCGTGGACGTACGCCTGGGAGCTGAGATGCCTTCTCCATCCGCCGTATTCGGCTTCATACTTGCCACGATATACGGCGCCTTGTTTCACCTTCTAGTGGGGGGCGGCGTGAGGAGATTGGCGCTTCTAATGGTTTCCGGGTGGGCCGGGTTTGCGCTTGGGCACGCGGTTGGCCTGCTGGTTGGATTGGACGTCCTGAAGATCGGAGCGCTGCGCGTCCTGGCCGCCACCGGTGGCTCCTGGGCCTTAATGGGGATCGTATACTGGTTGATGGGTTCGGAAAAACATCGCCAGATGGGGTAAGTGTGCCTTATTCACATCGGAGTGCCTGCCATGAGCGAGACACCGTCCACCGACGGGGAACGTGATGAGGGGAATGGCCGTGTGCCGACGCCGGTCGTAATTGTCGGCGCGATTGTGGCCGCCCTGGCCCTGATCGGCATTGTGGGGATCATAGTGGCCCTGCTTGTCCCCGGAGCAGGAGTCGTCTTCGGCGCCATGCGCGATGTGGCGATAATCGTCATGGCCCTATCGTTCCTGCTCGACGCGCTGGCCCTGGCCATACTTGTCTACCAGGCGAGCGTCCTGGTAAACCTGGTGAAGAATGAAGTCGGCCCGATCCTGGAATCCGCGCAGGAGACGGCAGGAACCGTCAGCGGCACCTCGGAATTCGTGGGACGCCACCTGGTGGCCCCGCTCATAAAAGCGAGCGGCTTCGTGGCCGGTTTGGCCAGGTTGCTGGCAGGGATATTCGACATAATGCGGCGTCTCCTTCGGGAGCGACCGTCAGGATCACAGGAGAATTGACATGTCAAAGGATAACCGGAGCGGCGAGATAGTCACCTTTTTCATCGGCGTGGCGATAGGGGCGTTGATAGGGGCTGCACTGGCACTGATCCTGGCGCCCCAATCCGGTGCCAAGACGCGCAAAGAGATCGTACAGCGCGGGATCGAGCTGCGCGAACGAGTCGAAGGGATCGCCGAAGAGGCCCGCCAGCGCATCGGCGAGATCGGCGAGGAAATGCAGGAACGTATCCAGGAAGCCACCGAGCAAGGCCGGGAGATCGCCCGCCGCAGGCAGCAGGAGACGGTCGAGTCCTGAGCGGCGGCTCCCTCACGGCAAGACCGTGATCAACCCGCGTGCTTCCGATACCAAAGCCCCGTCCTCGGATGTGGCGGAAAGCCATACCTCTGCCGTTTCGCCGGCGCGTGCATCTTGCGTTGGGATGACCTTTGCATCCACGTTCAGGGCCTGGCCGCCTTCCACCTCCACCTGTTCGGATACCGTGCCCGCCCCGATGCGGCACGCCTGGCCGTAGCAAAGAACCACGCCCCAATCCCCGGCGCTCACCGATACCGTCACAATGTAAGTGACCGCCGTTTCCGAATCGTTCGTCAGCGTCAGCGGCAGAGTCCCCGGCTGTCCCGGCGAAGTCGTGATGGCCTGTACCCGGATAGGCTCGTCGGCTTCGGCGACCTTTGCTCCCGGCGCCTGCAGCATCCCCGCGCCGACGAGAAATACCCCAATCGCTGTAGCAAGCCCGAACGCCCCGAATATCAAAGCCCTTGCCTTCATAGCCCACCTCCGGCCTGTGATTTTCGCCTATTATAGGCCAAAAAGGGCGGAAGCAGGCCTGGGACTATTCTACCGTTACGCTCTTTGCCAGGTTGCGTGGCTGATCCACATCGTTGCCCAGGTAAACCGCTATATGGTACGCCAGCAACTGCAAGGGCACCACATTCACCACGGGCGAGAGCAATCGGGGCGCCTCCGGAACGTAGAGCACATGATCGGCCTTTTCCGCGATCAGAGAGTCGCCCTCCGTTGCCAGGGCGATCACCAGGCCTCCGCGTGCCTTCGCCTGCTCGATCTGGCTGAGCATCTTCTGGTAGACCACATCCCTCACTGCGATGGCCAAAACCGGCATCTGGGGGTCTACCAGGGCGATGGGGCCGTGTTTCATCTCGCCTGCCGGGTATCCTTCTGCGTGTATATAACTGATCTCCTTGAGTTTGAGCGCTCCTTCGAGCGCTATCGGGTAATTCAGGCCGCGTCCCAGGTACAGGAAGTGCTCATATCCTGCCAGTTGTGGGGCCAGGTTCCTGCATTCCGAATCCAGCTCCAGGGCGCGTCCGACCAGATCCGGGAGCAATGCCAGATCGCGCACGTACTCACGCATCTCCGCCGCGCCGATAGTCCCCCGCAGGTGTCCCAGGTACAGGCCCAACATATAAAGGTCGACCAGGCTTGTTGTGAAGGCCTTAGTACTGGCGACTCCGATCTCCGGCCCGGCCTGCATGGTTATATATCCGTCGGCCAGCCTTTGGGCCTGGCTGCCGAATACGTTCACAATGGCCCACACGCGGGCGCCTTTCCCTCGTGCCTCCTCCATGGCCGCCAGGGTATCGACCGTTTCGCCCGATTGGGTGATCGCCAGCACCGCGTCCTCCGGCCCTATGATGGGTTCCCGGTAGCGGAACTCGCTCCCGTAATCCACCTCGACCGGCAGCCCCGCCAGCCGCTCGATCATGAACTTGCCCACCAATCCCGCGTAGGCGCTTGTCCCGCAGGCCACTATCACCATCCTCCTGATGGAGCGGGCCTCTTCCGGCGAAAGTGGTAGATCCGGCAGCTGCACCTTGCCACGCTCGAAGTCGGCCCTGCCGCCGATCGTATCGGCTACGGCGCGGGCCTGCTCGAATATCTCCTTCTGCATGAAGTGCTTATACTCGCCTTTGGCTGCGCTGACCGGATCCCATGCTATGGTGTGTACCTCCGGCTCTACCGGCTCCCCGTTCAGGGTCTGCACCTCGAACCCGCCAGGGCCGACGGTTGCCATCTGTCCATTTTCCAGGAAGACCACTCGTCGCGTGTGCTCGATGATAGCCGGAAGGTCAGAGGCGATGAACATCTCACCCTCGCCCAGGCCGAGCGTGACCCCGCCGGCGTTCCCGATCCGGACGGCTATCAGCCGATCCGGCTCCAGGTTGCTCATGGCGACTATCGCCTGGGCGCCTTTGAGCCGGTTTGCCGCCACCCTGGTTGCCTCTGCCAGGTTCAGACCGGCGGCCATGAGGCGCTCGATGAGCTGTACGATCACCTCGGTATCGGTATCCGATCTGAAGATGACCCCCTCGGCAGTCAGCTCGTCCCGCAGCTCCAGGAAATTTTCCACGATCCCATTGTGTACCACCACCACGTTGCCGTTCATGCCCACGTGTGGATGTGCATTGCGGGCGCTTGGCCTGCCGTGGGTTGCCCAGCGTGTGTGCCCTATGCCGATGTTGCCGTGGACGGGCCTCTCGTTTAGTAACCGTTCCAGGTTATCCAGCTTACCCGCGTCGCGACGCACCTCGATGTGGCCGTCCTGGATCACGGCCACACCGGCAGAGTCATAGCCCCTGTACTCCAGGCGGCGCAGGCCCGCCAGGATCAAGGGCGTGGCGTCACGCGGGCCGATATACCCGACGATGCCGCACATATTCGCATTCTCCGTTTGGATTGTGGATGCAGGGAAACGCAGCCGCACCGTGGCCGATATAGGTCGCGGGCGGTTTCCTGGCCACTTGCAGGCCGTTTTGTCCCGGCGGTTACCCTCCGGTTTTAGCGGCCTGCTTCCGAAAGCGGGGGAGGTTAAGGACGGTGGCCTCGCCCTGGCGGCATCCGCCGATCGGTCGATTTTCCCCGGCCCTATGGCCGGGAACCGCCTCCTCGTCACCCGGAACCGGTGATGGTTTCGGGCCTGGCGCTACCCTCCCCATGCCGGCTCTTTCCCTCGTGCACCTCCTTGAACTCGTTGCCGAAGCGGTGACGCGGGTAGTATACCTTTGGCCGGCGGGGTGTCAAGCCGGGCAAGTACCTCGGTGCCGAAATACCATAAAGGGCGCCCCCAGGGCGCCCTTTAGCTTCGGGAAATTGTGTTACCTCGGCCCGTTTACCTATCGCTACCCCCGGTGGGGCCGGTGGGGTTGAGGAAGGGGTTGTCTTTCAATGACATGCCGGCCCCTTCCGGTGCCTCCTGGGCTTCCTCGGCCTTTTGAGCGGCTTCCCGCCGGGCCTTTTCCTCTTCCAGCGCCTTGCGGTAGGCGTGGAAGCCGGTTCCTGCCGGGATCAGCTTGCCGATGATCACGTTTTCCTTCAGGCCATAGAGCTTATCCTCTTTGCCCTCTATGGCGGCCTTTGAGAGCACCCTGATGGTATGCTGGAAGCTGGATGCTGCCAGGAAACTTTCGGTGCTGAGCGCGGCCTTAGTCACGCCCAGGAGTACCGGCACGGCTTTGGCCGGATTTCCGCCTTCCTGGACGATCTGTTCGTTGATCTTGCGGTACTTCAGCTTGTCTATCAAGTCGCCGGGCAACAAGTCGGTATCGCCGCTATCCACGATCTGCACCTTCGAGAGCATTTTGCGGAGGATGACCTCGAAGTGCTTATCGGCAATGTTCACACCCTGATGGCGGTACACCTTCTGCACCTCGGAGAGGATGTACAGATAGGTTGCCTCGGCGCCGAGCACCCGCAGTATGGTATGCGGGTTTTTAGAACCTTCGGTAATTTGTTGCCCGGCCCTGACTCGGGCGCCCTCGTAGATTTCGGGCATCAGGTTTGCCGAGGAGGGGATCTCGTATTCACGTACCTCTTGGTGTTCGCGGCGGATGTATATCTTGCGGTCTTCGACGAAGACCTCGCCCTCCATCTCGGCTATCAGCTGGCCCTCCTCGCCGTCGGTTGGGGCTGCCAGCACGTCACCTTCCATTACGACGTCGCCGCTTTCCACCAGGATGTCCCAGCCTTCCGGCACATCGTACTCTTTGCGTTCGATATGGGTATCCCGTACCTCGGCTATACGTCTCTCGCCCTCGCGTCGCAGGAAGATGTACCCATCGATCTCGCTCATAACGGCCTCGCCTTTAGGCGTCTTACGGGCCTCCAGCAGCTCCTCGACGCGCGGAAGGCCACTTGTGATGTCGCCCTTCTGCTCGGCGATGCCGCCGGTGTGGAACGTGCGCAACGTCAACTGGGTGCCGGGTTCGCCGATAGACTGTGCGGCCACTATGCCGACTGCTGCGCCCAACTCCACCATCTCTCCGCGACCCAGGTCGCGCCCGTAGCAGAGGGCGCAGATGCCGTGTTCAAGCTCACAGGTCAGCGGGGAACGCACATATACCTCTTCCACCCCGGCGTCCTGGATGGCCTTTGCCAGGTCATCGTCGATCAGTTGGTTGCGCTCGGCCATCACCTCGCCGGTCTTGGGATTCACAACCGGAGCGGCCAGGCATCGTCCCAGGATACGCTCCTGTAGCGTTTGCTTTGCCACATCGTCCTTCTTGCGAATCCATATGCCGGCCTCGGTGCCGCAATCCCATTCGTTGATGATTATGTCCTGCGCCACGTCGATCAGGCGACGGGTCAGGTAGCCGGCGTCTGCGGTGCGCAGGGCGGTATCGGCCAGTCCCTTGCGGGACCCGTGGGTGGAGATGAAGTACTCCAGCGTGCTGAGACCCATGCGGAAGTGGCTGCGGATCGGCAGGTCGATGATGCGGCCTGCCGGGTCTGCCATCAGGCCGCGCATACCCGCAAGCTGGGTGATCGGGCCGAATCCGCCTTTGGTGGAGCCGGAAAGCGCCATGATCGCGATTGGGCCAAAGGGGTCCAGCGCCCGTTTGATTGCCTCGCCGACGCGGATTTTCGCCCGGTTCCACAGGTCAATGGTGCGGCGGTAGCGTTCCTCAGGCGTCAGCAGGCCGCGTTTGAACTCCGAGTCTATGTGCTCCATTTCGACTGCGGCGTCTTCCAGGATGGCCTCGCGTTCCTCCGGCACCACCAGATCGGAGACCGCGATGGTGGTGCCCGATAGGGTGGCGTACTTGAAGCCGATATTCTTGATGCGGTCGACCACCTCGGTGGTGACCTCCGGGCCGAGCTTCTGATAGCACAGCGCCACCAGGTCGCGCAGCGAATTCTTGGTTTGAGTGCCGTGCACAAAGCGCAACTCATCTGGCAGGACGCTATTGAAGATCGCCCTACCGACCGTGGTCACAACCGGCTCCGGGTCCGGCGGGCGGTTTTGGTAGACGTTTGCTATCCTTATCGGGTCGTGCAGCGAGAGCACTCCCAGGTCGTGGGCCAACTTCACCTCGTCAATATCGGCGTACAGATGGCGGTCGTTGAGGTTAGAGACCGTCAGGTTAAGGTTTGGGTGCTTCTCGAAGTAGTCGAACGCATCGTTGGCGTTATATAGCACCGCGTCAACCTCGCCGCGCAGCAGGGCCTCGATGGCCAGATCGATGCCGGGCTTGATGATAGTTTTCCCCTCAGCGTCCCAGATGTCTTCATAGACGATGAATTCGGAGAAATCGTCTTTCATCTCCTCGCCGATGAAGTGGCCGGGCGTGTGCTCCGGGACGCCGATCCTATGGCCCTTGAGGCTGCTCCAGGTTGGGAACTCATCGGCCCGTTCGGCCAGGGTCACTATATCGGCGTTCGGGTCCATAGTCAGGTAGTAGTTGCCCAGCACCATATCTTTTGATGGGCCGACGATGGGCATACCGTCTGCCGGTTTGAGCAGGTTCTTGGTGCTGAGCATAAGCTCGCGGGATTCCCAGACCGCCTTCTCGCTCAGCGGGATATGGACGGCCATCTGGTCGCCGTCGAAGTCGGCGTTAAAGGCGGCGCACACCAGCGGGTGTATCTGGATGGCCTTACCTTCTACCAGGATAGGCTCGAAGGCCTGGATACCGAGCCTGTGCAGGGTAGGGGCGCGGTTGAGCAAGACCGGGCGTTCCTTGACGACCTCTTCCAGCACCTCCCACACCTCAGGCCGCTCGCGCTCGATCAAACGCTTGGCGCCCTTGACATTGGGCGCATAGTTGTACTTGACCAGCTTGGAGATGACGAATGGCCTGTAAAGCTCGAGGGCCATAGTTTTAGGCAGCCCGCACTGGTGCAGCTTGAGCTTAGGGCCGATCACGATCACCGAGCGGCCCGAATAGTCCACACGCTTGCCCAGCAGATTGCGGCGGAACCGGCCCTTCTTACCCTTCAGCATATCAGAAAGTGACTTAAGCTCCCGGCGGCCACGGCGGGAGAGAGCCTTGCCGCGCTGGCTGTTATCTATCAAGCTATCGACCGCCTCCTGGAGCATACGTTTCTCGTTGCGCACGATCACATCCGGCGCTCCGAGTTCCAGCAGGCGCTTGAGGCGGTTATTGCGGTTGATCACGCGCCGGTACAGGTCGTTCAGGTCAGAGGTAGCGAATCGACCGCCGTCCAGTTGCACCATCGGGCGCAGGTCTGGCGGGATCACGGGCAGCGCGATCAAGATCATCCATTCTGGGCGGTTGCCGCTCTTGCGGAAGCTCTCGACCACTTTAAGGCGGCGGGTTGCCTTCTTGCGGCGCTGTTTAGAGCGGGTGGTGCGGACTTCGTGCCAGAGTTCCTCGGATAGCTTATCCAGGTCGAGCGATTTAAGTATCTCGTAGAAAGCCTCGGCGCCCATTCCGGCCCGGAACACCTGGCCGTACTTGCTCTTAAGGTCGCGGTATCTGGCCTCATCCAGGAACTGGAGCTGGGCCAGCTCCTTAAGTTCCCGGCGGCTTTCCTGTACCTTTGCCTTGAGCCTGCCGAGGCGATTAGTCAGCTCGGCGCGGAGCTTTTCGATACGGCCAATGGCCTCACTCATCAGCAACGCGATTTGTGCCTCTTCGCGGGCGACCTCTTTACGCTTTCTGGCCTCGACCTGGGCCTGGATTTCGTTAAGCAGCGAGGTGACCGCTTCCTGGATCGCGCCCAGGTGAGCGGTAGTGATCACCTCGCCCTTTTCGGCTATGATCGCGTTGGCCGGCTCGAAGCGGATGGTTTCGGGTGCGGGGCTACCGGTGAGGTTTTCGATTCGGCTTTGGAGGTTTTGGGCCTCGCCGATCACCTCATCGGTACGGGCGGTCAGCTCTTCCTCGTAGCGCCTGGAGATTTCGTCTATTTTGGCCCGGTGGGCCTCGATCTTCTCGTCGCGTTCCATTTGGATCAAGGAGATCTGCTCCTCGACCTGGGAGATCATCTCCTTTTCGCGCCGTGCGGCGTCTTCTTCCAGGCGTTTGAGGGCTTTTTGTCTGGCCTCCTCGTCCACGTGTGTGATGACATATTGGGCGAAGTAGAGCACCCTATCGAGGTTACGCTGGTTGATATTGAGGAGAAGGCCCATGTAGCTGGGGACGCGGCGTGTGTACCACACGTGTGCGACCGGGGCGGCCAGCTCGATATGGCCCATGCGTTCCCTTCTGACCGAGGAGCGGGTTACCTCCACACCACACTTATCGCAGATAATGCCCCTATAGCGGACGTTCTTATACTTACCGCAATAACACTGCCAGTCCTTAGTTGGCCCGAAAATCGCCTCGCAGAACAAACCGTCCTTTTCCGGCCTGAGCCGGCGGTAGTTAATGGTTTCCGGCTTGGTAACCTCACCATACGACCACGATCTGATTTGTTCGGGCGAGGCCATGCTTATACGCAACGCACGCAGGTCCTTGGCCTCCAAGACAATCCTCCTCCGACAACACTCCGGGCATATCCGGCCCTCAGATGGGGGTTGGTTCGATGTTATAAAGGCGGGGGAGATGGGTCAAAGCACAACAGCGCCCGAATCGTCGATCCCGGCGCCAGGGTGCCAACCAAGCGACTCCTCCAGCCATAACACAAGCACAAGTATAACGATCAAAGGCAAATGAGTCAAGCCGGCTCACCAGGGATCGGCGAGGTGGGGCATATGGCTTGACAATGCCAAATGGGTGTGCTACAGTACAGCACGTGGTCGGTGCTGGCCTGTTTTGATGAACACACCAAGCCCCTGTCGGGGGATAGCGTTTTATTATGGATTATCTACCAGGAGTTGACGTTGACCAAGTCCCGGACAGAACAGCTAATAGAATGTCTACGTGACTTGCAGGCGACCTCACCCGACGTGGAGGCAGCGGCCATCGTCAGCGTGGATGGGCTTAGCATGGCTTCATCAATGCCCTCCAACATAGAAGAGGATCGCGTGTCGGCCATGTCGGCGGCGATGCTCTCACTGGGCGAGAGGATCGCCGGCGAGCTAGGACGAGGTGCGCTGGATCAGGTGTACGTCAAAGGCAAGCGCGGCTACGTCATCTTGATGGCAATCGGAGAAGAAGCGGTATTGACCGTCATGGCCAGGGAGCAGGCTAAACTGGGCCTCATCTTCCTTGACATGGCCCGGACGGTCAAAGAGCTATCCAAGATAGTCTAGTTACCCGGCTTCTTCCCATGGATATGTTGTGAAGACGACCTGACACTGCACAAGCAGGGAGGGACGCGTGGCACCAGAGAAAAGTGGCCTATACTACCCCAATATGATCGCGCGCATCTATATCGAGGCCCTAGAGGACGTTATGGGCAAGAACGGCCTCAACGCGATACTTAACCTTGCCGGGCTGCAACATCTCATTGATAACCCCCCACCGGATAACCTGGAGAGGGAGTTCGACTTCGCGGACTTCTCGGCCCTGAACGCAGCTCTGGAGGAAATGTACGGGCCGCGCGGGGGCCGTGGCCTGGCGCTACGCGGCGGCAGGGCGGCTTTCGCTCAAGGCCTTAAGAACTTCGGCGCATTGGCCGGCGTCGGAGACCTGGCCTTCAAAGTGCTACCGCTCCAGGCCAAGCTTAAAATGGGCATCCCGGCCATGGCGGCCATATTCACCAATTTCAGCGATCAGGAATCCGTCGTCGAGGAACACGACGATCACTTCGTCTACATCATCAAGAAGTGCCCGGTCTGTTGGGGACGCACAGCCGATAAACCGATTTGCCATGCCGCCGTCGGCCTCCTCCAGGAAGGCCTGCGCTGGGTCAGCGGGGGACATGAGTTCCGAGTCGTCGAAACCAAGTGCCACGCAGTTGGCGACGAATTCTGCGAATTCGTGATCTATAAAGAACCCATCGGCTAACCACCGGACGACTCGATCTCGATCAAACTCACAACCGGCGGCGCCGCAAGGGGGCGTTTGTGGCGGAAAAATCCCAGATCCTCATCGTGGAAGATGATCTAGATCTGGCGGAAATGCTTGATGCATATTTCCGCGTGCAGGGCTATGATGTCCTCACGGCGGCCTGGGGCGAGGAAGCCGTAAAGCTCTCCAGGGAAAAGACGCCAGACCTGGTCGTTTTGGACATCAGGTTGCCGGATATTGACGGCTACGAAGTCTGCCGTCGCCTCCGCTCCGACCGCCGTACCCAGAACATCCCCATCATATTCCTGACCGAGAAACGAGACCGGGTTGACAAACTCGCCGGCCTCGAACTCGGCGTGGTGGACTATATCACCAAGCCTTTCGACATCCAGGAACTCAGGCTCCGCATCCGTAACGCCCTCCAGCGGGCCTCGATCCACGCCCAACTTAACCCGATCACCAACCTGCCGGAAGGCAAACTGGTGGAAGAACGACTGGAGAAATTGCTCAACCCCGAAAGCGGCGAGTGGGCCGCCCTTGTCGTGGGGATCGAGGGACTGGACGAATTCCGCGAAATGTACGGATTCGTCGCCTCTGATGACGTGCTCCGGGCCGTCGCCATGATGATGAGCAAATCGCTCCAGGAGGCCGGCGGGGCGGACGACTTCCTGGGCCATCTGGACATGTACATATTCGTGATGCTCACCACGCGCGACAGAGTCGGCGTGATCCGCGATCGCATAGTGAACCGTGTCCGCCAATCGATCGAGTACTTCTACCCGTTGCGCGACCGTGAGAAAGCACGTCAAGCCATGAGGGAACGGCGCCTGCGGCTTCAAATGGGTCAGCTTACCGCCGCAGATGGGCCTTTTGGCGGGCTGGAGGACCTGAAAGGGGCATTATTGCGCTCCCGTCTCGTCCGCTGAGCTGCCCCCGGCACCGCAAAGACGTGAAAAATCGCCTCCCACCGTATCGGGAGGCTTTGTAACTTGCCATGAAAACCATTGTCGTAGTCCCCACTTATAACGAAGCGGAAAACGTCCCGCCACTGTGCGAGGCATTATTAGCCCTGCCGGTGGGGGATTTGAGCGTGCTGATAGTGGACGATAACTCGCCGGACGGAACAGGCGAAGTGGCCGAGGAATTGGCCGCCGCCAACCCCGGCAAGCTCCACGTGCTGCACCGCCCCGGCAAACAGGGCCTGGGCCGTGCCTACGTAGCCGGATTCCGCCGTGCGCTGGAGATGGGCGCGGATGCCATAGTGCAGATGGACGCCGATTTCTCACATCAGCCGTCGGACGTGCCACGGCTGTTGGAGCCACTGGGCGAATACGACCTGGTGATCGGCTCTCGCTACGTCAGCGAAGGGGAATTGGACGAGCGCTGGGGCTGGCATCGCGAGCTGTTGAGCGCCTGGGCCAACCGGGTTTACGTCAGGGCCATCCTGGGCATGGCGATAAAGGACGCGACCGGCGGATTCCGCGCCTGGACACGCGCTGCCCTGAAGGGCATCGACATGAACATGGTGAAGTCCAACGGCTACATCTTCCAGGTGGAAATGGCCTACATAGCCGAGAAACTGGGCTACCGCATCCTGGAAGTTCCCATATTCTTCGCCGAACGGCGGGCCGGCAGATCGAAAATGGACCTGGGCGTGCAACTGGAAGCCGCCTTGAGGGTATGGCAGATATGGTGGCGTCACCGCCACCTGGCCCCGACCGACCGTTTGATGAGCAACCGGTGATGGAACATGCCCGGATCAGGCGAGGGGGATAAACCGGTGTTGGGCACCCCCGGCTACCTGGCCTGTCTGCTGAGGGTATTTATATCGGCCACCGTTGCCGATGGGTGGTCGGTGCTGATCCCATTGGCCGGCTCGATGGGACTGGCCCTGCTCTTCTACCCACGTGCCATGCTCGAAGTACTGCGTCCCAGGGTTGCGCTATTTGGCATCATGCTTATGATACCGGGCGCATTCTGGATGGGGCCGACGGATACCCGGATATTCGGCATATGGGTCTCGTCCGAGGGGATCGGGATCGCCATGGCAATGCTCGCGCGTGCCATCGCCATCCTGATCGCCGTGAGGGGATACGTGCATTCGGTCTCCGTGGGCGATATGACCGTGCTGCTGGAAAAGCTGGGAGCGCGTGGGTTGGGATTTGCATTGGGGGTGGCGTTCAACTCGCTCCCCGCGCTGGAGAGATCCGCATCCAACGCTTACATGGCCTTAAGGCTCAGGGGCGGGTTCCGACGGGATAAACTCAAAAGCCTCCGCCTGCTTATGACCACCATACTTGTGGGCGCCATCAGGCGCAGCGAGGAGATAGTGGTGGCCGCCGAGGCCCGTGCCTTTGACCCCGATACCCCAATCCGCAGGCCGATCGGCACAGGGCGGGCGGATGTGCCGGTCGCGCTCGTGGCCACGGCGGCCATAATCCTGCTGGTGTTACTATAGCGGCTCGATGTAATAATTGCCGAACTCCCCCTCGGCCACCCACCCGACCACGCCTGATGTCGTACGTATCTGCCACCATGTGAACCCGGCCTGGCATTGTGGCCCGCCGATCACGTCGAACCGCGTTCCCTCCGGTATCCGCGTGATGATCCTGCCACCTGCGGAGTCCCGTACCCGCAGCGGGCGACCGTCACTATAAGTCACCCTGCCGTGATCACCCACGTGCATCCGTATCGGCGGGGCGCCTGGGCATTCCGTGATAGCCGTTGGCGTCGTTGCTGCCGGGGTGGGCACCCAGGATGCGATTCCCCACGGCTCGATATAGTAATTGCCGAACTCCCCCTCGGCCACCCATCCGATCGTGCCGGTCACGGTGCGTATCTGCCACCAGGTGTACCCGGCGTTACAACGGGGGCCGCCCACGATGTCGAACTCCGCGCCTTCCGGTATCTGCGTTATATAGGCCCCGCCTGGGGCATCTCGTATGCGGAGTGGCCGTCCGTCGGTGTACGTCACCCTGGCGTGATCGCCCACCCTCACCCGTGAAGGCGGCGCCCCTGGGCACTCGTTGACCGGCACATGGGTGGGATATGCCTGGGTGGGGACGACCGGAGGGGTAGTGGCGGTCGGCGTGGCCTGGATGACCACGGCAGTCGGTTGATAAACGAACGAGAAGGAGTAGCTTCCGTTTTCGTCGACCGAACCGTAGAGCGATTCCAGCATCCTCTCCTCATCCCAGATCGCCAGCTCGAACGTCACCGGCCCCGGCGGATTGCCGCAATTGAGCGCGTAAGTTACCAGGATGGTATAGGTACCGGTCGGGGCGTTACCGCCGGGCCAGTAGATCGTCTCGACCGGCCACTGGATGAGATCGCGGCAGAAATCGTTGCCGTTCAGCGAGTCGAGCGCCCCGCCGGAAGGTGACAGTGGCTCCGTCCAGGAGATCGTATTCCCGCCCGGCTCGACAACTGCCAGATCGAGGTCGGCGAAGCTTTCCCAGCTCAAGCTGATATAAAGCTGCCTGGTCACCGGAGCAGTCCACGCGCCGCCTATGGTCAGGCCCAGCGAGAGCCGGTAATCGCCGCTTGTCGGCCCGCTTTCCCACCCATATCGGGTTGCCACAATGGTATAGAACCCGGCTGCGGGCAGAGTAGTCTCTATACGGGCGTTATAGCCGCTGCCGGAATCGTCATCCCGTGTGATCTCGCGCCCGCCCTCGTCGGCCAGCACCAGATAGCAATCCAGATCGCCGGAGGTTGCCTCCATGAGGATCGTGATCGTATCCCCGGCCATGCCGTAGAAGAACCAGGCGTCGGCATAGCCGGAATCGTCTATATGGCCCTCGACCGTCGTGCCATAATGCAACATCCGTCCCTGACCTGCCGGGGCCGCGAGGACAATGCCGTTACCCAGAACCGCTATCAGAGCCAAAATCCCGATAAGTGCCTTTAGCCTCATAGTTTTTCCTCACCATGCACCGTTTGCCTATGGTGTTAGCATTATAAGTTGCGGGACGAGTGGCGGGCAAGCCCGGCGAAACACTTTTCCATTTGAAAGTGCGACTTTATCATAAAGTTGAGACGGGTGCGGCTCGTCCTCTTGGCTTTGCTTGTCCCTATACTGGAGGAATAAGATGGGTAAGAAAGTGGCAACCGCACTGTGTTTGATCCTTCTATCTATTACCTGGCAGCCTGCTCAGGCCCAGGAGCCGGGAACATGTCCGACGATAGTGGAGAACGCAGTGCAGATCGTATCGGAATCGTGTTTGGCGGTTGACCGTAACGAGGCCTGTTATGGGTACGGACTGGTCGAGGCGGGATTCCGTGAAGGCGCCGGTGAGATGACATTCGGGGCACCTGGCGATCGCGTCCCGATCCAGACCCTGGATTGGCTGGCCACACATCCTATGGATGAAGAAACTGGTCAATGGGGCGTGGCCTTGATGAAGGTACAGGCAGACCTGCCGGAAACCGTCCCGGGACAAGCCGTGACATTGCTGCTGACCGGAGATACCCGCATCGAAGACGCGAGCGATGAGCACGAAGGTTATGGGCCGATGCAGGCCTTCTACTTCAGCACCGGGTTAGGTGAGCCGGCGTGTGAGGAATTGCCCCCCTCGTCCGTATTGGTCTCAACTCCCGATGGCACCACGGTCACACTTAACGTCAACGGCCTGGAAGTGACCCTGGGGTCTACCGTCCTCATGTCGGCTGTGCCGGATAACTTGATGACGATCACCACCCTGGACGGCAAAGTCACCGTGGTGACCGGCCCTCAGACCGTCTCGATCCCGCAGGGATATACCGCCTACTTCAACATGGAGGGGAACACCGCCAGTGGAATGGCTGGCTGGCCCGTTCCGGCGGCACCATGGGACGTCCCATGCGGCACATTTCTCGGGCTGATGGGAGAGGAGTTCTTGTGCCCGCACTCATGGACGTTTTCCCCGCGAGATAGCCTGGGCGATGTCCGTGACTACGACCTGGAATCGCCTATGGACGCGCCGAGCGCGGACATAAACTACTCTCACGTCGACTTTGGCGGGTGGGAATCTTACGATTACGGGCCATTTGGCGTCTCCAATGTCTGGGGCGAGCCATACAGCGGGGAAGGCTACGGGACGTGGGGAGCCGAGTTACCGGTCTCGCCAGATCTCCCCTGGATGGCGCCTGGCGAGGTAACGGTGTTAACCGGTGGCAGGTATGTCGGTAGCTCGCCTCACGGCGGCTGGTACGTGGAATCCGACCTGCCGGTGGCGACCGCTGCCGGATTGGTGCCCGGTGAGGGACAGTACGAGGCCCCGACCTACTTCCAATGGTTTTCCATCCCGGACGAGGACACGATGGCCGCCTGGCCCGAGCCGCTTGCCCACTATGCCGCCTTGGTGGAGATAGAAGGTGAAGAGTACGGGATGCCTCCGGGCATGTCGGCCTACAAAGCCTCCAATGGTATCGAGACCTGGTACGAAGCGTCGCAGGCTTTGGCCGGCCCGTTTCGTGATGATTTCGGCGGCTTTGCCGGCGCCTTCCGCGAAGGGAGTCGGTATTGGCCTCAATGGGGAGCGGGGCACGGGCCTCAGATGGAATACGATTGGCGGTGGGACTGGCATATGGCATACCCAGGCTATGACAACTGGGATGCAAGGGACTGGCCTGTCATCCCGCCGGAAAGAAGAAACGATGATTTATGGCAGGAAAACTATCAAAATTACTACGATTACGACTACTATGAGGACGCGGATGATGCGCCGGAAAGGATCGCGTTTTGGGACGTCCTGCCGGGTAGCGCCCAATGGGTCGTTGATACCCCGGATGCCTCGGCATGGTTCGATGGGGCGATCGCGGCAATGTCATATGATCGTCTGACCCACACCACCGAATACGTGCTGATTGAAGGCCATATGGACCTGTACCCTGTGGATTCCGAGGTCAGTTATGGTTATGACGGTCTATCTGACGGTCGGCTTGCCGTATTGGTCACCCTGGGGCCGGATGGTGAGGCGTCGTCGGACGTGATCCCGTTTGCAGAAGCGCTCTCCTACTTCCCGCCCGAATTCTTCAGCCTTAACCTCACCGTGGTGCTGGATGGGCCGATAGACCTGAACGGCGAAGGCGGGATCGGCGTCTTGGTGGATACCGATGGGAATCCGGAAACCGGCGCCACCGGGAACCCCATGTTCTCCGATATAGGGGCCGACCTGATAGCCGCGATCCATTACGGGCAGGGAGAAGTCGGATTCGCGGTAGGAGTGGTTGACGGGACCGGCGAGTACGTCGGCATCGAGACGGAAGGTGGATTCTCCCTGGCCGGGGACGGCAACGTCGTCAGGGTCTCATTCCCGCTCGGCCCGATCCTGGAAGCCGTCCGTGCCGGCACCATCCAGATGAACCCCGCCTCGCTGGTATGGCGCGCCGTGGCGGTTGACTACGCCATTGACGGCTTCCCTAAAGACATCTTCCCGGAGCTGGGAGCTTTGCCAACACCGGCCACAGATCGCGAATCCGGCATGATGTTCTGGCCCTATGGCATCCCCTTTGGGGTGGAAATCGAGCCGGAATGGGTGCCGTGGATGGAGATCCTGGAGCCGGAAGCCGAACCTGGGGAAGCGCCGGCGGAGGAGTCGGAAGCGGGGCCGACCGGTGGAGCGGGAGAGGCCATCTGTACGGCTACCCTGACCGCTAACAGTAACATCCGGTCTGGAGCCGGAACCGATAACGCCGTACTCACCACCCTGGCTGCCGGAACCCAGGTTGAAGTGACCGGCACCAACGCCGCCGGCGACTGGCTCCACATACGATATGATGGCGAAAGCGGCTGGGTTGCCGGATTCCTGGCCGAACTGAGCTGTCCATCGGGAGCGGAGCTACCTGTGGAGGAATGAGCATCTGATAGGGCCGCGCCCGTAGCCCCGAAGGGTTCCCTTCGGGGCTTTATTATCCGTGGGGTTTTGTTTGTTTTGAACAAAAATCACGTTTGAATATGTTGACATTGCCACATCACGGGTATAAAATAGGGAGAGAGGAGGGCCTGATGAACGCCCACGAACGGCACAGGATCATCCTCCAACTGCTCGCGGAGCAAGGCTCCGTCACCGTGACCGAGCTTTGCGAGAAGTTGGGCGTCTCGGATATGACCGTCAGACGCGACCTTTCGGCCCTGCAAAGCGCAGGGCTGCTCCGCAGAATCCACGGGGGCGCGGTGAGCACGCGAGGACGCAGCTACGAGCCACCATTCCTCACCCGCGTCCAGGAGGCGCGCGAGGCCAAGCGGGCCATAGCCGAATTTGCCGCCACATTGGTCGAAGAAGGCGATAGCATCGCACTCGACGTTGGCACCACCACCCTCGAAATGGCCCGCTGCCTGACCGATAAACGCGATATAACCGTCATCACCGCCAGCCTGCCGATTGCCAACGTCCTGGCCGATCACCCGGACATCCGGGTCATCCTCACAGGCGGCATACTCCGCCCAGGCGAACGCTCAATGGTGGGCAACATCGCCGAAAGTACGTTCACCCGCTTCCACGTGGATAAGGCATTCATCGGCATCGGCGGAGTTGACCTCAATGCCGGATTGACCGAGTACAACCTGGAAGACGCTCTCGTCAAGAAAAAACTCATCGCAAGCGGTCAGCAGCATATCCTGCTGGCCGATAGTAGCAAATTCGGGCGCGTGACCTTTGCGGATGTGGCTCCGCTTTCGGAGATACATCAAATAGTCACCGATGACGCACTCGAAACCCCATTCCAAAAAGCCCTCGGCGACATGGGCATAACCCTGCATATCGTCAAGGTACCGACATCGTAGAAAGGGAAACCATATGGTGAAAATGCTCAAAGAGCTTTTCGGCGTGGAAAAACCGGTCATAGCAATGGCCCACCTGCCGGCCTTACCCGGCTCACCGCGTCACGATCCGGATATGACCGTCGAGGCCATGATCGAGCGGGTGGGCGCAGATGTGGAAAAATTGCTGGCGGCTGGCGTTGACGCGATCATGTTCTGCAACGAGGACGACCGCCCGTACCGACTTAAAGCCCCGCCGGAAGCCATCGCCGTGATGACCCGCATCGTCACCGAGCTGCGGCCAAAAGACCGACCGTTCGGCGTGGATTACCTGTGGGACCCTATCGCCGCCTTATCGATCGCCGCCGCGACCGGGGCCGCATTCATCCGCGAGGTAGTCACCGGCGTCTACGAAAGCGATATGGGCCTTTGGGCGCCGGATGCCGCCGGACTTTACCGCTTCCGCAGGAGCATAGGAGCCGATGGGGTGAGGGTATTTGCCAATATCACACCCGAATTCGCATCCCCGCTGGGGAGCCGCAGCATAGCCCAGCGTGCCAAAAGCGCCGTGGTCTCATCGCTGGTGGATGCGATCCTGATCGCCGGCCCGATGGCCGGCGCCGAGCCGGATTACAGCGCGGTCGAAGAAGCCAAATCCGCCGTCGGCGATCAGGTGCCGGTCTTCTTGAATACCGGCGCCAAAGCGGAAAACATCGAAAAGTACCTCCAGGTGGCCGATGGCGTGATCGTC
>JALXEW010000081.1 GCA_027069285.1 Ardenticatenia bacterium | reverse complement strand
GACTTATACGCCAACCCCCACCCCATCGCCGGAGCCGCTCACGGTGTTCCGGGATGATTTCGAGGAGAATAGGGGGCTGTGGCTGTTAAACGGCAGCGATAGCCGCATCGAGAACGGGCGGATGATCCTGGAAGTAACCGATCCGGGCGTCCGCGTGACTTCGCTGCTGCAAACTCAACCGCTGGAAGGCGATTTCCACGCCTCGGTCACCATCGGTGTGCTCAACCCGGAGGAGGACGCCGGGATGGGAATGGTGTTCCGCTACCGCGAGGGGGTGGGGTATTATCTGTTTCAGGTGTTCCCTTCGGGGCGATGGGAGTTTGTAGAGGTGGTGGAGCTGGGCGATGAGGAGGTGGAACGAACTGAATCCGGCTCGCTGGGGCCGGAGCTGACCCGTGAGATCCAGGACGATGACTTCGTGCTGGAGATATTCGCCCAGGATCAGACTTATACGCCGGTCATCAACGGGAGGGCGATCACTTCAATAACGGATAGAACTCTGCCGGACGGACAGGTAGGCGTGGTGCTGAGCGGACACGAGACGACACCTATTGTGGCGATCTTCCATAGTTTCAGTCTGGATGTCCTCAGCCAGGAGGAGGCCCTCACCGTGACTCCGTGGTTGTTCCCAAGCCCCACTCCCACTCCAACCGATACGCCTACACGAACTCCTTCGCCGACCCCAACGGATACGCCAACCGATACGCCTACGCCCAATATGACGGCAACGATCCTGGCGTGTGATTTCGATTACAGGATCGTGACCCAGGAACCACCAGATGGCGACTTCTGGCCGGTGAATTCAGACTATACACGTACGATCACGTTCGTGAATACCGGTTCGTGCGATTGGGAGCCTGGAACGCGGTTGGAGTTCATGGAGGGGATGCAGTTCGAGGGGCCGGATGTGGTGCTCATCGAGGAAGTTGTCCCCGTCGGCGAGACGGTCACGGTTGAGCTGGATATGCACACGCCGCGCCACGGCGGTCTGCAGGGCGGGACATGGGCGCTCTTCACGCCAAGCGGGTTGCCGATCGGGGAGCCTTTTGAGATCAATATTTACGTATATCACACCGGTACGGTGATGCCGGGTATGGCAACTCCCACGCCTACTCCGGGCGGGCCGTTGGGCCTGACTGTGACGGGTGCATCCGGCTGCTATTATGAGGGCGTGGATTTCATCTGCGATATACATGTGGAGCCAACCGGCGGCGTCCCACCGTATACGGTGTTCAGCGATTGGGGAAGTGATAATACGCCACCCTACTCTGTCCCGGTGAGGCAGAGGCGTTGCGTTTCGTTCCCGTACCTGCTCCGAGTGGTTGACGCTACCGGCGCCTCCTATGAGGAATCCCTGTGGTTCGATCAAAACCAGCCGCTTTATAGCAATGGGTTCGAGGGCGGCAGCTGTTACGTGGAGCCGGGCGGCGGATGATGCCGGTCACGGCACCCAACGGATCGAGTGCGATACCACGCTCATGCCACGGGTGAGTAAAACGCCCGAATCACGCGATGGGAAATCCCCACCGGTGCCGATCACAAATAGTTGATCCCAGTCGTCAGATGTGATGGCTCCATCTCCATCGGTGTCGGTCCTGGCAACGTATGCCAGCCACCTGCCACCCGGCGACCAGGCGAAGCTTTCGGCACGCACGGCTTCGCTATCCGGCCTGCTGACCGGGACCACCGACCAATCCGGCGCCGAGGCGATCATCAGGCTCCTGAAGTCAAAGCCGGTGATCTGCCCGTCGCCGTCGGTGTCATCGGTGGCGTATGTGAATGCCAGGTACCGCCCGTCCGGCGACCAGTCAAGGCCGCTGAGTTCGGCGTTCCCACCCTGGGTGAGCCGTACGAACCCCTCGGCGCCGATCTCCAGCAGGAAGATTTGCTCCATCCCCTCGCCCGGATCGCTCAGAAACGCGATCCACCTGCCATCCGGCGAGAAGGCAAGCCTGGAGTAGTAAAGCATGTCCGGACCGGCAAAGGTGATCATGCTATCGGCGCCGGGGTTGAAGATGAAAAGGGTGACCGGCCCGCCTTCCGGGATGGCCACGAACGCTAATAGCCCCCCGGCAGGTGACCAGCTGATGTATTGCACCCCGGCCATCGGCTCAGAAATCGGACGGCTCTCATTTGTTTCCAGGTCGTAGATCATGACCTGACGGGGGCCGGTGTACCCATCTGCGCCGGTTATCCTCACGTATGCCAGGGCACTGCCATCCGGTGCCCAGGTAATGGCGGTGGCGTCCAATGCGTCGTGCTCGGTGATCACGTCCGCCAGCCCACCATCAGGCGAGAAGAGGCCCAGCCACCATTCACCTGTCCCAAGTTCGGCGGCTATGTGAAACGCGCTTCCGTCAGGCGCCCAGCCCATGTAAAACCCGCCCGTGGCGCCGGATGGCATCTGGATGGGGATCAGGGCACGCGAGCTGACATCCAGGAGATAGGGCAGTGGATGGTCATCGTAGGTGAGTTGTCCGTTCCCATCGGTATCTTCACGCAATGTGAGTAGTATCGCATCGCCGCGAGGTGACCATTTCAGGTTGGCGGCGAATCCGGTCTCGGTCAACGGTGGGGAGTGCTGCCCGTTCTCCATAAGGTAAAGCCGCGCCTCCGGCAACGGTTCCGGTGGGGCGGAGAATAGATCGAAATCCGGTGAGTACCCGCCTGCATACGGGGATTGAAGTGTCACGTAGGCCAATATGTCCCCATCCGGCGACCAGGCAGCCTCGGCGCCCAGTTTCCAATCCTCGAACACAGTCTCGATCCCACCATCCGGCGACGCCAGGATGAGGGATCGGGCGCCGGTCTCCAGTGAGCCATCGGGGCCGGGCGCGAGGGCTACGAACCCGATTTTCGGGCCGCCCCGAGCATAAACTCCCCCAGGCGATAGGATAACGGCAATGGCTAAGATGCAAAGCACGGCTACTTTTTTCATATGGCCTCCAACAGGCAAGCACTCTGCCGGTAGTTTATAGCCTGGTCACGGAGCCGCAGTATTGACATTTGATCTCGGTCATGCCACGGGTGATCGGTTCGGTGAAGGGAGCACCGCAAACCGGACAGGCGGTCGGCGCCTCGCGGGCGGCTTTTTCGGCCTCTTCGTCGACCGGCACGGCGCGTTCGCTGGCTATTTCGCCGCTCCTGACGCGATTGATCTGCTGTGCCCAGTATCGGCAGTCAACTCCGCCTTTGACCTCGACTTCGATCTGCGAGTAAGGCGCCCCGGCAGCCAGGTTTATGATGAGCATGTCTTTGCCACCCAGGATGCCGCGTTTTTCGGCTTTGACGGTTTCGATCTGACCTATGGGAAGCGCCCATTTCACTTCCTGGACGAATTCACCCCGCCGGAAGAGGCCACCCCCCACTTTCTCTTTCTGCTCGAATATCAACCGCTGGTCTGTCAGGAAGAGGATGCCTTCCGGATAGGGCTTGCTGCCGGCTGATGTCCACTCGGCCCTGGCGGCGATCACTATGGCTTCGGTCGGCTGCATCTGGAACGATGCTTCGTCGCCCTGCTCAAGGGTCCAGAATATCTCGGAGATCTGCGCGAGGGTTTGTTCGAGCGTTTGCTCCACCTGATCGAACATCCCACCCAGTGTCCGCTCGGCAGCCGCCGTTTTGGCTTCCAGGTCGCCAACGGCGCCTTCTATCTCCGCCACCTTCTGCGTGCCCGCGATCTGTGAGGCAACGGCTCCGAGTTTGCCGCGCAACCCGGCCATGCGCTTCTCGATCCCATCCAGGGCCTGTTTGAGCCGTTTGGCCTCGGAGGTCAGCTCCTGCTCGATCTGGGGCTTCACTTCGTCCCACTGCTTGCCCAGGACTTTGACTTTGTTTTCCAGGAACGAGCGAAATACGTAGCCCCGCGCCCTCAGTTCCTCGACTTTTGCCGGTAGTTCGCGCAGTTTGGCAGCCACGTCCTCAATGCGATCTCGTATGGCCGCCAGGTTGACCTTCTCCTGCAAGCCACGTAGCCGACTCTCAAGCGCCGCGATCCGTTCCTGCAAGTTATTGTCCTTGCCCATTATCTCCCTCCATCTGGGATCCCCTGGCCTACTCTGCTACGCAGGTAGGCTTCCATGAAATCGTCAAGGTCGCCATCAAGCACCGCCTGGACGTTGCCGGTCTCGTAGCCGGTACGAAGGTCTTTGACCATGTGGTACGGATGGAGAACGTATGACCTTATCTGGTTGCCCCATCCGGCGCTGACGTGTTCCCCACGCAACGCAAGCCACTCTTCTTCCTGCTTCTGACGCTCCAAATCGAGCAATCTGGCCTTCAGCACTCTAAGGGCGCTCTCACGGTTTTGGGTGAGGCTGCGTTCGTTCTGGCAGCTGACGACGATCCCGGTCGGGATGTGCGTGATCCGCACGGCGGTGGCGTTCTTCTGCACGTGCTGACCACCGGCCCCAGCCGCCCTGAAGGTTTCGATTTTGAGGTCTTCGTCGCGCAGATCGATCTCGATCTCACCCTGTACGTCCGGCCATACTTCGACCAGGCAGAATGACGTGTGCCTGCGCTTGGCAGCGTCAAATGGGCTTAGCCGCACTAAACGGTGCACTCCGCGCTCGGAAAGCAGGTAGCCGTAGGCGTATTCGCCCATGATCGATATGGTGGCGCTTTTGATGCCGGCCTCCTCGCCGGGCATTTTATCCACTATCTCGGTCTTGAAGCGGTGACGCTCGGCCCAGCGCAGGTACATGCGCAGCAGCATCTCGGCCCAATCCTGGGCATCGGTGCCACCGGCACCCGCGTGTAGGGCCATGATGGCGTTTTCACGATCGTACTTGCCGGAAAATAACGCACGGGTCTCCATCTGCCTGACCCGTCGGCTCAAGCTTTCAACTTCGGCGGCAAGTTCGGCCTCCAGTGACTCGTCGCCGGTGGCGATCAGTTCAAGGGCGTCTTCGATGGCGGATTTGACGTCCCGCCATTGCCCTACTTCGTCCCGGAGCCTGGCAAGCTGCTGCATGGTCTGCTGCGCGGTCTCCGGATCGTCCCAAAAGCCCGGCGCCGCTGCTTTCTTTTCCAGGCGCTCGATTTCAGACTCCCGTGCCGGTATGTCAAAGACGCACCATCAGGTGGTCAACGGCCTTTTTCATTTCGTTAAGACGTGCTATGAGTTCTTCCATATCCCCTCCATACCAAATCCGCGATTTTGCGTCTTATGCCCGATCCGGCAATTCATCCCCACCACCCCCACGCGGGGTTCTACTCCGCACAGTTGGGGTCTCTTCCCCACTTCCCATCGAGGCAACGGTTTCACGGTAGCCCTCAGGGATGTACCAGCCCTCAGGCGGTAGTTTGCGACGCCCATCCAGGAACCACTCGACGCCAAAGTACTCGGATGCGTTGACCATCGCCCGCAAGGTGTTAAAGTAGCTGAAGAAGCCAAAGGCTAAACCGATGCCGTAGGCGCCGAAAAGGGCAGTGCCGGCAGGGAATAGCGAGAGGATCACGCCACCCCCCAGGATGCCCACAAGTGTGGTGAGATCGGCAAAGCTGACGTCGCCGGTGCGGTACCGGTTGATCATGTAGGTGAACCAGCCTATCACGTATCCGAATCCTGCCGCGCCGGCCAGTGAGATCACGCTATTGAGGAATTGGCCGATAAGTTCAAGGTTCTCGTTCATCTATGCCCCTCCGTTTGGCATAACGACGCGCCATATCCACAAAGTAAGCGCCACCCAGGCCACCCAGAAGTAACCCAACCGCATAAGCTATCATGCCGGGATTCGGCGCCATGAATAGCGCGACGGCAACGCCCAAAATAACCGCAGTCGCCACTCCCAATAGCGCCGATAACCACCCAACACGATGTCGGGCATGACGGCTATATACCAGATACCAGCCGACTACACTCCCAATCGCCCCGGCCCCCAATAGGGGCCAGAACGATGGCATTTCCACGATCACGAGATCCTCCGCAGGGGTAAGGCGCTCAGGGGTATACTATACCATCAGCATGGCCCGAACAAGTTTTCGACCCCAGGCCACTTTTCTGCGAAGGCGGTACGACGGGTGAGGGGGTATGGCCGCACGCCGATTCCGATGCTACAATAACTTTGTCTGCGAAGCTTTCAACCGAATCTCAGGAGGGCCGTCCGGTGGAGATATTGATCACCGGCTCAATAGCTTACGATTATCTTATGAAGTTCCCCGGCAGGTTCAAGGAATATCTCCTGCCGAATATGCTGGATAAGGTGAGCCTGAGCTTTCTGGTGGACTCGCTGAAGCGTAATTGGGGCGGGGTGGCCGCTAATATAGCTTATAACCTGGCGCTGCTCGGCGAGCACCCAAAGGTGATGGCAACGGCAGGTCGCGATTTCGACCAGTACCGGGAGTGGCTGGAATCGCATGGCGTGGATACTTCAGCCGTGATCCAGGTGGATGATGTGTTCACGGCCAGTTTCTTCGCCACAACCGACCTGGATAATAATCAGATCGCTTCTTTTTATACCGGCGCAATGGCTTACGCGAAGGATCATTCCATCCGGGAAACGGTCGGGAAGATGCCCGATATGGTGGTCATCTCCCCAAACGATCCCCAGGCGATGACGAATTACGCCAATGAATGCGCCGAGGCCGGGGTGCCGTTTATGTTCGACCCCTCGCAGCAGGTGATCCGCCTGGACGCGGACTTTTTGCGCCACGGGATAGAACACGCCCATACGCTGGTGGTCAACGAGTACGAGTTCGAGCTGACCCAGGAGAAGACCGGTTGGAAACGCGATGATATTCTCAAGCGGGTCAAGGTGCTGATCGTCACGCTCGGCGAGCAGGGCGCGGTGATCTACGCCGATGGGGATGAGTACCGCATTCCCACGGTGCCACCAAAACGGATCGCCGACCCAACCGGTGTGGGGGACGCATTCCGCGCCGGTGTGCTCAAGGGGATGGCACGCGGCTGGCCGTGGGACGTGACCGGACGGGTGGGGGCACTTTGCGCCACATATGTGCTGGAACAGGAGGCCCCACAAGGCCACTCGTACACTCCACAGGAGTTCGTCGCCCGCTATCGCGAATATTTCGATGATGATGGGGTGCTGGACGAGTTGCTGAGCCAATCGCCGTAAGGAAAATATACATGGCCAGCCAGATCTTAGAATGGGCATCGCTGTTCGTGCAACAAGCCAGTGTCTACACAGTGGTTTCTTGGTTGCTGACGAATGTCGTTATAGCTCTAAACAAGGCATACTATTATCATGCCTTGTCTTCAACTACAGAACCATATGAGCAAGACGATGAATCTGCAACTGAGCCTAAAGAAGCTCGTAAAACTGGATACGATTGGCTGATTTCTGGATTCGGTGAAGATTTTATTTCCTCACTACTTGAAACAATAACGTCTGCCTATATGGCGTGGATGGCAGTTGAAGGCTCAATACTAACCACGGCTGGATACTGGATCACAAAGTTGGTTGCCTTAGTTGTTCCGACTGAACACCAAATTCCCTGGATGGTCCTCAGTGTTGCATTTTGGATCATGCTCATAACCAAAGTAACCAGTGCGCACGCAAACAGTGAAGCAAATCGTGCTATGGGCAAAGCAATCGATAGGTTCAACTCGCCAGAAAGGTTTTTGGATAGTGTCGAAAACCCAAATTCAGAATTCGATCGAGATGCAGAATTTCAAAACGTGCTGTATGTATCCCTTTCTTCTTCAGAAATAGCGCTTCGAAGAAGCATTACCTGTAGTACGATATTGATAATGATATTAATCACCGGTGTTGTTAGTTAAAAGATCATGGATAGAGACAATGACTACAGCAAAGCTAAATAACACAATCATGGGGTGCCTTGTGCCCAGGTTTGTCAGGGGATGAAGAACACCCGCCTGTCGCTTTTATGCGCCGGAGGCATCGCATGTATTGCAGGCATACGGTGCACGAGAGGTTTTCGGGCTGCTTTCCAATTGCCAGGGGTTGAGGCTCGTGACGGGCGACAGGATCGAGGTATCCTGCCCCAAGATCAATCCCAACGGCCAGGATGTGGTGCTTTGACGTCGCTTATGGAGCGAAATCGCAGGGATGGCACATTCGCGGTACTGGAAAGAGGGAACTATGTGCCGGAAACCGCGCCCGGTGAGCTTGTCGCGGTGATAGAGCGACCGGGCGATGGCCCGGAGTTGCGGATTTTTGATCTGTCGCCTTAATCGGGGGTGATTATGGGATGGCGAGCTTTTCCCATAAATAACAAGGAGAGGATACGCTCCTTCCTGGAGGGGGATAGGGTTTTCAATGCTTACGCCCTGGGCGACCTGCAGGAGCCTTACTGGGATGACTCGGAGTTTATAGGGGCCGAGCTGAACGGCGAGTTGAGGAGTATGGCGGTGATGTATTTCGGCTTCGATAAGCCGGTGGTGCTCTTCCTGGGCAACCCCGATGGCATACCGACTATGATGGGGCGAATACTCCGCGAGGGGGAGGCATATCTGGCGTTCCAGGAAGATGCAAAGGATACGCTCGGTCGATTTTATGCTATGCGCAATGTGGTCTCTATGTGGCGCATGTCAATGGATCGCGCCAGGTTTAAGCCGCGAGGGACACGCATGGCACAGCGACTGGGCTGGGAGTACTCGACGGCTCTCAAGCGTTTCTATTCCGGCAGGGACGATTCGAAGGAGGAGTATTTTTTCTCGCCATCTATGCTAGAAAACGGGATATATTACGGGATATTCGAACATCACAGGCTGGTATCCGCCGCCGGAACCCATATCCTGGCAATGGATGAAGGGGTGGGCGCGGTCGGCAATGTGTATACGTTGCCGGAGCACCGAGGTAAGGGATATGGCACTGCGGTCACGTCCGCCGTGACTAAGGAGCTGCTGGATATGGGGCTGAGAACGGTGGTGCTCAACGTCGCCAGGGCAAATAAGCCGGCTGTCAAGATTTATGAGCGGATAGGTTATCGGCGCTACAGGCGATTCTTCGAAGGAAGTGGGGTTCCCAGGTGACGACGGCACCACTCTGATATGCCGTTCGAATCTCTCATCACTTTTCGGAGGTAGGATATGAGGATCAGGCTCGTTTCCGTGGCTCTGATAGGCCTATCTATGGCCACGCTCGCCTGCTCTGTGCCGGCGTGGGCGTCGGAGTGCCCGGTCTTGAGCGCGCTGACATCGGCATCCGCCGGGACGCCCCAGGCAGTGCCTTTTTGCGATTCTGTCCCAGGCGATTTCATCGGGGCTATTTATGTTGCCGATCCGGATCTGGCAATGGAGTTGGGATGTCCGGTACAGTTTAATGGGTTCCCATCTGTTGGCCCGTTCGACGTGCAGACTTCTTTCGAGCCGTTTGAGAACGGCTGGATGCTATGGGTCTCTATGTACGCGCCCCCCGGCGAGGAACTCCGCCAGACGATCTTTGTGCTCCTACCGGATGGGTCATATCAGGCCTTCGACGATCACTTCGACCCGTCGGTAGACCCGTTCAGCGGCGGGGAGACACCCCCCACGGGGTTGTTCGAGCCGATATTGGGCTTCGGTAAGCTCTGGCGGGAGAATGCCGAGGTACGCGAGCTTCTGGGATGGGCCACCGCTCCAGAGGCCGGGGCACCGGGACAGGTGCAGCCTTTCGAGCACGGGGTGATGATCCATTCGCAGGCGGCAGGCGGAGCGTATATACTTTTCTACAGGAGCGGGACATGGGATTTCCGACCCCTGACTTTCTAGCTCCCACGGATATGTCCGGTTGAGGCCGTGATGTTATGACACGAAAGGCATTCTATGACCTGGATGGCGTCTTTGACCCCTCCAGGGGAAACCCGGCAGATGCCCACTGGCGTATAGTTAATATGGTGCCCCCAGGATCACGGGTACTGGAGGTGGGCTGCTCAACCGGGTACCTATCGGCGTACCTGGAAAGTGAAAAGGGGTGCCAGGTCACCGGCGTGGAAATAAACCCGCAGGCGGCATCTGTGGCCATCGCCAGATGTACCAGGGTGGTGATCGGGAACATAGAGGACCCAGATGTATTGGGCGCGGTGCGAGGGGAGTACGACGTATTGCTGTTGGCCGCCGTATTGGAGCACCTGGTCAGACCGGAGAGGACGCTGGAGAAGTTGGTGGGTTTCCTGAGCGACAGCGGGGTGGCCGTGATCTCCCTCCCAAACGTTGCGCACTGGTCTGTAAGGCTGAACCTGTTACGCGGCAGGTTTGAGTATCAGGACTACGGCGTGATGGATAGAACGCATTTGCACTTCTATACTATGCAGAGCGCTATTTCTATGATAGAAAACTGCGGCCTGGTCGTTAAGGACATCGAGATAGCAGGTAGCGCGATACAAAACTTGATCGAGCGTATAGGACGCAGGCTCGGAATAAAGGCCATGCCTCTGCTGTTACCGGGGCTGTTGGGCTATGAGTTCATATTCCGGGCCACCGTGCGTACTTGATCGACATGACGGAGGGTAACATGAACTACCGGAAGTTAGGCAAGGCCGGATTCGAAGTCAGCGAGGTGGGCTTTGGGGCCTGGGGGATAGGCGGCGGGATGTGGGTGGATACCGATGACGAGGAATCCCGCGCCGCCCTGAACCTCGCCATTGACCTGGGCTGCAATTTCATAGATACGGCCCTGGTCTACGGCAACGGCCACAGCGAGAAGTTGGTGGGCGAGGTCGTGAGAAGCCGTTCCGAGCGGATCTACGTGGCGAGCAAAATACCACCCAAGAACATGGAATGGCCCGCTCGAAAGGGAACGCCTCTCTCGGAAGTTTTCCCTTACGACTACATATTCGAGTGCACGGAGAAAAGCCTGGAGAACCTGGGCCTGGATAAGGTGGACTTGATGCAGTTCCACGTATGGAACGACGAGTGGGCAGACCAGGAGGAGTGGCAACGGGCAGTCTCTGACCTCAAAGCCCAGGGTATGATCGGGGCGTTCGGGATCAGTATCAATCGTGGCGAGCCGGAAAATGCCATCAAGGCAGCCCGCACCGGGCTGATCGATGCGTTCCAGGTGGTCTATAACATTTTCGAGCAGGCTCCGGAGGATGAGCTTTTCCCGGTCTGTCAGGAGCTGAATATCGGGGTGATCGCCCGCGTGCCGCTGGATGAGGGCGGCCTGACGGGTAAGATCACGCCCGATACCACTTTCCCCGAGGGGGATTGGCGCCATTCGTATTTCACTCCAGAGGTGAAGCGCGAGACCTGGGAGCGCGTCCAGAAATTGCAGGAGTTGCTGCCAGAGGGAATGACGTTGCCGGAGATGGCACTCCGATTCTGCCTGAGCCATCCGGCGGTCAGCACGGTGATACCCGGTATGCGCCGCCGCAAGCACGTGGAGGCTAATATGTCGGTGGGCGACGGTAAGGGCCTGCCGCCAGACCTGGTCGAGAAGTTGAAGGCACACCGTTGGGATCGCTGGCGGTAAGCGGTGACGGGCGTCACTGAAAGCCGACTGAAGGTGGGTTTGCTGGTGGGGGGCCTGGTGGCAGCCAAGCCTCCCACCGGCCTTCAAAGGTATCTCTCCGGGCTGTTGGGCCGGTTGGCAAGGCTCTCCGAAGAGGCCGGGATCGAGCTTTATCTTTACGTGGGGCGATGGGGATTAAAGCCAAAGGTGGAGGCACACCCTTTGTTGGGGAAGCTGAGGGGAGTGCGATTCAGGTATGTGCCGTTCTCAAGGGGATGGTGGCGATTTACGATGGGCGCTTTGATGGCGATGGATCGGCTGGATGTGTTCCACTTCCCCGATCCGCATATGGCACGATTTTGCCCGGTCCCGGCGGTGGTGACTTTCCACGACCTGATGCCGTTGGAGTTGCCAGGCGATGTGACAAGACATGAACGCCGCTATCTGGACGATATGATCGACGCGGCCAGGCGAGCTGCAGCGCTGATCGCCGTATCCGAGACGACGAGGGAGAGCCTGGAACGTCATCTATCCATACCGCCAGAGTCGATCACCGTCACGCTGGAAGGTGTGGATCGGTCTAAATACCGCCCGGTAAGTGGCCCAGAGATACGGCGGGTGCGAGAGGCCTACGGGCTGCCGGAGCGATTCGTCCTCACTGTGGGAACGCTGCACGCGCGGAAGAATCACCTGCGCCTGATCCGGGCATTCCTGAGCATGATCGAGAGGACAGGGTTGCCACACCACCTGGTGATGGTCGGCAGGGCAGGCTCGGCCACCGAGGAGATATTGGCCTATCTGCGCGACTATGACCGAGGGGGGCGTGTGATGTGGCAGGGCTATCTGCCGGATGAGGACTTGCCCGCGCTCTACTCGGCTGCAGATGCTCTGGCTCTGGTATCGCTGGGCGAGGGATTCGGGTTGCCATTACTGGAGGCAATGGCCTGCGGGGTGCCGGTGCTGTGCTCGAATGTATCCAGTCTGGCCGAGGTGGCCGGCGGGGCAGCTTATCCGGTCGATCCGCGAGATGAGACGGCAATTGCATACGGCCTGGAGGCTATCCTGACCGATCTGACTCTGCGAGCTCGCCTGATCGCAGATGGTTTGAGGCGGGCGGCTATGTTCACGTGGGAACGCACCGCCCGCAAAACTCTGGATGTGTACCGCGCTGTGGCAGCAAGCGGACGCGGCCCCGACAGGTAATGTGATTGCCCGCCACGTCGTCTCAGGCGATTACGCTGTTATCGCCCACGTTCAGGCGTCCCCGCTTGCCGCGTATCACCGCTTCTCTGCCGATGAGTGACGATTCCAGGAAGGAATCGGTCACTTGCGTCCGCTCGTCAATTATCGAGTCGCGGACGATGCTGTTTTCCACGACGGCTTTGCTGCCAATGCTGACGTACGGCCCGATCACGGAGCGGCTGACATAGGCATCCGGCGCGATGTAGACCGGCGGCACGATCACCACTCCGTCCCGATGGGCCTGTTCGCTGTTATCGGCTCCCCGCTCCAGGAGGGCACGGTTGGTCTCCAGTACGGTCTCCGGCTTGCCGCAATCCAGCCAAAGTCTCACACGCTCGGTTCGGAACCTGGCGCCGCTTTCTATCATAAGCTGGAAGGCGTCGGCCAGGTAGTACTCGCCTTTGGTGCGTATCTGACGGTCAAGCAGTTCTTTGATCGGTTCGACCAGTTGGGCGGCTTCTTTAAGATAGTAGAAGCCTATCACGGCGAGTTTGTTTTCCATAGTGTCGGGCTTTTCGATGAAGCGGGTCACATAGCCATCGTCATCCAGCACTACCACGCCAAACCGCCGTGGGTCATCTACTTCTTTGACGAAGGCGATGGCATCGGCGTCGGCGCGATCCAGTCTGGATAGGTCGGCATCGCATACGGTGTCAACGAAGAGGATCACAACCGGGCCGCTCAAATGCTCACGGGCAAGCCAAAGCGCGTGAGCCTGACCAAGCAGCTCCCGTTGCTCGACAAAGCTGGCCTGCACGTCGTAGTTCTCACTCACGTATTTTTCGACTTGATCGCCCAGGTAGCCAACTATGAAGACGAATTCGTCAACATCAACGTCGGCGAACTGATCCATGATGTGCCCCAGCAAGGGTTTGCCTGCTACCGGGATCAGGGGCTTGGGACGTGAGTATGTGTGGGGGCGAAGTCTCTTACCAAAGCCGGCCATTGGGATGATGACTTTCATGGAAGTAGCCTCCTAATTTCAGTACCCATACTTTGTTGTCAGCCGGTACGGGCGTGTTTATACTACCCGCACCGTGGGAATTTGTCACTTCCGCCGCGACCAGGGGGGAAATATGACGTGGTACACCGGACCTGAGAAGTTGGCGCTGAGACAGTGGGGGAAAATCCCCATCAGGCTGCTCATATTGGTGGGGCCTTCGGGAGTCGGCAAGGGAACTATAACGGAGCGATTGCTGGCCGAGGTGCCGTTCCTGCACCGCGCCAGCACGTATACCACTCGCAAGCCCAGGCCCGGTGAGATCGAAAAGGGACAGTATCGGTTTGTGAGTGAGGAGGAGTTCTGGGAAAAGGTGCGCTCCGGCGAGATCATGGAGCATACCGAGGTCTACGGAACCGGGACGCTTTATGGGATGCCGGCAGACCTGATCGAGAATGTGCCGCCGGGTAAGCATGTGGTGCTGGCAGAGGTGGACCCAAACGGACGACGTTTTTTGATCGAAAGGTATCCCAAAAGGTGCTTTTCGGTCTTCATCACGGCACCGCCGGATGTGCTGATCGAGCGTATACGCCATCGGGCCGGCCAGGAGGGATCGGATGAGGATGAGTTGCGGGCCAGGCTCACGACCGCCCGTCAACAAGTGAAGGAAGCCGGGACGTATGACTATATCGTTTTCAACGAGGAAGGCCGCCTGGATGAGACGGTGGAGGCGATTAAGGCTATAATCCTCGCCGAACGCCATAGGCCGTTCCCAGGATTGGATATGACTTCGGATTTCGATAGGCCAGGGGTCTATTCTTCGACTACGTAGTCAAATAACATGTAGGCGATGGCCAGGAATATCACGTCATAGGCCAGTAGCATCTGCGGCCACATGATCCACATGTCCGGCGGTTGGTCGGCCAGGATGTCGGTCGTGGCGCGAACGGATGCCATCACCACCGGTAGCGCGACCGGTAGCAACAGGATCGGCAACATCATCTCGCGGGCACGGGTGTGAACTGTCATGGAGGCCAGCAGGGTACCAACCGCAGCGAAGCCTATTATCCCCAGTATCATCACCCCCACAAGGGCCGGTTTGAATAACACGAAGCTGAAAAGTACGGTGAAAAGCGGGATCATAACAAGGCCGACGATCAGCATGAGCGCCAGATTGGCGAGCATTTTGCCAAAGTAGATCGCGCTCCTTTCGATTGGGGCCAGGAGCAGCCCGTCGAATGATCCCCTGTCCTTTTCCTGGCCTATGGAGCGATTGAGACCCAGCATCCCCGCGAAGACCAGGGTGACCCATAGGACACCGGAAACTGCGGTCTCCCGCGCGGCCCGATCCAGCTCCAGGGCAAAGCTGAAGATCAGGGTCGCCAGGACGGCGAAAAGTAGCATGGCGCTGATCGTTTCTTTGGCGCGCAGTTCAGCCCGCAGGTCTTTTCCGGCAATGGCACCGATGGCACCGAGGAAAGCCCTCACTACGGTATACCTCCTCCCAGCGCGTACATCGCGCTAAAGCTCAAAAGTCCCGCCGCTGAGCATCCGAACGCCAGCAGCCTGGGGAATCGCCCCAGACGCCTGACGATGTCCGCTACCATGATCGTCACCGGGAATAGTACCAGCGTGTATCTTGCAAGGCTCTGGGTGTGTAAAACGGTCTGGGTGCCGTATTCCCAGTTGATCTTGGAAACGAAAACTGCCAGGTGGCCAAGTGTGTATCCGAGCATGGCCGGCCTCCTATGCGGCTTCCACGCGATCAGGATCGGGAATGCCAGCCCGGAGCCAAGTAGGGCCAGTGTATCCGGATCACGTATGGCATCGATAGGGTTCAAAGCGGCCCATCGCAGATTTATGAGCAGGCCTTCAACCGGGTTTACCACGAATACGTAGGAGCATTCCCTGTATACTGTGTCCAAAGGCGGCAATCCGGCCACCCGGCGGAAGAGTATCAGTACTGCGAATCCCAAAGGTGCGAATGCCAAAGGCCATCCACTTCTGATGATATTCCAGGCTGCCACCACCGGCCCGCTGCCCCGCCATCCACCGCGAATCCTCACCAGCATCACTATGCCAACCAGAATGAGGATCACGCCCTGCCCCCTGGCGAATGTGGCCAGGATGGTGAGAAGTGAAAATCCCACCCACCGCCCGGTGGCGCCACAATATACGGCTCCTAAAGCCGCCGCCAGGTAAACGGATTCGGACATGGGCGCCTGGAAGAAGTAGGAAAGCGGCAGCAATGTGGTGACCGCGACCGACCATTTGCCCAATCCCTCGTCTCCGTAGTACACCGCGCAAAGGCGATAGAGTAGGGTCATGGCCAGTGCGAAGCACGTTGTTTCAAACGCCATTGCCGCCAGGTCAAGCGGGCCGGGGATAAATGTATCAAATAGCCGGAATCCTAATGGCGTCAGCGGCCCAAATACGGTGGGACAGGGGTCTTCGGCGGTATACCACCGGGAAGCCAGGAGCAGGTAGTGCACGGCATCCCACCTGCGCCAAACTCCGAATATCACTTGCTCGGCTGCGGTGTCAAGTGGGGGGACTGCCGCTCCGGGCGCGGTATGCGCGTCCGGTGGGAATGGGAAGGTGCTCCCCACCAGAAGCCAGACGCCCGACATCCAGGCTGATAGTGCCAGTCTGTGCAGGAATGAGGCCCCTGTGCCCCATCTCAGCGCCCGTTCCCACTCGTCCGATAGGCGCAGTCGCAGATGCCGCTGCCATGTCGCCTGTTCATTCATCTACGGCTCTCTGCCGAGCTGCATCGGCGCCGGTCATCAGGCGCACCCGCCCTCTGGAAAGCACGGCTACGCGGTCTACCCGGTCGTCCAGGTGCGCCGGATCGTGGGTGACCATGAGGATGGTGTGGCCAGCAGCTTTTTCGGAATCCAGTATGTCGTCCAGGATGCGGGCAGCGTCGTGATCCAGACCGGTGTAAGGCTCGTCCATCAATAACAGGTCTGGGCCGTGAAGCAGGGAGCGAGCTATGGCAAGCCGTTGCTGCATCCCACGCGAGAAGGTGCGAACCAGGTCATCCGCCCGCCTGAGCAGGCCAACTCGATCCAGCATCCGCTCGATCCTGTCGGCGTAGTCCCCCAGGCTGTAGAGCCGGGCATAGAGCAGGAGGTTCTCGCGGGCGGTCAGTTCGCCGTAAAGCAGGGGGTGGTGCAGTACTACGCCAAGCCGCGCCCTCACTGCATGTGCCTGCGCCGGCAGCGTATACCCGGCGATCTTAACCAAGCCGGCTGTCGGCTTGCTCAGGCCTGCCAGTACCCGCAATAAGGTGGTCTTGCCGGAGCCGTTAGGCCCCATTAGCAGGAGGAATTCGCCCGGCTCCACGTCCAGATCAAGTCCGCGTAGCACGGGCCTGAGGCCAAATGATTTTACCAGGCCGCGTACCTCGATCACTGCTCGCCGCGCATCAATCGGGATAGCTCGTCTTTGAGTTCTTTGCGCCTGACGCGGTATTCGCTTTCCGGTATCTCACCACGCTCGAATTCGTCATCGAGTTCGGCTATGGCCCGGACGAGTTCGTCACGCTTATCCACGGTTTCGGCGCCGGATTCAGGGGGTTCCTCTTCCCCCGTAGGGGTCTCCCCAGCCGAACGCCCCCTACCGGTCAGGAGCATGAATATCAGTGTGATGGCGATGACGGCCACGGCTACTATGACGCCGATCACTGCTCCGGAAAATCCACCCATAGGGGCAGGTTCCCGGCCACCAACGCGAGGGGTGCCGCTCAGCTCGAAGTGCAGTACCGAGCCTGCATCAATCGGGCCGGCCATGTAGGTGGTATACGGGGCGTTTTCCATGTTCCCAACTTCGCGGAATTGCTCGCCGGTTAGTGTGACGCCGACATGGGGCAGGAATAGGTGGATGTTATCGGCGTCGTATGGGAGTTCCCATTCGATGACGGCGCCGTTTTCGTACGGCAGCATGTACGAGAAGGCGATCTCGTGAACTGTGCCCGGTCGGACGGCCATGGTGTCCAGCACCGCCCCATCCTGGAAGTGGTAGCGCACACCCAGAGACCCTGTGCCAGCCTGGAAGGCCACGCCAAAGGCGCCGGGTGGCAACGGTATCTCCAGCGAGACGTGACGTATGCCATCGCCGGTCTCCACTTCGACGGTTCTATCGGTGGTGTAAACCCGGTCGCTGGAGTTTACGAATTGCATTACCTGGCCTACGGTCATCACGCCTTCGCCGAATTGCAGGTCAATTTGGGTGCTCTGGATCGAGATCACCGATGGGTCATCTGTAGGCTCGTATATGAGGAGTGGGACTTCCTGGGTTTCGAGGCCGGGCTGGAATCTCATAAAGGCGCTGGCGAAGCTGATGTCTTTATAGCTGGTGGCGGTGAAGAAGAAGCCATCTTCCACGACCGGCACGTCGGTGAATTCGTAGGCGCCGTTCTCGTCCGCGCTCACGTCCAATTTATCGGCCAACGAGCCATCGCGCCGGAAGATGTAAAGTTCGATCTGGAGGTCATCCGGCACCTCGCCGCCGGATGTCCCGTTGGTCACGTTCCCGCGTATGGTGATCGTGTGGGTCTCGGCTTCTTGACCGGCGGCGGGGGTCTCGGTCGGTTCGGGAGTGGGGGTCGGCTCCGGGGTTCCGCCGCGCTCGTAGCCCAGGCCAAAGAGGTAGGCCGTCACTGCCCATATCTCATCCTCGTCCAGTTCCTCTCCAAACGCCGGCATTTCGTCACTGCCCTGGGAGATGACTCCGAAGGCCCATTCCCGGTCATGTCCGGCCAGTGTCGCCGAATCCGAAAAATCGGGCATTCCCTCTGCGACGCCCGCTTCACCGTGACATTCGGCGCAGTTTTCGGCGAATATCCCGGCGCCGGCTTCAAATTCGCCGTCCTGTTCGCCCATGCTCAGGATGTGGTAGGTCACGTCCCATATCTCGTCCTCTTCCAACAGGTCTCCCCACGGAGGCATTCGGAGGTCGAGATGCCCCTGGGATATGGTCTCGAATATGTTGATGGGCGAGTTCGTGCGGGCAAATTCCGGATCGGCAAGCCGGGTCGGGCTAAGCCCGCCGGAAAGTGCAAATTCCCCGTCACCCATGCCCGCCGGGCCGTGACAGTCGGCGCAGTGCTCGGCGTATATCTCGGCTCCGCGTATGGCCGATGGCCTGCCGCTTTGGGCTGCGACGCCCCGCCCATGCACAAGGGGTAAGGCCAGGAAGGCCAAAAGGATCAAGAAGGCGATGGTTCTCCTGTTATGCATTTGCGATGACTCTCCTTTTGGGCGCCAAAGGTTCAGGTTGAGCCGGCACGTCTCCTGGCGGCAACTGCTGCTTCGATCAGCGCGTCGGTTTCTTCTTCGGTCAGGGGCGGGGCTTTGCCTTCCAGCGCGTCCAATGCTTTCAAGACGGCTATCCCACGCTCAACCCAACGCTCTCGCTGTAATCTGTAGTCTTCGTCGTCTATTTTGCCGGTCTGGTGATCGAAATCCAGTTCACGAATAGCGTCGTATATTATGTCCCGCTCGATCTCTAATTGCTCCCGCTCCGATGGTTTTCCAATGTCCCGGTCGCGCCTGCTGCGCGCGCTCAGGGGTTCGGCGATTATGTAGGCCGAGGCAAGTAGCAGCCCGATCCCGATTATTAAGGCCGTGAGGCTCATGTCATTCCACTCCCAGCCGCTCTAAAATATCCAGCATTTCCGATTCCCGAAACGGTCTGACGAAGACCTCGACTATGTTGCCATCCCGATCTATCACAAAGGTCTCCGGGACGCCGGTGATGTGATAGAGGTCGCCGATCTTCGACCCCATATCCAGGCCGTTGGGGTAGCTGATGCCGAATTCGAGCATGTACTCCCTGGCCGCAGGGCCACCGTCGGCGGCATGATCGACTCCGATGACGATGAGGCCTTGATCACGGTAGAGGCGCCAGATGTTCTCCAGCGCCTCGGCCTCGTCACGACATGGGTCACACCAGGAGGCCCAGAAGTTGAGTATCACGATCTGACCGCGAAACTGGCTCAATGTGATCGTCTCACCGGCGTATTCCATGCCCTCGATGTCATCGAATACAGTCATCGAGAAATCCGGAGCCGGGCCACTGGTGGGCCGCCCCTGGGATACGATACTGAGCCGCCACGCCATCACCGCCAGTACGGCGACGATCAGGACGGCCAGGAGGACCAGTCCTATCGGGATTCTGCTTTTCTTTGCGGGTTCTTCGCTCATGATCGCTCCCTGATCTCACGCTCCAGGCGCTGCCGGTATTTGTCATCGGTTCCCGGCTGTATGGCCGGTGCCTGTTGCGCAGGGCGAGTTCTGCGTTCCGACCAGCTATATAGCTGCCAGACCAGTAAGGCGACGGCGATCACTATGGCGGTCAGCGGTAAGGCCCAGACCAGGAATGAGAGTGTGGGGTCACGAGGGGTGGCAACGGCCCGCTCCCCCCATCGCTCGACGAAGACGGCGATGATCTCCTCGTCGCTCATGCCATCTTCCAGCATCTGGCGGATTTCGTTGCGGGCATCTATGCACGCGCGCGTGCCACAAACGTCAAGTGGGACGTTTTCGCAGATCGGGCAATATAGCTGACGCGCTACGCGGTTAACGTCGTCGTCGGTGACGGTTCGATCGCCACCATCCTGGGCACCGGCTATCCCTACTGCGATGCCTGTGATCGTTGAGATGAGCGCGATAAGGGCCGCCGCCAGGTATGTCTTACGCATTATGCCACCTCCGAGGAGCCGGCCAAGCCGGTCGCGAGCGCCCGACTCCTGATGCGGGATTCGCGCCTATCGGGCCAGACGGCGATGAGGGTGCCGATCACAAGTATGACGCCACCCCACCATATCCAACCCACAAGCGGGTTGAGGTAGACTTTGAAGGTGGTTCCTTCGTCACCGATCTCCTCCCAGGAGACGAGGATGACGTAGAAATCGCCACCCACGGTGCTATAGACGGATGGCGAGGTGAGGTCTTGGGCGCCGTGGGGGTTGATGAAGATGTCCCGTCTGGGGTTCAGCCTGGCGACCAGCTGGCCGTTTTGGTAGACGGAAACTCGCGCCTGTACTACGTATTTGCTCCCATCCGGCGCCATGCCCTGATCCAGGCCCTCAAAGACCATTTCGTACCCATCAATGACCAGGCTCTCGCCGGCTGCCAGGCGTTGCTGGGTCTCTTCCTGGAAGATCGAGGAGCCTATTATGCCAAAGGCTATGATCACGATGCCCAGGTGTATCAGGTAGCCGCCGTAGCGATGCCGGTTGCGTTTGAAGAGGTTGAGCAGGCCTAACAGGTATGGCTCGCCGCGTGAGCGATGCCTGGCGACGGCGCCTTTCCAGTATTCGGCCAGGGTCGAGAATCCGGCAAAGCCCACCACTCCGAATCCCAGCAGCGCCACCGGATGGCGGGTTCCGGAGATGAAGATCACGACTACCAGCGCCAGGGCCAGGACTGTGGGAATGGCTAACGCCCGGATCAGATGGCGTGTGGACGTGCGGCGCCAGGCCAGCAGTGGCGCTAATCCCATCAGCAGGAATAGGACACCGAAAAGTGGGCCGTTCACGCTTTCGAAGTAAGGCGGCCCCATGGTGATCTTTTCGCCGGTGAGGAGTTCGGAGAATATCGGGGCATAGGTGCCCCAGAATGTGGCTATGGTCAGGCCGGCGAAGAGCATGTTGTTGATTATGAAGAAGGCCTCGCGAGAGAAGACCGAATCCAGTTCGGCCTCGCTGCGAAGGGAATCCCAACGGCGGAAAAGTAACCATAATGCGATCCCGACGCTGACGGCCAGGAAGACCAACATCGGCCCGCCGATGGGCGATTCGGCAAATGAGTGCACCGATGAGACGATCCCACTGCGAGTGGAAAATGTGCCCAATACCACCAGCAGGTAGGTGATGATGATCAGTACCATGTTCCACTTTTTGAGCATCCCGCGCTTTTCCTGGATAAGCACGGAATGCAGGAAGGCAGTCCCGGTCAGCCAGGGCAGGAGCGCGGAGTTTTCGACCGGATCCCATCCCCAGTAGCCACCCCACCCCAGTACGTCATAGGCCCAACGCATTCCCAGGAGTAACCCCAGGCTCAGGAATAGCCAGGCGATCAAGGCCCAGGTCTTGGTGGCACGTATCCACCTGGGGCTGAGATCGCCTGTGGCAAGCGCGGCTACCGCGAATGCAAATGGGATCACCAGTCCCACGTACCCCAGGTATAGGGTCGGTGGGTGTATCAGCATTCCGGGATGCCGCAGGAGTGGGTTCATGCCCAGGCCGTCCCGCTGGGCCAACGGCCATGTGTTCGGCGGCTGTAGCGCGCTCACTATGACGTTG
Organism: Ardenticatenia bacterium; assembly: GCA_027069285.1. Classification (GTDB taxonomy): domain Bacteria; phylum Chloroflexota; class Anaerolineae; order Aggregatilineales; family JALXEW01; genus JALXEW01. The sequence continues at coordinate 2,055 of JALXEW010000081.1, read as the reverse complement.
CCCGATGGGTCTTGCCAGAAGCGATCAAATGGGTTCTCGAAGAATACCGTCAGCGAGAGGAAGAATGCCAGCGTGCCTATCGTGACGGCAATCACGTAGGGCATGAATCTCCGATCGGTATCCCAGTTGCTCAGCACGGCGGCCAGGGCAAATGCGCCCATTATCCATGACCAGAAGAGGAGCGACCCGGCCTGACCGCCCCAAAGGGCAGTGATCCGCAGGGCTAGGTCAGAGGCGCGGTCGGTGGTGTTGTAAACGTAGAGCAGGCTGAAGTCGGCGTTGATCAGTTCGATGAGCAGGGCCAGCAGGGCAGCGGTGATCATGAGCCAGCTCACGGCAACGGCGTTACGGGCACTATGCAGCCAGCGGCGCTCGCGCTTTTGAACGCTCCAAAGGGCGGCTACTACGGCGTATACGGCGGCCAGCAGGGCCAGGGTCTCGGTTACGATCCCGATCTCGGCAAGCACGGTTTTCCCCTCCGAATCACTCCACCTGACCCGGTAGTTCTTCGGCGTAGCGGGTTGGGCATTTGAGTAAAATGGTGTCGGCGTAAAATATGCCGTCCTCGGCCAGATGGCCTTCCAAGATGACCTGCGCCTCGTCCTGGAGCAGGTCAGGCATCGGCTGATCGCGTACCACTACCAGTAGACGCGGGTTATCGGGATCGCTCACGGCGAGGTGTAACGCCTCGGCCAATCCGCCAACTGTGGCGATCTCATCCCCGGAATCCGGCACGTGGGCGATCTCAAAACGGAATTCGAGCGGGTCGTCGCTGAATTCGATGGTGTCGCCCACAACGGCACCGGAAATCCGCACGTTACGACCTATCAGCTCCGGACGGGAAAGGAGTTCTTCAACGGTCAGGAAGTACTGCGCGTGCATGAGGGTGCCGGAAAGTATCAATGCGGCCACCGCTACCAGGATCACGCCGCCGCCAATCAAAAAGCGCGTTTTCAAACCGGTCACCTGGCCGGCAATTGCGACGTTATGGGACACTATACCACCTCTACAATCCACCTTCCTTGCAATGACGATGCCGATTGTACCCAATCGAGGCCGGCGTTTCCACCTCTGGGCATAACGCTTTGACAAAGCCGCCTGGGTTAACTAAAATCTGCTCTGCATTGAATGAGAACGCGGGGGAGTGCCCCGTCATACGAGGCGCTCTCTCTTTTGTGTAAACCCAGATCGCGGACGACGGGGCCTCATGGAGGCCGAAGGCGGAGGCACTGCTACATGAAGGAATATGCAACAGATAAATTGAGAAATGTCGCTTTGATCGGACATCAGGGCTCCGGTAAAACTTCGCTGGCCGAGGCCATGCTGTTCGATACCGGGGCCATAACCAGGCTCGGCAATGTTCAGGACGGTACTACCGTATCGGACTACGACGAGGAGGAAAAATCACGCGGCCTCTCGATCAGTACGTCGGTGATCCCGGTGGAGTTCCGGGAACATAAGATCAATGTACTGGATACGCCGGGGTATACCGACTTCGCCGGCGAGGTCATCGGCGCGGTGCGCGTATCCGACGCGGCGCTGGTGCTGGTGGACGCGGTCGCCGGGGTCGAGGTCGGAACCGAGCTGGCGTGGGGCTATGCGGACGACTATAACCTGCCCCGCTTCGTGGTGCTGAGCAAGATGGACCGGGAAAATGCCAGGTTCGAGGCCGCCATGGAAAATCTGCGGTCTGCGTTCCCGGATGTCAAATTCGTCCCGTTCCAGCTGCAGATCGGTGCCCAGCAGGAGTTTAAGGGCGTGGTGGACCTGATCGCTATGAAGGCGCGGCTGGGAAAGGGCGATCAGGTGGAAGACATCCCACCCGATTTGAAGGAAACCGCCGACGAGGCCAGATTCCAGCTCATGGAGATCGCCGCCGAGAATGATGAGGCCCTGCTGGAGAAGTATTTTAACGATGAGGAGTTGACCGATGAGGAGGTCAGGCAGGGGCTGAAGGCGGCGGTGGTCAACCGCGCTATAGTGCCGGTCTTTATGACGGCAGCCACCGCAGACATCGGTGCGATCCCGCTCCTTGAGGCTATAATGGAGTTCCTG
>JALXEW010000080.1 GCA_027069285.1 Ardenticatenia bacterium | reverse complement strand
GTGGGGAAATGGCAAGGGTCGTGCGAAGCGTCACCGTACTGGAGCCGGATGGCGAATCCGAATGGCCGGCGAGCCGCATGGAATATGGCTACAGGCGTAGCGCCCTGAAAGGCTCACGGCGGCCATACGTCCTGCTGAGCTTGACATTGTGGCTTGGGAGCGGCAATCCGGGAGAGCTGGCTGGGCGGGCAGATGAGTTCATACGGAGGCGCAAGGCGACCCAGCCCGGTGGCCCGTCGCTCGGATCGGTTTTCAAGAACCCTCCCGGCGATTACGCCGGTCGCCTGATAGAGGCCGCCGGGCTGAAGGGATATTCCGTGGGCGGCGTGAGGGTATCGCGGCTACACGCCAATTTCTTCATAAGCTCCGATGGCGCCACCGCATCCGATTACGCGGCGCTGATGGAACTTGTCCGGGAAAGGGTTTTCGCCGAATTCGGAATCCGGCTCGAGCCGGAGATCGAACTGGTCGGGGAGTGGTAGGGATGGATGGTCGGAAGTTGCGGGTAGGGGTCATATTCGGCGGCAGATCGGGCGAACATCAAGTCTCGCTCTGGTCGGCTGCGTCTGTGATGCGGGCGATGGACCCGGAACGCTACGAGATCGTGCCGATCGGCATCACCCAGGACGGGCATTGGATCGCCGGAGCCGGGGCGATGGCGTTGCTGGATGAGGGTGAGGCCGGCGGGGAGGTTCACGATGTCGCGATCTTGCCCGATCCGACCGACCCGGCGCTGATGCGTGTTGACGGACACAATGGCGAATTCATCCTGCGGCGGATGGCGGAGTTGGACGTGATATTCCCGGTTTTGCACGGGCCGTACGGTGAGGACGGCACGATCCAGGGGCTGCTGGAGTTGGCCGGGATACCGTATGTGGGTGCGGGAGTGGTCGGCTCGGCAGTTGGCATGGATAAGGCAGTGTTCAAGGCTGTCATGATCGCGCACGGATTGCCGGTTCTGCCGCACCGGTTGGTGCTGCGGAGCGAGTGGGAGGCGGATCGGGATGCCGTCCTCGACCGCATCGAGGCGGATTTGGATTACCCGATGTTCACCAAGCCGGCGAACCTGGGTTCCAGCGTGGGCATAAGCAAAGTCCGCACCCGCCGGGAATTGGCCGCCGGATTGGATGCGGCTGCCAGATACGACCGGCGGTTGCTGGTGGAGAAGGGCATAAATGCCCGCGAGATCGAGGTCAGCGTGCTTGGCAACGATGCCCCCATCGCCTCGATTCCGGGCGAGATCGTGCCAGGTGATGAATTTTACTCATACAAGGCCAAATATCTCGACGATAGCTCCGAGTTGCTTATCCCGGCGCCGATCTCGGATGAATTGGCCGAATCGGCACGGGAGATGGCCGTGGCAGCCTACCGGGCGATTGATTGCGCGGGCCTGGCCCGATGTGACTTCCTCCTGGATAGGGATACGGGGAAACTCTACGTCAACGAGATCAATACCATACCCGGATTTACCAGGATAAGCATGTACCCTAAACTCTGGGAGGCTACCGGCATACCGTATCCGGAGCTGATAGACCGGTTGATAGAGCTGGCGCTTGAGCGTTACGACGAAAAGTCCAGGACGCAGACCTCATATGAGGAATAGGCGAGTCTTGCGGTAGGGGGAGATGACGGGCTGGATCGCATCCAGGAAGCTACGCGAGAGGCGAAAGGCTCGAAGGCGGGCCAGGAGGGAACGACTCCGCGAGAGGCGTGCCCAGGCCACGCACCGGTACGATTCGGCGGTATCCGTGGCCGCCATAAAGTTGAACGCGCCGCGAAGTCGGGTGCGCGTCCGGTTCGCATTCGGGTGGAGATGGCTCAGCGGTGCGATCCTGATCGTGGCACTCCTGGCGCTCTACATGCTATTGGATAACTCGATGTTTTACGTCGCCAGGGCCGAGGTCGGCGGACTACGCTATATAAGCCCGGAGGAGGTGTACGCGCTCAGCGGGGCGGCTAACCTGCACATCTTCTGGGTCGATCCGTATGAGGTGGCACAGGCCGTCGCTGCGGATCCGAGCATAGCCTCCGCCGAGGTGATGGTGACCTGGCCTGCCAGGCTGATCATAAGGGTGCAGGAGCGGGAACCGGCCTTGATATGGCAGCAAGGCACCCGATGGTGGTGGGTGGATGTGAACGGGAACGTGATGCCACTTCGGCGGGATATGCCGGAACTGCTACGTGTGGCGGTCGAGACCCCGCAACAGGAGGAGTTGCACGCGGGGGATACCATCCCGCCGGATGTGGTAAACGGGGCGTTGCAATTGCACACCCTCTACCCGAATATAGACCTGCTCTTTTACGATCCGGATCGTGGGCTGAGTTATCAGGATGGGCGCGGCTGGCGGGTCTACTTTGGAACCGGAGCGGATATGCCTCGTAAACTGCAGGTATATCTTGCGTTGGTAGATAGTTTATTAGCGCGTGGTATCCAACCGGAGTACATTGACGTAGGCAACCTCGATGCTCCGTATTATAAACTTTGGGATTAAGGGCTGAAGTGAGCGGACTCGATCTGGTCGTAGGGATTGACGTTGGCACAACCAAAATCGCCACGCTGGTAGGCGAGGTGCGCGGCGATTCCCTGCACGTGGTCGGGGTCGGGGTCGAACCCGCTCGCGGCATCCGAAAAGGCATGATCAGCGACGTGCAGGAGGCCACGGCGGCGATCACCGCCTCGGTGCGTAAGGCGGAGCGCACCTCTGGCTACGAGATCGGTCGTGCATATGTGAGCGTGGCAGGTGGCCATGTTTCCTCGATAAACAGCCGTGGCGTGGTAGGGGTTGGCGGCACAAGAGGCATCACCCAGGCCGATCTGGATCGTGCACTGGAAGCCGCCCAGGCCATCGCCATACCCCATAACCGCGAGGTGCTACACGTCATCCCGCGCACCTATAGCGTTGACGAACAGGAGGGGGTGAGGAATCCGATTGGGCTTCACGGGTTCCGGCTGGAGGTCGAAACGCATATAATCACCGCTTCCATCTCATCGGTACGGAACCTGGAACAGTGCATCGAGGCGGCGGGCGTTTACGTTGACCGTTTCATCCTGAACCCGCTTGCCGCCGGGGAGGTGGTGCTGACCGCACCGGAGCGCGAGATGGGCGTGATGGTCATCGACATAGGCGGCGGGACTTCGGACCTGGCGATATTCATCGAGGATACAGTCTGGCATACTGCTGTGGTCAGCGTGGGCGGCAACCATATAACCGCCGACGTTGCCCACGGATTGCGGCTCCCGCTTTCACTGGCCGAATCGGTCAAAGTGCGGTACGGCCACGCCTATCCGCGCAACGTAGACCCGTCCGAATCGTTCATGGTTCAGCCTTTCGGCGAGGAGCGCCCCACCAGGGTTATGCGCTCCGATCTGGCCTACATCATCCAGGCACGTGTCGAAGAGATATTCAGCCTGATCCTGCAAGAGGTCAAACGGTCTGGATACGACGGCTTGTTACCGGCAGGTGCCGTCCTTACCGGCGGTACAAGTGCCCTGCCGGGCATCAGAGAGGTGGCCTCGGATGTATTGCGGATGCCGGTTCGCCTGGCCAGGCCGGAAAAGCTCACCGGATTGGCAGATTCGATCCGTGGGCCGGCATTTTCGACCACGGTCGGCCTGCTGCATCTGGGCCTGCGGATGGACCGCGAGGAGGAGGCCAGACATCCACATCGTAACGGGCGCTTCAGCATAGGCAAAACGCTTGGGAGCATCATCCGGCGCTTCCTGCCGGATGGGGAGGAGCAGGAATAATTTGAAGGAGGCACCGTCATGAGCGATCCACAGGATTTCATGGAAGAGCTGCCGGATACGCAGGAGCACGAAGAGTTAAGGAGGGAGGATATGTCGGAGTATACCGGGGAAAACTTTGCCCAGATCAAAGTGGTTGGGGTCGGGGGCGGTGGCGGCAACGCGGTCAACCGCATGATCGAGGAGGGATTGTCGGGCGTTGATTTCGTCGCCGTCAATACCGATGCCCAGGCGTTGCTGCTATCAAAGGCCAAAACCCGCGTCCGGATCGGCGAGAAGCTGACCCGTGGCCTGGGCGCCGGGGGCAACCCGGAGGTGGGCCGCAAAGCCGCCGAGGAGAGCGTTGAAGAGCTGCGCGAAGTCCTGCGTGGCTCCGACATGGTTTTTATCACCGCCGGATTTGGCGGCGGAACCGGCACCGGCGCATCGCCCATAATCGCCCAGATCGCCAGGGAGTTGGGCGCATTGACCATCGGCGTCGTCACCAAGCCATTCTCGTTTGAGGGGGCACGCCGCATCCAGGCCGCCGAGAAGGGCATCGAAATGCTCAAAAACGAGGTGGATACCCTGATCGTCATCCCCAACGATCGGCTTCTGCAGATCGTGGATAAGCGGGCCACCCTGCGGGAGGCATTCCGCATGGCCGATGACGTGCTGCGTCAGGGCATCCAGGGTATCTCGGAGCTGATCACAGTTCCGGGCCTGATCAACCTGGACTTTGCCGATGTGCGCACGATCATGTCCGAAGGCGGCGCCGCCCTGATGGCCGTCGGCTACGCATCCGGTGAAGAGCGTGCCCGCAAGGCAGCGGAAATGGCGATCAGCAGCAACCTGCTGGATGTGACCATCGACGGCGCGCGCGGCATCCTGTTCAACGTCACCGGCGGGCCTGATCTGAGCCTGTACGAGGTCAACGAGGCCGCAGCCATAATCAAAGAGACCGCGCACCCTGAGGTCAACCTGATCTTCGGCGCGGTCATCGACGAGAACATGGGGGACGAGATCAGGATCACCGTGATAGCCACCGGTTTCGAACAATCCCGTGTGGCGCGGAGGGCTTTGTCCAGGCCCGGCACCGTGCGCGATTCGCACCAGACTCAGAGCGGCAGGGCGCAGCAGACCACGCGGGGGGATTTCACCGCACGCACTTACGATACCGATAACCTGGACATCCCGGCTTTTCTGAGGCGGAATCGTTCCTCGTAAGAGGTAACAAGTGGCCGGTAGCCGAAACGAATTATTCATAGCCGTTGCCGGTAATATCGGCGTGGGAAAGTCCACGCTGACCAAATTACTTGCCGAGGCCTTCGGATGGGAGCCGTTCTTCGAGGCGGTGGACGATAACCCGTACCTGGCGGACTTTTACCGGGATATGCGCAAGTGGAGCTTCCACTCGCAGATATTTTTCCTTTCGCGCCGCCTCAAACATCACTATCTGCTGCTTCAACAGCCGGGGCCGGTGGTGCAGGACCGTAGCGTTTACGAGGATGCCGAGATATTTGCCCGCAACCTTTACAGGCAGGGCCTTTTCGATGACAGGGATTACCGGTCGTACCGGGAGCTTTACGAGGCGATCTCGGCATTCTTGCCGCCGCCCGACCTGCTTATATACCTTCGTGCCTCGGTGCCGACTTTACTCGCACGCATCGCCAGGCGTGGCCGTGACTTCGAGCGTAACATATCCGTGGCCTACCTGATGCAACTGAACGAACTTTACGAGGACTGGATCTCACGGTTCAAATTATGCCCGGTGCTCATCATAGAAACTGATGAGATCGACTTCGTGCTTCACCAGGCCGACCTGAACGGCGTGCTGGCTCAGATCAAACAGGCTGTGGATCGTTTGCCGGGACAGGCCTTATCCTCCCGGGCCTGATCCTTGCTAAGACCTGCTCCCGGCCTCCCGTGGGTGAGGGTTGACCTGCGGGAGGCCATCGCTCGCTCCGTACTGCCCTTGAGGGTACAATAACATCCCAAAGAGCACGGAGTGTGAGGCATGAGCGGCAACCCTCCCGATCGGGATGACGTACCCCCGACCGACGATCAACCGACCGAGCCGACTATGAGCACCAGGCGCTACCGATTGCCAGGTGGCCAGCAGGTGACACGGGTACCGCCTCCGATTGGCCGCCGGGATGTCCAGACCCCGCCGCCGCGATTCGCAACACGTGTCCCGCCGCCATTGTCACCCGAGGTGCCCGCAGTGGAGCCAACCCCGCCGCACGCCAGCGGGTTGTACTTCCCCTGGTGGACTTTGCTGCTACTCATCTTGAGCGTGGGAGTGGTCACCTGCGGGATATGGGGGGCGCTATATGCCGCAGGCGGCATTCACGATACGGCCCCAGGCCGCACCCCTACGATCATAATCATCACCGAGCCGCCCAGCCCGGCGCCGACCGGGGAGATATTGCCGACCGAGCCGCCTACCCCGACTGTGGCGTTGCCCACCCCGGAACCGACCTCTACCCTGCCGCCCGGCGAGATGACCGTTGGTGGATGGGCGCAGGTAGTCGGCACCGGGAGCCTGGGCCTTTCCATGCGTGCGGGGCCGGGGACCGACTATGCCATCAACTACGTCGCCGCAGAAGGGGAAACTTTCATCGTCATGGACGGCCCACAATACGGCAGCGGCGAGGAATGGTGGTACATAGTAGACCCGGAGAATTCCGCGCGGGCCGGATGGTCTGCCAGGCGCTATCTACAGCCGATCCCGCCGCCGCAGTGATCCTCACACATCGTAGTACAGCGCCAGCTCATAAGGATGCGGGCGGTTGCGCATCTCATAGTATTCCTCGGCCATCTTATGGCTGATCCAATCGGCGATCATCTCCTCGTCGAAGACCCCACCTGCCAGCAGGAAATCGTGATCTTCCTCAAGTGCTTCCAGGGCCTCCTTCAGCGACGAGGGCAACGCCTTGATTGTACGGCGGCGTTCAGGCGTCCAGGCGTAAACGTTTTCGTCTATAGGGCCAAAGCCCTCAAGCTCAGGGTCTATGTGATTGAGGATTCCGTCCAGACCTGCCATCAGCTGTGCTGCCAGCGCCAGATATACGTTACACGTCGCGTCCGGCGAGCGGAACTCGATCCGGGCAGTATCCGGCGCCGTGGCGTATTTGGGGATCCTCACCGCTGCGCTCCGGTTACCCAGCGAGAAGAAGGCGTTCACCGGCGCTTCGAATCCGGGTACCAGCCTGCGGTACGAATTAGTGCTCGGATTTGTGAATGCCATCACCGCAGGGGCGTGCTTCAGCAGGCCGCCGATATAGAACAGCGCCTTCTGGCTCAGATGGCCGTACCCGTTGGGTGAGTAGAACACGTTCTTGCCGTTCTTAAATATATGTTGGTGGAAGTGCATCCCGTTGCCCGCCTCGCCATAGAGCGGCTTGGGCATATATGTGGCGGTATATCCATGCTCATGGGCTACCATGCGGGTAACGTATTTGACCAGCATCACCACATCGCCCGTGCGGACAGTTGTGGCCGTCATCGAAGTCTCGATCTCACTCTGGCCGGGGCCGCCCACCTCATGGTGATGGAATCTGACCTCAACGCCGATCTGCTCAAGGACGCGCGTCATCTCGGCGCG
>JALXEW010000079.1 GCA_027069285.1 Ardenticatenia bacterium | reverse complement strand
CGCAGGGGATAAACCTCCCGGCGGAAGCCGTGGTGATCGCGGGTGACGACCGATGGATCGGTGATATGGATGAAGGCGGCATGCAGCCCCTGGCAGTACACGAACTACTGAATGCCGCTGGCCGTGCCGGTCGCGCCGGTCACTACGCCCACGGCATCGTGATCGACCTGCCGGGGAAGCTGCTGACGGTTTCACACAGCGAGAGAGGTTATGCGGTCACCCACCTCGACCACCTCATGTCGCTCTTCGGACTACCTGACCAATGCCTGGATGTCGTGGATCCCATCACGCAGGTCATCGATCGAGTCCAATCTGCTGGCGTCGATGCCGACGTGAGCGAGTACGTCGTCAGGCGAGCTGCTGGAGTTCCAGAGGAGCAGCTGGTTCGTATGCTCGCGGCCACACTCGGGAACGCCGCTGCTGCGGACCGCGAGGCGGAGGTGTCTTGGTTCAGCTGAAATCGGAATTTTGCCCTGTCGTTTTTAGTGGGTTGCAAACCCACGGTTGAGCCTGAATCCCGGCCCCGGCAACCGCTCCTGGTGAGGAGTCTACCCTGGGGGTCAGGGCGATCAAGGAGCTTCCCTCGCTCGCTCGGGACTCCTCCTTGATAGCCCTGCCCCCCAGGGTAGGGGTTCACCATGAGGGGTGGCCTCACTCCCCCATCGAAGATGGGCAGGTACCACTCACGCCGCAGCGGCATGGTGCGCCTCCTGGGCAGCAGCCCGTATTGCGGCGGCCGCGGCAAGCTTTTCCTTGCGCCGCGCAAAGATCGCCTCGGCGTTTCCAAGCAGCTTGTCCCTGGGCGTAATGTAGGCGATGGCGCTGTGCAGACGTACGTCGTTGTACTCGTCCACGTAGTCGGCCACCAGCCGTCGGGCATCCTCCAGAGAGACCGGGCTCTTGGGGCGGATGCACTCGCGCTTGAGGGACTGATGCCACCGCTCCAGTTTGCCGTTGCTCTGCGGATAGAACGGCGAGGTACGCACGTGGGTCATGCCCATCAGGCGGATGAACCCCTTGAGATCCTTGGCGATGAACTGGGGCCCGTTGTCGGAGATGATCCGCGGTCGGGCCTCAGGGACACGTTCCCTGGCGCGGTGCAGGATGATCTCGATGTCCGGCTCCTGCATCTGCTCGCGGATCTCCCAGTGCACGATGTAGCGGCTGAAGCCGTCGAGCACGGCGCACAGGTAGTAGAAGGTCCCGGCGATGTTGAGGTAGGACACGTCGATGTGCCAGTGCTCGTGCGGCCCATCCGGCGACCTGAAGCCCGTACCCTTGGTGCTCGTGGCGCCGCGCTGGCGCTGAAGCAGGCCAGCGCCTTTGAGCACCCGGTAAACGCTGCTCGGGCTCACCGCCACCACGTCGGCATCCAACATCCTGTAGGCCAGGCGTCGGTACCCTTCCAACGGGTGCGCCAAGGCGAAATCGAGGATCGCCTCGCGTTCCCAGTCCAGCAGCCAGAAGTGCCTCGGCTGGGCGCCGTTGTGACCGTCGGGTGTACCACGGCGCCTCTTCCAGGCGTGGTATTTCCCGGTGCTGAGCCCGACCCAGCGTAACAACCGCTTCGCCGGTAGGCCCGTACGCGCCGACCAGTCCTCCACGAAACCGACCACCTCGTCTCGGAGTTCCATGCTCACCCAGCGCCCCCTCAGCGGTCCCCACCGTTTTTTTTACAGCGCACGTATTCCTCCATGACCTCCGCCAGGACCTCGTTCTTGCGGCTGAGCTGTTCTTGGGCCTCCGCCAGGCGCTTCTTCAGCGCGTTGAGCTGGCGCTTCGACTCCTTGGCGAAGGCCGCAGCACCCCCCTCGAAGAACTCCTTCTGCCAGCGGTAGTACAGGGTCGGATGGACACAATGCTCATCGCACAGATCCGAGACCGCAACACCGTCGAGCAGGTGCCTGCGGATGATCTCGACCTTCTGCTCCGGCGAGTATGACTTACGTTGCTTTCCCATTTCCTACTCCCATGCTTGGTTTTCAACTATAACCAAACAGGGAAAATTCCGGTTCCATCTGAAGCAGGACAAAAGTAAAGCGACAATCTCATTGCTGCATGGCGTAACGGATGTCGGGGTCGTGGAAAAAGCCCTTGATCTTCTCTGGAAGCCTTTGGAGGGAGCGTAATGCGG
>JALXEW010000078.1 GCA_027069285.1 Ardenticatenia bacterium | reverse complement strand
GACAAGGCCCTGCCCACCCTGACCCCACAGGAACGGGCCGAGTTGCTACGTGAATCCCGCCGGAAATTGCATGAGCACTTTGGCGAAACGCCGCTTCCGGGCATCGGTGAGCTTATACCGCGCGGGAAAATGCTCCTGGAACGGATATACATCCGCGTCCAGGCCATCGAGAAGCGCGAGTACAGCACCCGCCCGGAAGCCCCGGACTTCATGCCATTTGCGCCGAGAGATATGGCTACCGAGGACACCCGCCCGGAACCGATCCCGCCTGAGGAAGCACTCTGGGAACACCGCCGCATCCTGATCATGGGGGCGCCGGGCGCCGGAAAAAGCACCCTGCTTCGCTACATGGCTTACATCTACTCCTCCGACCCCGAAAAACCCATCCCCATCCTGGTCAGGGTGGCCGAGATCGCCGACCGGCTAAAGCAGAAATCCGAACGGGAAGGGGAGGCAGCCCCACGGGAAGCATTACTGGACGAGATCCTGGATACGGACCCCTTCTCGATCTGGGAAAAAGGAAAGCGGCTGAGGCTACGCGCGGCGCTGAATCAGGCTCTGGACGAACGCGGCGCGGTGCTCTTGATGTTGGATGCACTGGACGAGGCACCCGACCCATCGGTGGCGAGCAAGATCAAGGAACTGGCTTCCCAGAACGACCACCTCATGATCGTGACCACCCGCAAAGGCGGCGTCGGCTCGTCCCTGAGCGGACTCCGGGATTTCGAGCTACTCCCACTGGAGCCGGATCAGGCCAGGGATTTCATCAGGCGATGGTTCCTGGCACGGAAACTGGCCCTGGCCGAGATGGGCGATGAGAGGCCGGACGATTGGCCCGATGAGATGGCCACATCCGTCTGGAAACAGGTGAGCGCAGCCGAGGGCATCAGGCGCGAGGCGGAAAACCCGCTGATGCTGACTTTCATGGTGATGATCGCCGAGAAGGGAAAACTGCCCGATTCCCGCCACGGCCTCTACAAAATCTACCTGGAGAAGCTGGCCTGGGCATGGGGATGCAGGCGTTTGGGCGGCGAGGAGAACGTCCGCTTTGGCGAGCTTTCGGGCGATACGGCCCGCAAGCCGCTCCTGGACGGGCTTTACACACTGGGATTGGCCCTGCATTCGCGGATGTTCGACGGCGACGGGAACTACAGCCGCGACAGAGACGCCCTGCTGGATGACCTTGAGCTATGGGCCGGCAGGTACCTGGAGGAGAACAAATACGGCGGCAATCCCAGAGAGGTGGCCGGCAATGTGTTGGACTTCTGGCAGGAAGCAGGCGTCCTGATCGAGGTGGGAGACCGGTACTGGACCTGGCACCTGGGCGTGCAGGAATACGCGGCAGGGATGCGATTGGCCGAGCTTTGGCGCCATGACCGCAAGGCTACCTGGCGCTTTATCAACACCTGGCAACGTGCCGACCGGAAAACCAGGCGAAAGTGGCATCAGAAAGGCGTTCGGAAACCGGCACGGCTGCACCACCCGCGATGGCGTGAACCGCTTTTGGCGATGGCCGGGGCGCTGGACGGAGAGGACGCAAATGCGCTGATAAAGCACGTGCTGAAGGCCCACAGCCCATATGAATGGGAACTCGCACGCGACCTGCGCCTCGCAGCCGGGATGTTGGGCGCCGGCGCCGGGGTGGACGATGGCATAAGGGCGAGGGTGATCGGGCAGATGGGAAGGCTGGCAAGGCGAAGATGGATACTGTTGTTGTGGGATTTGCTGTGGTACCTCATCCTGTTGGTAATGCCTTACCGGTTGCGCCGTATCATCGCATTGCCCCTGCGCCTGGAGCGGAACTGGATAGGATCGTTCAGACGGGATGTGATCGCGTCCCTGCGTGACATCGGGGGTGCCGATGTCATCGGGCCGCTGAGCAACGCTCTGGGGGATGCGGATGGAGACGTGCGCGAGGCGGCGGCAGAGGCGCTGGGGAAGCTGGGGGATACGCGGGCTATCGAGCCGCTGAGCAACGCTCTGGGGGACGAAGACGAAGACGTGCGCAGGGCGGCGGCTGAGGCGCTGGGGGAGATGGGAGATGCGCGGGCAGTCGAGCCGTTGATTCACGCTCTGGGGGACGAAGACGTGAGCTGGGAGGCGGCAGAGGCGCTGGTGAAGCTGGGGGATGCAGCCGT
>JALXEW010000077.1 GCA_027069285.1 Ardenticatenia bacterium | reverse complement strand
GGGTTGGGGGGGGGCGGGGGGGGGGTTTGCGGTTTGAGGGCGCTTTTGAGCTGGACGCCTTTTTGCACGGTGATGAAGGTGCCGTACAGGCGGAATTCGTCCATGCGGCAGGAGTTGACCAGTTTTCCGTCCCAGACGGTCATGTCCGGGCAGCTATCGCACATGTCTGCTCGCCCGTCCTCCAACACGTCCGGTGCCTGGACTATGCCGATGCTTTGCACGTATATCGGCCTGAAGAGCCTGCCGGGATGGCGTACCAGGTCGCTCATAAAGGCCCTGAAGGCTTTGCGTATGTGTTTGTCGAACAGGCCCATGAAGAATAGTTTCTTGCCGATTTTGTGGCTGTGGGTGTAGGCGAAGTAGGAGCCGTTGAGCAGGTGATAGGCTACCTGGGCTATTTCCATCGTTTTCGGGCCGAGTGAGCCGTACATGTGGCCGCCTTTGGCGCCGATCTGCACTCCGATCAGCCATTTTATCGATTCGTGCGAGACTGAGCCGCCCAGGTAGGCGCAGGTTTCGTAATGCGGGTATTGCTCTTTGATCACGCTGTATACGTCGGTTGATTTGATGTCTATCTCATCCGGGTTGGCGCTGGCGTAGCTCAGGTCGTCAAGTGCGTCAACCTGAGTGTCGCCTACGGCGTAGACTATCGCCTCATCTTCCGGGACGCCCCGGTAGGTTATGAAGACCAGTCCGTGGACTATGTCTATGTTTTTGTTGGCCCAGGCCACGATGTCCGGTATCTGGTGCAGGTTGGAGTGGTATATGGTGGCGCCAAAGCTGGCGAACATGCCGCCTACCTCGGCCACCATTTCGGCGTAGTATTGGCGGACTTCGCAGAGTTCGGCTTCGGTTTTGCCAAAGTGTCCGGGTCGGCGCTGGGAGCTATCTATGTGGAAGGTGAAGCCCAACGCTCCGGCTTTTTTCAGTTCGCGTGTGAGTTCTGGCGTCAGGGCGACTCCGTTGGTCAGGATGAGAGGTTTCATGCCTTGCTGGCGGATGTAGGCCACCAGGTCGAGTATGTCCGGGTAGATCAGTGGCTCGCCGCCCGCTATGGAGATGTTATCGCATTTACGCCACTCTTTGAAGAAGTCCACGTCTTTTTTGACTTCATCGAGTGGGCGGTGACCGGTCAGGTTTTGACGGTAGCAGCCTTTGCAGTAGATGTTGCAGGTATCTGTGATCTCCAGCCACCCTATTGGGTTATCGTTCATTGACCACGGAAAACGATACATATCCCGTTTACGTGGTTTCATTTCATCCTCCCGTTTATGGAAGCGTTCCCCGGCTCACAATGCATCTCTGCCATGAGAAACACGTTTGTGTTTGAATAGGTTCGATTAAAAGCACCGGCCCCGCATCCGGGGCCGGTTTTGGGTTTATTCGGCTGGCAGTGGAGGTTGGCTATTTGATCTCGACGACGGCGCCTTCGGCTTCCAGTTTGTTCTTGGCGTCTTCGGCCACTTCTTTGCTGACGCCTTCCAGGACGGTGCTGGGGGCGCTATCCACCAGGTCTTTGGCCTCGCGCAGGCCCAGGCTGGTGAGGGCGCGGACGGCTTTGATGACCTGGATTTTCTTGGGGCCGATTTCTTTGAGGATCACGTCAAATTCGGTTTTTTCCTCTTCGGCCTCGGCTGCGGCTGCTGCAGGGGCGGCACCGGCTGCGATCGGCATGGCTGCCACCGGTGCGGATGCGCTGACGCCCCACTTCTCTTCCAGCATTTTGACCAGTTCTGCGGCTTCGATCACGGTCAGGTTGCCGAGTTCTTCTGCCAGTTTTTCAAGGTCTGCCATGATTCATTCTCCTTATGTCACGCGGCTTGTTCTTTTTCGGAATATGCTTTGAGCACGTTGGGTAGTTGGGCGACCACGGCGTTGAGTACGCCGGCCAGGTCGGCTGCCGGACGGTTGAGCACGGTCACCAGGCGGGTTGCCGGGGCGTTCAGCAGGCCGAGTAGTTGCATTCGGATGGTATCCAGTGATGGCATCTCCGATAGTGATTTCACGTCGTCGGCGGAGATTATGTTCTGGCCCAGGAGGCCGCCTTTGATCACCAGTAGCTCGTTTTCTTTGGCAAAGTCCAGGAGTCCTTTTGCCAATCCCGGCGCGTCTTCAAAGGCGAATCCCAGGGCCACCGTGCCAACCAGGTACTCAGCCGGCACCGGCATCCCGGTTTTTTCCAGGGCGATGCGCAGGAGTGTGTTTTTGACCACGCGAAATCTGCCGCCCTTTTCCCTTGCCATGCGTCGCAGTACTTGCAGGTCTCCGGTGGTCAGCCCCTGGTAGCCGAGGAATATGACCGCCTGGCTCTTTGCCAGCCAGTCGGAGTATTCGGCCACCAGTTGTTCTTTGCGTTTCCTGGAGATAGGCAAGCGTTCATCCCTCCTTTCCGCTTGTGACCCGCTCCGCCCGGAAAATGAGAACGGCCCCCACGCCAGGCGTGAAGGCCGGATGTATCCGCAGTTGGATATGACCAGCGACCTTCTTCACCTCGGCGGGCAGGATTAAGTCCCCTTCTGGGGACGCCAGCTTTCTACGGCGAAGCGCGTCTTCTGTTTTTCGGTTGCGGCGGGGATTATACTGCGTTGGCCCCGAATCTGCCAGTGGTGAGTACGAAGAAGTTGCGTCGTCCCGAATCGGTTCGGGTGCTGATGAATTCGGTTATGGCGTATCCTTTGGCGAAGCTTTTTTGCAGTGCCCGACGCACGCTCAGACGCCACTTGAGGGCCAGGTCACGGTCTGCGGCTTTGATCGCGCCGATGTCCGCCGGGATTTCCACCAGGACGGTTTGGCCTGTCGGCTCACGGATGTTTTCCGGTTCGGCGGAATCCAGGATTTGTACGGCGCCGCTCGATAGCAATTTCCCCAGGTCGGGCGAGTGGCGGCCTTTGTCGTGTCTTTTTGCCACTCTTTCCGAGGTGATCCACCAGTCCATCACCAGGCGGTCGCTTGGCAGCCCCACGTTGATCCCGTCGGTCATTTCGGCGTATAGGTCTACGATGTAGGTTTTGGATACTGCGCCGAGTTTTGCCACGTTCAGGGCGGCGTTGCGGCCTTGTAGCGGGTCGACCGTCCATGAGATGCGGTCTATGCCCATTGCAAGGGCGTGTTCCCGCTGTGCCCACTTGATGCGTTCCCCCAGGCCGGTATCCCGATATTCGGCCAGGACGCCGGTCATGTGCGACCAGAGGAAGGGGCGCTTGTTTTCGTCGTGGGCGGGGAATGCGTAGCTCATTCCGATCATGCGGTCGCCGTCGAAGGCGCCGAGTACCAGTCCCCCGGCGTGAACTGCTCCGATCAGCATGTGCAGGGGCACCAGCTCCACGTCCGGCATGTCCCAGATGGCGGCCTGGAGCGGCACCATGGGGGCTATTTCGTCGGCTTTATGCAGACGGCGGATGTTTATCTCCGACATTATGCGATGGCACGAACGTCTGCGATCACGCTTTGCAGGAGCCGATGGACGGGTTTATCACGTCCGGCGGCTTTTATTTCTTCGGCTGTGAGGAGGCTTAGTTCGGTGACGACGCCGGCTATGGCCGTCCACGGTGTGAGGTCGAAGTACGGGTTGTGGACGATCAGGCCTTCCGGGGCGTCATCCCATACTTCTGATGGGTCTCGCTCGGTCAGCGGGGGCATACCCAGTGATGATGGCCATATTTTGGTGGTATCCGCCAGTACGTAGCATGGGATGCCCTGGGCCTGGGCGCAGGTTGCGATGGCTGCGGTGCCGATTTTGCTGATCACTCCGCTTTCGCAAAGGGTATCTGCTCCCACCAACACCAGGTCGATGTCGGATAGGGCGTAGCATATGGCGCTATCTATGATGAATTCGACTTCGAGACCGGCTTCCAGTAGTCTGAGGGCCTGCTCACGCCCTTCCAGGAGCGGGCGCCCCTCAAGGCAGGTGACGCTTGGCGGACGTCCTACTTTGGCGGCGTGTATCAGGGTTTGGGCCACGGTGTTGCTGGATGAGTGGGTCAGTACGTGTACTCCGGCGGGGATCAGGCTGGTGGCTCTGCGCATCAGCGCTTGCTGGGCTTCGTCGTAGCGTTCCAGGAAGTTTCGGGCTGCGTTGGCCATTGCCTGGGCTGCGGCGTCGCCCACGGCTTCGCTATTTGCGGCAAAGAAGACCTGGTTGAATAGGGTTACCAGGCTGGCTATGCCGCTTTGGGCGCTGAGTATTTCCTGGGCCACCGGCACGAGTACTTCGAATAGTTCTTCCTGGGTGGCGAAGTACTCTTCTTCGGCCAATGCTATCAGGGTATGTGCGGTGTTGACGGATATGATCGTGGCGCCGGATAGGTGATCGGCTACCACGGACTCCATCTGCTCCTGCCAGGTCATTTTCCGGCACCCACGTTTATATCATTTCCGTATACCATCGCCAGAAAGTATAGACCACGGCCAGCACTGCCGCAATAATGGCGGGTGCTCTGGCTTTGTTGTTTTTTGTGGAGCCGGCCACAAAGGTCGGGATCACGAATGTCAGTGACCTGCCGATCATGGTGAAGAGGCCGGCGGTTTGCCCTTTGAATATTATGTCGAAGAGTTCGACCGAATCGGCGAATATGAGTATGGCGAAGACGGCCATCAGCAGGTTGATGAAGGTTGAGCCTTCTGGCTGCATGAATAGAACGATCAGTCCCAGAATCAGCATAACGTAGCGCCAGATGGCGTAGACCATTGCCATTGTGTCGCCGGCAGGCCAGAGTTTCGCCAGAACGTCGCTTAGCTCCATCGGCAACCTCCTCTGGTTGGGTCGGTGCGTTTACGGGGGGGTAGCGCTTGGGCGCTGGTTACTTCCCGGATTTTCTCCGGCGGCATGTTTTGCTCTACGGCCCACTCGACTTTGGGTTTGAGGGCGTTTGTGGGGCATATGCCGACGCACTGGCCGCAGAAGACGCAGGTGGTGCATGGCATCGGCTCGTCGTAGAAGGTGGTTACCCGGCTTTCGAAGCCACGTCCGCTCAGGGTCAGCGCAAATATGAATTGGGCGTCTTCGGCGCAGACCTGGATGCAGCGCCAGCATAGCACGCATTTGTCGTAATCCCGAACGTAGAACGGGTTATCGTCCAGGAACGGCCTTTGGCGGCGTTCGCCATCGGCGAATCGGTTCACGTCCGCTCCGTATTCGGAGATCATCGCCTGGATTTCCGGCGCCTCGCTCAGGTCGACGGTGGATGCCAGCAGCTCCAGTATGGTTTTGCGGGCACGGTCTACCCGCTCGCTCCGTGTGTGGATGGTCATTCCGTCGGAGCATTGGGCTTTGCAGGCAGGTTGCAGTTGGCGCCACCCTTCGATCTCGACGACGCACATGCGGCAGATGCCTTCCGGTGTGGTGGCCCGGTGATAGCATATGGTCGGGATGTGTATGCCTGCCTCGTGTGCGGCGTCCAGGATGGTGGTGCCTTTTGGCACTGTTAGTTCCTGGCCGTCAATTGTCACTTTTACGGTTTCGACGGTATCCGACATGGCTTTCTCCTTCAATTTGTCGCCTTTGCCGGTTCGCCCAGGCCCAGGCGCCACGGGTGCGTGTAGACGCGAAGTCCGTGTTTACGTATGTATCCGACCACGGTTATATTCCAGGCCCGCGCCAGCTGTACCGATAGGCTGGTGGGCGAGGTTCTGCTGCCGACTATCGGCACGCCCATGCGTCTGGCCTTGTTCAGCATTTCCGAGCTTATCCTGCCGGTTGTGACCAGGATCGAGTCGCGGGTATCTATGCCGCTCAGGAGCGCTTTGCCCGCGAGTTTGTCCAGGGTGTTGTGCCTGCCCACGTCCTCGGCCACCAGGTATAGCTCCCCATCGCGCCCCAGCCCGGATGTGTGGACGCCGCGAGAGCGTTTGTAAAGTTCGGCCTGCTCGTAAAGTTGCAAAAGTAGTGCCAACATTTGCTTTGGCTCTGCCCGAAGGCCGGAGTTTATGGGTTTTTGGCGCTCCGATAGCATGTTAAAGGTCACACCGCCGCCGCATCCGGATGTGAGTATGAGTTGGCGGGCGGGTGTGAAATCCGTTTTGTTCACCCAGATGTCAACCCCGCCCCCGTTCGGCCAGGGGTGCATGAGCAGTAGATCATCGGGTGAGTTTATGATCTCTTCATTTGCCAGGAATCCAACCGCGAAGGCTTCCCGGTCTACCGGCGTGATCATGACGGTTGCCAGCGGTCGGACGTTCACGTGTATGCTGTAGTAGACTTCTTCTATGACCTCCCCGTCAATCCGATCGAATCTGCCGTCGTCTCCGACGAGGTAGTAATCGGTCGGGATGGTTCCCTGTGACATTTTTACTCCGGGAACATCTCCGGCCATATTCGGATCGCGCTCAGTACTGCCGATGCTGCTGTCAGGCCCAGGCCGCAGAGTGATGCTTCTGTCATTGTGGCGCCGATGTCGAGCAGGCGTTGTCTATCGCCGGGCAGTGGGTTCCCGGCGGCGAGGCGTTCCAGTATTTCCTTTTGGCGTTGCGTTCCGATCTGGCATGGGTAGCATTTGCCGCAGCTTTCGTGTGCGAAGAAGCGGCCCAGCCTGGCGAGCACGTCGCGCAAGTCAACTGTGTTGTTGAAGACCATCACGGCACCGGAGCCAAGTGCTGCCCCTGCCGCCGCCAGGTCCTCGAATGTGAGCGGGGTATCCAGCTGATCCGGTGTCATAAAGGCGCCCGCTGCGCCGCCCATCAGGATCGCTTGCAGTTCGCCGGTTACGCCGCCTGCGTATTCCTCGATCAGGCTCCGCAGTGTGGTGCCGAGCGGTAGCTCGTATACGCCTGGCCTTGCCACGTGGCCGCTGACTGCGAATAGCTTAGTCCCGGTGCTCTTCTGGGTGCCCCATTGTCGGTACCATTCGCCGCCGTTGGTTACTATGTGCGGCACGGTGCAGAGTGTTTCTACGTTGTTGATGGTGGTCGGCTTGTCGAACAGGCCGTTGGTGGTCGGGTAGGGCGGTTTGATGCGTGGGTGGCCGCGTTTGCCCTCGATCGCCTCGAATAGGGCTGTCTCCTCGCCGCAGATGTAGGCCCCGGCGCCCCGCCTGACTTCCACCGAGAAGTTGAATCCGCTATCGAGGATGTTTTCCCCCAGGTAGTTGTTCTCCTCGGCGGCTTTGATCGCCTCTCGTAGCCGGGCTTCTGCTGCCGGGTACTCCCCGCGCACGAAGATGTAGCCTTGTTGTGCGCCGATGGCGTAGCCACAGATGGTCAGCCCTTCCAGCAGGGCGAACGGATCGGCTTCCATTAGCACCCGGTCTTTGAATGTGCCGGGTTCGCTTTCGTCGGCGTTTGCCACGGCGTACTTGGGTTCGCCTGGGGCGCTGCGGGTGAATTGCCATTTGAGGCCGGTGGGGAATGCCGCCCCACCGCGTCCCACCAGGCCGGCTT
>JALXEW010000076.1 GCA_027069285.1 Ardenticatenia bacterium | reverse complement strand
CACATGTGGCACATATGAGATCAGGTCAAGGTCGTCGATCACCATTGGTAAGAATCGCTCCCAGTACCTGCGCGCCGCGACAAAAAACCACGCCGCTTGCAGGCCCGGAGCCAAGACCAGGAAGTGAAAGTCCGGCTCATCCGCCTGAAGCGGATGGCCGGACATTCCGTCCCCACCCATCATCACTCGTCGCTCAGATGCGCCTCGATGTTATCGACTATCATGTCGTATGGCAGGTTGCCCTCACAGTTGGGGTTCTGCGCGCTCATCTGACCACAATCCGGGCGGGCACCGTTGAAGAATATGGCCGGCGTCCCGCCAACCCCGCGCGCGATGGCTTCTTCGGATGCACGCTGTATGGTGGCCTCAACTTCCGCCGATCCGGACATGCAGGATGAGAATTCGTTGTAGTCCAGACCGCTTATGGACCTGGCCCACCCGTATAGCATGTCCGGCACGAAGGCGTTCCGACCGTATACGGTGGCCCCACCAAATATCATGTCGTGCATCTGCCAAAATTTGCCCTGTTGCCCGGCACAGAGGGCCGCTCTGGTCGCATCATACGCCACAGCCCCAGGCGCGGTGAGCGGGATGAAGACTACCGCCAGTGCCCCAGGCCTGATGTAGGGGTCTATCAGCCCGATGACGGTATCGTGAAAGCGATTGCAGTGCGGGCAGCTGAAGTTGGAGAATTCTTCCATGATCACCGGCGCATCGGGATCGCCCAGTATCGGGAATCCGTCATCCGTGAATCCCTGCTGGATGCCGTCGTAGTGGCTGGTATCCACGAAGGATGGCTCGCTCCCGGATGGGAGGTTGGCCGCAATCGCCAACCCAACCACACCGATGGCTGCCACGGCAACTACCGCGATCGTTATGATCCGCTGGCGACGACGCGCTTTCTCCCTCTGCTCACGCGCCAGCGCCCGACGACGACTTGGGCCGCCGGAAGAAGTCGTGGTTTTCTTGTCCTTATCGCTCATAACTTACCCTCACAAGCTCCGGCCTACGTTATTCTCCACCGATCCCGGTGGGGTCGGTGGTAAACCCGGCGTTGCTCCACTCCCTCACTACTTCCACAAGTTCTGGCAGCTGCTCAATCGTGGCATCCGGCTCGATGTTAAGCCCGCGCGCGATGTACGGCTGCTTGATCCATACGCCGCGCATCCCTACCCGCTGTGCGCCGTATACGTCGGCTACCAGACTGTCACCCACGAAGATAACCTCCGCCGGCTCTAACCCCAACGCCCGCAATGCGCGCTCAAATATAACACGTCCGGGCTTCCAGGCACGTTCCTGGGCTGAAAATAGAGCTACCTGAAGGTATTTGACCATGCCGAATCTTTCAAGATCGTGCCAGTGATGCTCGGCAGGCCAGATGGTGTTGGAGATCACGCCCAGTCTCATGCCCCGATCCCGCAGCTCGGCCAAGGTCTCGACCGCACCGGGCATGGGGGTGGCCACCGCTTGCACGGCATCTACGTAGGCTTTCAACCCGGCCCTGACATCATCCACGGTCAGGTTGAGGCCCCACTCAAGCCCTAATTCGCGAAGTTGATGCTCCAAAGATAGATGCTCACGATGCCCCGACTCGTCCTGCTCCCCTGCAGGAATGCCATACCACAGTTTTCGCATCCGCTCCCAAAAGGTCTGGGACGCGATCTCCTCGGATGGCACTTTGTGGCCCCTCTCTGCCCATGCCTTCCGCACCGCCAGCCCGCCAATCTCTTCCATCTCACGCCAGTCCCCGTCCGGCGGATGGTAACGCACCAGGGTGCCCCCCAGGTCGAAAAGTACACCTCGTAAAGCCATTCACCTACCTCCGGTATCTTTGCAGGGGGAGTTTACGATGACTCCCGGCCCACGTCAAACCCGAAAGCCTTCTGTGCGGGGAAGTATCCCGGTGCGCCCACCTGGTTTTGACAATTGCCGGGGCGCCGGTTACAATGGTGGTGGTTTCGGGGCGTGGCGCAGTTTGGTTAGCGCGCTACAATGGGGTTGTAGAGGTCGGCGGTTCGAATCCGCCCGCCCCGACCTTGACAGGCCGGGAGCAGCACATCCGGCCAAAGCGCCCGGAGGACTCTAAAGAGAGTTTCCTCATCCCTTCCCTTGAATCCGAATTCGGACTTCCTGTTGCCCGTGCTCACTATTCTCTATCCATCACCGCCAATCAATCCCATTCCTTCTCTAACGGCGGCACAAAAAATGCCTCTCACATCCCCTATTGCACATCCTCTTCGTCGTCCCGTCCAGGGTGCAGTTTCACGTCGGGATTGCCTTTATCATGCCCCCGGTAAGGCATCTCTCGAAGGGATCTCACCAGGCCATCCGATATTTCCCCACACCTCACGTCATCATTGACCATCATAATGGCATTGGCCAACTCATACGCCTCGGCATCCGAATAACCTGGGAGAAGCCTTCTTATCCGGCTCACCAGCTCCTGAAAGATCACCTTATCCAAAGTCATCGCCACAACCTCTCCCGGCGTCGCCTCACCTCAACGCTTGTTGCCAGATCATACGCTGCAGTCACGCGGTTTGGCAACCCCGATAGTACACCTGACAACAAGCACACACCATCAGCCGGGATTTCCACCCACCCCCTATCCCGTGAGCCGCGTGCCCACCAGGCTAAGGCGGGGGTTGCTGGTTCTGGGCCGGCAGTACTTCGACTCTCTCGGCTATCAACTCGCCCAGCTGCTGCATCCGGCCAAAGATCGCCACCGTCATATCCTCGTGCAAATCCTCGACTGTTATCTGTTCCCGATCCGGCCCCAGCACTATAGTGTCATCGGTGAGCGTCACCGGCCTGACGCCATCCGGCGTGGCCAATTCCAGCCTGTCGTCCGATACTGCCCTCACCCGCCCGACTAACGCCGGCCTTTCTCCTGGCGCCGCTCCCGGATGCGCAGGCCCACCACCCTGCGGAGGCATACCCTGTGGCCGGTTGCCCGCCGGCCTTTCCAGGACCAGTCCCGCTCTGCTCAGCCCATATCGGCCTATGTAGATGCCACATGAGAACGTGGCGATCAGCAGCGCAGCGATCCATCCGCCCAGGCAGAGTGCTATCAGCCACTTTGGGCGCTCACTCAGCACATCCATAGCGCCCTTGTTCTCCCGATTCCCTTCTGCGTCCGTCATCTCATCCCTCCTCGACTATTGTCACGGTACCTATAGGAACTGGCTCGACCTGTAGACGCCCGAACGGGGAACCTATGGCAACCGATAGTTCGGCCTCCCCGGGTTCGACCGTCGATGGGATCACAACCAGGTAATCCTCTACAATAACGGCATCCGGCCCCGGATTGAACTCCCGCCGGTACCTATCCAGGTTCCACAAGCCGACCTCGTGCTGCTCCAGCAATCGCCCGCCCAGCCAGACCGATACCCAGCCGGAGGCGCCATTGTCCAGTCGCCAATATAGCCTCAAATGCGCCACCCCGCCCGGATGCAGTGTGTCGGATTCGATGTCGTAGCCCAGCAGCGTTAATCCGTCCACCGAGATTTCGAGTTTGGTCTGCGGCTCCGGGCGATATGTGATCAGCTCCGGTGGGGAATCCGAAACCCGCCACAGGATCAGCTCCCGCGCTCCGACGTTGCCACCGTTACCCAGCAGCACCGGGATCAACCAGTCCGAGCGCTCCACCAGACCAGCCGGCAATCTCCCGGGACCGAAGCCGCCCCCTTCCGGCCCCAGGCGCACCGTCGAATAAACCTCGCGTCCGACCAGCTCCTCGCGGCTGACGTCGGGCGATAGGTGCGGCATCAGCACATCCGGGCGAACGTTATAGACCAGGCGCCAGTAGAACATATCGTATCCGAACACTCCGCTGTTACCCAGTAGAACCGCCCCTTCCGGCAATATGCGGAAGACGTTTTCGTAGAAGTCGTTGATCTCGGTGCTCTGGGAGCAATCGTTGGCCTCCCAGTTACCGATCAGGTTGCCCAGGATCGGCAACGCCAGGATCACCGTGGCGATCACTGCGGCAACCGGCAACATCCGGTCGGTCAGGCCAGATCGCTTGCTCAGGAGGCCCCAAACTCCCTCCAGCGCCGCCCAGACCGCGTACCCTATGAATGCCGCGAAGATATAGTGCGCCGGGATGAAGAAAACATCCAGATCGAAGACTCCGTACTGGATGAAGAACCACACATGTACGATATACATCCCGAAGAGGAGCGCGAAATGGCGCGGCCTGCGGAATATCATCAGCGCCATCCCTATCAGGCCGATTGCCATTCCGATTATGCCGAATTGCCTCACCACGTAATCCAGGTAGATCACGATCCGATCCGGTATTTGGGGAAGTGTGAAGGCGAATTTGAACTGTGGGAATGCGCCGAGCGTGTAATTATATATCTCCCTCAGCGTCGATGGGGCGTGTCGGCGCATTAACACGTCGTTCAGGGTGTTGGCCTTGAACGGTAGCCACAGGAATTGCGCCACTCCCAACGCGAATCCGGCAGCTCCGACTGCGATGCTGATCGGATGGAACGCAAATCTCCATGAGATCAGGGCCACAAACAACGCGAAGGCCGGCGCGAAGCCTAAATTGCTCATATGGGTTCCGAGCGAAAGCCCGAATGCCAGGGCAAATGCCCCAAACCACGCCAATCCGGCCCCGGATGGCGGCCTCCGCCACCACGGTTTGTCGTCGCCGCCGGAGAGTTTTTCCGCCAGCTCCGCACGCTCACGTTCGGCCCAACGCAGCAGAAGCCAAAGCGTCAGCCCTATCATAAACACGTTCGGCGCGTAGACCTCCGCGATCGTCGTCTGTGACCAGAAGGTGAGCGAGAAGGCGAAGAACAGGGCAGCGAAGGCCGCCGCCAATCTGTCCCAGAGTCCCGGCTTTGCGCCGATCAGCTTCAGGATCACGATGTAGAGCCAGGCTACGCCGCCGGCCCCCATCACCGCGCTCATCAGGTTCACCCTGTGGGCTATATCGCCAACCGGGATGAAGGTAAAGAGCTTACCCAGCCAGGTGTACAGAGGATAGCCGGTGCTGTGGGCCAGGCCCAGGATGTACGGGATCGTCGCCAATTCGTTTCCGTCCGCGCTCTTATAGCTCAAGCTGGGCGTCAACGTGGCGTTATATACGGCTAACGAGGCCACGAAAAGCCCTAACGCTACAACGTAATCTACATATCTCCTGTGGGATTCGCTTTTCATATCCGGCTCCCCATTTTGAATGTTCTCCATATCGATATTGCATTATACGTGCTATGGGAATGCTGTGGGTTTGTAAACTCATTGTAAAGTCGCGCCCCCCACAGGCCGGGGGACCTGCAGGGGGCTTTTAAGGGAGCCGACGCTTTCGCTAACTATTGCCGCTGTGGGCTAGTGGCCCGGGCCGATGCCGGCGCCACCACCACCGCCACCCGGCATCCCGCCGCCCTGACCGGGGCCTTGCGGCGGCTGGATCGGGGGCATACCGGGAGCACCACCGCCGGGCATACCGGGTACTTGCATTCCCTCAATGTGCAT
This sequence comes from Ardenticatenia bacterium, assembly GCA_027069285.1. Taxonomy (GTDB): domain Bacteria; phylum Chloroflexota; class Anaerolineae; order Aggregatilineales; family JALXEW01; genus JALXEW01. The sequence continues at coordinate 18,707 of JALXEW010000076.1, read as the reverse complement.
TGTGCCCTGCCTCATAAGGGCATCCAGCTGGCCGGTCAGCTGCTGCAAGATCATCTGGGACATCTGCGGCGCCAGCAGTCCATCGGCAACTGCCTGATTCAGCGCATCCGATGCCATTTGCGTGGCCCTGCTTATGAGCGCATCCTCGGTTACGCCGTACTCCTGCGCCACCTGCAACGGTGTCCTGCCGGCCCAAAGCTCGGCGGCTATCTGGTTCCAGGACTGACCGGTCAACTCCGTCAGCGCCTCCATCATAATGTGCGACCCGGTCAGCATGAGCGAGGAACGCAGTCCATCACCCCTCGCGACCGCCCCATACATGGCCTGCTGGATTCGCTCGGACATCCGGGCCAATATGGCATCTGCCTGCTCCTGAGAGAGCCTGCCCTCGGCCACGGCCTGCTCGATCTGCTGGCGGATTTGCTCCTGCACCTGGGCCATCACGGCTTCAGGGTCGCCGCCGTTGGCCGATATGATCTCCGCCAGCGATTGGCCGCTCTGCATCGCCACCATGATCTGTTCCTCGCTCAGGCCGGTAGCTTCGGATGCCAGCTGCACTGCCAGCCGCGCCCATTCCCTCGTCTGGTTATGGGCCTGCTGCTGCACCGGCAATGTGGATTCCAAAGCCCGCTCGATTCTGGCCTCCAAATCGGAAAGGATCGCGTCCGCCTGCTCCTGGCCGAGCTCGCCAGAGGCCACTGCTTCTTCCACGATCTGGGTCAGTTCATCCATCGCCTCGGAGATGATGGCCTCTACATCGGCCTCCGTCTCCTCGATGATCTCCAGTAATGTCTCACCGGCCTCCAGGGCGGCCATTATCTCCTCTTCGGTCAGGCCGGTCTCGACGGCAACTACCTGGATGACGATCTGCATCCCGGTTTCCTGGAGCGTTTGTCCGGCCTCGGCCATTGTGGGCATGGAGCCATTGAGCACCTGGTGAACCCTTTCCTCCAGGTCGGCCAACATCAAGTCGGCCTGCTCCTGCGTTATGGCCCCGCTGGCCACGGCTTGTTCTATCGCGTCGGTTGCCTGCTGGACGGCGACATTTGCCACCTCGTTCACATCCGCGCCGTTGGCCTCGGCTATCTCGGCCAGCGTTTGTCCGGCGCTGGCGGCTTCTATCACCTGCGCGGGGGTTAATCCGGTCGCATCGGCGACCGCCAGTACCACGATGCGCCATAGTGCCAGTTCACCCGGCCCGTCGGCCAGGGCAACGCTTGCCCCAAAACCTGCCACGATTGCCACGATCAAACCGGCGACCAGTAGTTCCTTTAACCACTTCGACATTTCTCAGTCCCTCCGTTTCTCCTGGGATATAATGTCTTGCCTGATAAAAGGCTCCCTCTTTGCTGTTTTGATTATCCCACGTGATTGTAATAAAAGTATGATCCAATTGAGCAGATACAGTAAAAATAGATCAGGGCGTGCCAGATAGGCACGCCCTGAGGTTCGCCAGGCAGGCTCACTTTACTGGTGGCCCCACGGGCCGTGGCCCCAATTGTCCCCACTGTGACCGCGAGAGAACCAGCCACCGCCCTGGCATCCTCCGAACGGACGCCACATTCTGCCCAGCCATCGGAATGGCATCCACCAGCCGCCACCCATCCAGCTATCGCCCATCATTTCCTCCATCATCTCTTCCATCTCCTGGGCCATTTCACGCATTTCTTCCGGCATGTCGTCCAATCGCTCCGCCCAGGCCTCGTCCCACATTTCCTCGTCCCACATGCCCACTCCCGGCCCGATCGTGGCGTCGTTCCACGGCATGAGCATCATCATCTCAACGCGGTTTTCCAGCATCGTCCGGGCCAGTTCCGCCTGATCCGCATCCATCAGCCCGGATTCGACCGCCTGATCGATCACCGCGCCTGCCCGCTCGACTACCGACGCGACTATCGCGTCAGGGTCGGCGCCATGCGCCTCGGCGATCTCTCTCAAGGTCTGGCCCTGCTCTAACGCCTGGTTCACCTCGTCAACGGTCAGCCCGGTTGCCTCTGCCACCTCGTTGACCAGCAGGTCCCAAAGGTTGGCCCATATGCCCTGGTCGTATCCATCCGCCAGGGCCTGGCTCGCGAACGGAACTACTATCAGCAATGCAATGGCCCCTACCACTGCCCAAACCTTCCAGTTTTTCATCTCCTCATACCTCCTGCTATCTGATTATCCCGCCGGACTATCCGGCATGGGATTATCCTATCGTTCGCTATAGATTCTACCCCCTGAATATGAGGAAATTGTGAGGAAACGGTGAGGGAGATAAGGGAAATCACCCGGAGCCAAAGGTAATAAGCTCCAGACGGGAATCCGGCCTGATCTCGCCATCCTGGGCCGCCGGCAGCCGCTCCATAGACGGCCACGGGTACATGCCCACGTAGAGTGTGAACGGCGGTGTGGCGGAATCGGGGATGGTGAGCACGTGCTCTGTTGCCACCGTCTCGCCGGGCATCCAAACCGTCGTGGGGTACCGCCCGCCAAACGGCAGGGTATCCGATTGCGCCACCAGCTCACCGGATGCATCCTGCAGGTGCAGGAAGATGGTATACGAGTCTGCCATCCGCTCCAACGCCTGCCAGTAAAGCCGCACCGTCAGCAGGCCCCCCTCTTCGGGTTCCACGTCAAAGCCTGCCAGGGCCACCGAATCGCCCAGGCGGCCCTCAAACTCATGTGACGCATCCGCAGGATCGGGTGGCTCCGGCTGCGGAATCCGTAAAGCGGCCACCGGTACGTATTCCCCCAGGGGTATGCCGGATTCGTCCTGCGCGGGCAATCTCTCCCCCGTTACCTCGTATACCCCAACCACGAGGTAGTAGACCCCCCATGGGGCATCCTCCGGCATCGCGAACACATGCCTATCGACCACCACATCTCCAGGGCGCCACATCCCCGTCGGGTAAAGCCATCTCCACACCTGCACGTCGTCACCGGCCCACCTATTCCCTTCGTGATCCCAGAGTTGGGCAAAGACCCACCTATCACGTCCCATATCCCGCAATGCCCGCCAGTAGAGTCTGAAGGTCAGGTCTCGCCCGGATTCCAGGTCGGTAGGGCCGCTCCAGCCGATGAGGGCCATGTCGCCCCCAAAGTCGGTGTAAACTTCGTTCGGCGGTGGGTACGATAGCTCGAAAACCTGATCCGGCCTGGCAAGCTCGAAATATTCCCCCAGTAGCTCGCTCCCGTCGGCGCGGTAGAAAGGTTCACCGTCTGCCGTCAACGTCTGCCTTATGCGCGCCAGGCTATCCTCTGTCACCGGCGGCAGCAATGTCATAGTCCCACCGCCCGGCTCCAGCAGGACGTACTGCGCCACGTCATCCATCAGCCCGTCACGCGCCAGGTCAAATGGGATCACTACGTATCCCGGCGGCAACTCCTCACCATCGAAAGCTCTCACATGCGGGAAATCCGGTGCCAGGTGGAATCTGGTGGTCTGCCAGTCTAATTCGTCAATCGGCAGGTAGACCGGCTCATCCAGGCCGCTTATAAAGTGTGCGATCTCCACCTGCGCAGTCCTGAAGAACCAGTCGGAATGCCGCATATCACGCCCGTAGACATGCCATTTGAAATCCGCATCCCAATATGCCAGGTACCGCTCCTCGATCCCCGGCGCCCGTATCAGGGGCACCAGGGCCACCATGCATAGCGCCAGGTTCAACGCCTGGGATGATGGCCATTGCTCAGGTAACACCCCCCGGCGCACATGGGCTACCGCCTTGCCCAGTGCGCCCGTGATACGCCCGATCGCCGCCACCAGCCATCGCACAGCGATCAGCAGGCCGTCCACGGCAAATCCGAGTACCGGCGGGAAGGCCGCGAAGATCATGATCACCCGCAGGCCGTGCGGCATCTCGTTGGAAAGCGCCACCGGGGTCAGCGCCACCAACGGCCATACCAGGCACCACGCAGCCGAAAGCCGTCTTATCCGCAAAAGGCAAACCGCCAGGCCAAGCAGGAATAGGGGGTAGTATTCCGGGATCAGGGGATCGGACCAGACGTTATATTGCGGGTTCACGTCCCCCACGGCGTGGAGCATCCCCCACGTGCGGCTGTACCGGTAGAACAGGTTCTGCACCGTTGGCGCCCCGGCGACTTCGCTCGCGTGCCCGATAACCGTGTGGGGAGCCGTGAGCATCCGATATATCAGCGGGGATGCCGTCGCCAGGAATACCGCCCCCATGCTCAACAGTCCGCGCCACTCTCGCAACAGTCTGCGCGGGGCAAAGATGAGCTGATGCATTACGAAGAGGACTGCCATTGCGGTCAGTGCTATCCCGGCGGTGTAACTTTCCCAGGCCAGGCCCAACCATAGCCCGGCCAGCGCGAAGTAGGCCTGCCTGCCCGTTCTGGCCGCCCGGAACAGGCAAAATGCAAAGAGCGAGGCGAAAAGCGGCAAAGGCAACGCCCGGTAGGTCACCCGGCTGAGCGCGATGTGGCTTATCGTCACCGCCAGGACGGACGCCCCAAAGAGCGCGGCAGGGTACTCAAATGCGGCCTGTCTCCTGGATACTCTTACTGCCTCCAGCGTGGCCCGATAGGCCCCGGCAATCGCTAAAACCCCGAAGAAAACCGATGTCATCCGGAGCACGAAGGTGGTATACCCGCCCAGGGCCAGCATGATCCCCGCGAAGATGCGGTACAAAGGCTCCGGGCGGTTCGGATCGTCAAAGAGCGGGAACCCGTATCCCTGTGCAAACCTGAGCGCGTCCACTCCGTTTGCCATCTCGTCAAAGCTGAGGCCGGGCGGCGCGTGGTATAGGTCGTGCAATCGCAGCCAGAAGGCTACCAGCACTACTACGGATGCCAGCAGGTAACGCAATGATTTCCACCGTCTCATCGGCGCTCAGTATGCCTCCACCCAAAGCCTCTCCAGCATGACCGAGTCATCAGGCATGGCCCATTCGCCCGGTTCCGGCTCCAGTCTGCTCCCGTCTTCCCACCGGTAGACCGCCAGCCTCAACTCTAATTCCGCGTTCCCGATCTGCCAGGGCAGCTGAACTGTCCTCTCCTCGTAGTAGATGGCACCCGGCTCCCAGAGTGTCATGTGTTCCGGGCCGGCTTCTTCCTGGCCGGAAAGCCCGATCCCGCTCATTACGCGAGGTGGCCCGTCGTTTTGGGCCAGAAGTCGCCCGTCACGCGCGGCAAAGATGTAGAGTCCAACCGAGTATTCACGCTCCGGCGGGTCGTCCGCCGACCACCAGAGTCTCACCCTCACCTCGTCGCCGGGATGTAAGACGGTGGGTGAGAGCATTTCGTGCCCCATGAACCGGATCGAGTCGCCGAATCGTATGCCCGGCGAGAGCGGCGGCGCGGCGTAAAGCGTGACTATCGAGTACCACGGACCCCAGTATCGCATCGGAATCCGGCCTTCGGTCACGCTCGCTTCCACGTCGGGGTCTATTCTCCGCTGATCTACCAGGTACCATACCCTGCGACCGGCCTCATGCCCATCCTCCGCGCGTGGTATCTCGCCGCCTGGGAAGTATATGTGCTCGAAGTACCACCATTCCTTAGGAGTCCCGCAACCGCATAAGGGGTCTACCACCAATACGTCGCCAGGCTCGAACATCTCGCCCATCGCACGCACCAGGTCGCGGATCGGTTTGAAATCGCTATACCTGGGCCTGAAGTCGAACGGGTGAAAGGGTAAAACAGCCGTCAGTGCCAAAACCGCGCCCGCGATGTATTGCCATCTTTTGGGTAACCCGCCGAGTCCGATCCCGAAAAGCAGTACCAAAGCCGGGATCGCGAAGATAATGTACCGTGTGTTGAACAGGTTCAGGCGTGGCCCGGCCAGGTATACGAGGGCAATTGCTCCCACGCCCCATAGCGCCGGCAGTGACGCATATGTACGCGCATTCCGCTCCCGCGCCAGGCTCACCAACCCCACTATCGATGCCGATGCCAACAGCCCGTAGAGCATTTCTTGATGGCCGGTCAGCCGCTCAAAAAACTGGGGTAGTGTCATCTCCCAACTTGAGTTCGCCGCTATGCCCAGATTCGCGCTTCTGCGAGTTAAAATCGAGGTGAACCTGGGCAGCCAGGGCAGGAACGCGATCCCGACGGCGATTTCCACGGCAAGCCATTTGAGCAGGCGCTTTGGCGCGCTCACCAGGACGTGCAGCCCCAGGAAAGGTAACGCCAGCCCGGCGGTGTAGCTGGTGTAAATGAACGCCGTCTGGGCCAGCCAGTAGGGGATCGAGCGTTTTAGCGTGGGCCTATCGAGCCAGCGGAAGTGTAGCCACGCGATGGCACCGCCCAGCATAAAAAGCAGCGCATAACCCCTCGGCTCGGTGGAGAAGTAGATCGCGTAGGGCGAAACCGCCAGGGCCAGGGCCGCCATCACGCCCGCAGAGCGTGAGAATCGGCTCAAAGCCGCGCGGTAAATGAAGGCCACGCCCAGAATCCCCATCAGGCCGGAGAGGAATCGAGCGGTAACGTCGTTGTGGCTCACCAACCCGGTCCATATCCGCAGGATCACAAAGTAGAGCGGCGGCCATTCCGGCGGAGTCCATGCAATGGTCTGCCCTACCGAGCCGAATGTGTACCACATGGCCCATATCTCGTCCTGCCACATCGCCAGGTCCTCCGCCCGGCTCAGCCGCAAAGCCGCCGCCAGGATCAAGACGCCGGTCGCGAGCCATATCGGCCAATATCGGCCATTCCCGCGCGGTTTAACGTCAGCCCTCATCGCTTCGCCTCCAGCAGCGAGGTGTAGAGCGAGTCCAGGTCGTCGATCAGTCTCTCGATCGAGAAACGCTCTATGGCCATCGGACGCGCGCGCTTTGCGATGTCCTCTGCCAGTTCGCGATCCGTCAGCAGCCGCCGGATGGACTCCGCCAGCGCATCCGGATCGTCAGGTGGGGCCAACATCCCGGTCCACCCGTCCTCCACCAGGTCTGGCAGCCCACCAACACGTGTGACGGCCACCGGCACTCCTGCCGCCATCGCTTCGATCACGGATACCGGGGTGCCTTCGTTGCGCGAGCTTATCACAAGCACGTCCAGGTCGCTGTAGACCGGGCGTAGGTCGTCGATCCAGCCGGTAAATGTGACCGATCCACCCAGTCCCATACGTCCGGCCAACGCTTCCAGCTCGCCCCTCAGTTCGCCATCGCCCACTATGACGAAATGAGCATCCGGCAGGCTTTTCAGAACCCGCTCTGCCGCCTTCAGGAACACGTCGTGCGCCTTGATCGGCACCAGTCTGCCGATCACGCCGACCAGCGGGATACCGCTACCCAGGCCGAGTTCCCTGCGGAAGGCGCCGCTATGCCTTGGGGTCTCGGCAAATGGCCTCAAATCCAGGCCCAACGGCACTACTACGAACCGCTCCGGCGGCGCCACTCCGTATTCGACCAGTTCGTCTTGCAAACGTTCGCTCAGCGTGATGATGGCGCTCGTGTATCTGGCACTGAGCCTCTCCAGCTCCAGGAATAACCTGCTCTTTAGCGGGCCAAAGTATCCCCGAAGTACGTGCCCGTGGAATGTGTGCACGATCACCGGCACGCCTGCCAGCCTGGCGGCTAACCGTCCCAGGAAGCCCGCCTTCGCAGTATGGGTGTGCACGATGTGGGGACGTAGTTTCAGGAAGAGCCGCCAGAGTTTGAATAGCGCCACCATATCCCGGATCGGCGAAAGTTCACGGCCAAGCTCCGGGATCACAACCGGTTCGACGCCCTCACGGCGGGCCAGGTAGCTCATGTCGCCCTCTGCCGGGCCGATCTTGCCGCAGATCAGGGTGCTCTGATAGCGCGGCGGGCCTAGTCTTTTGCTCAGCAACGTCACGTGGACTGCCGGGCCACCGATGTTGAGCCTGGCGATGACGCGGGCGATCCGGATCGGGCTGGGGAGTTCTCTCATTGCAGCTCCTTGAATACCCGCCGCGCGATCACCAGCCGTTGTATCTCACTGGTGCCTTCGCCGATGGCCATCAGCCGCTGATCGCGGTAGATGCGCTCGACGGGATATTCCTGGCTGTAGCCGTAGCTGCCGTGTACCTGGATCGCTACGTAGGCTGCCCGCTCCGCTACTTCTGAGGCGAGGAGTTTGGCCTGTGCCGCCTGACGGGTATACGGTTTCCCGGCATCCTTCAACCACGCCGCCTGATAGACCAGCAGGCGCGCCGCTTCGATCCCGGTGGCGACATCGGCCACCATCCACTGGATGGCCTGGAAATCGGCTATCGGCCTGCCAAAGGCTTTTCTCTCACGGGCGTAACGCACTGTTTCCTCCAAAGCGGCCTGGGCAAGCCCCACGCTCAGCGCCCCGATCCCGATCCGCCCGCCATCCAAAGTCTCCAGGGTCTGGTAAAGTCCTCGCCCTTCCTCGCCCAGCAGGTTATCGACCGGGACACGCACGTTATCGAATGTGATCATCTGGGTGGGGGAGCCACGCACCCCCATCTTCTTCTCCGGCGGATGCAGGGTGACTCCTTCACGATCCGGCTCGACCACGATCATGCTGAAGCCGTGCTTGCCGCCTTCCGGATCGGTGCGACAGAATACGATGATGACCGGGGCGTATCTGGGATTGGTGATCCAGGCCTTCTGGCCGTTTATCACCCACTCATCACCATCACGTCTGGCCGTCGTCCTGACTCCCCGCAGGTCGGAGCCTGCATTTGGCTCGGTCAGCGCCAGCGAGCCTAATGCATCGCCGCTTGTGAGGCGTGGCAGCCATCGCGATTTTTGCTCATCGGTGCCCCATTTGACTATCGGCCAGCAACAAAGGCCATTATGGGCCGCTATCGAGAGGCCGGTTGAGCCGCAAACCCGCCCGATCTCCTCGATGGCTATGGCTGTGCTAACCGAATCCAGGTCGGCACCGCCGTATTCTTCCGGCACCTGCAATCCGGTCAGCCCCAGAGACGGCATCTTGCGGATGGCATCCCATCGTAGCTCGCCGGTGCGGTCAACTTCTGCGGCGTATGGTTTCAGCTCTTTTTGGCAAAAGTCCCGTACCGCCCGCCTGAACATTTCCTGCTCTTCGCTAAGCGAGAAGTCCATCTTCCCCTCCCCTTTCCCTGCAACGGCGCCCTGTTCCGCTTGAGCATTATGGTGGGCCGGGTTCCCGCCCCGGCCCACGACGTGCAAGGTATCCGAATTCGCCGATCATCCCCCGGCGAGCCTGGCCAGGTCGAAATCTATGAAGTCGGCGTGGTGAAAGATGATGGATTCCGGGCGGCGCTTGAACTTATCCCCTTCCCATGAATGGGTCGCCACCACGTGCATCACCGCCTCCGGCACTTTGTGCTTCCAGCAAAGGCCTACGCCCGTGAACGGATGCCGCAGGTATTTGTACATCCGCCCGAATTTGATGCCCTTCTCGTCATCCGAGCGCTCGAATTCCAGCAATTTGCCCACATCGGCCAGGAGGGCACCGGCGATCAGCGTATCGCGATCCAGGCTCACGCGGTCTCCGTAGGCTTCTGAGAGCACGTTCGCCACCGCCAGGCACATTTTGCATACTGTGCGGACGTGTTCGATGAAGGTGACGTTCACGTTTTCGGCCAATAGTGTGAACGGGAACTTAGCCACTTCATCCGGCTCCCATCCGCCGGATTCCATCGCTTCCTGCCACACCGAGATCACTTTTTCCCGCAACTCCATATCGCGGATCTCGTTGATCTCCGGCAGCAGGGCCGTGATCTCATCTCTCTTCACCATATGGCTTCTCCTTACAAGGTTAATCCAGGCTACGAGGCGGTGGGCCGTCGTAATCGTGATCTGTGGGGTGTATGCGGCGCATGGGACGTTCCCGGCGCTGTTCTTCGTGGACGTGGGCAACCAGCCCCGGCACCCTGGCCATAAAGAAGAAGGCGTTCGCCAATTCATCCGGGATTCCCAGGTCGACCAGCACACCGGCGATGGCCCCGTCCACGTTGATCGGCAGCTGCCTGCCCAGCGACTCGGCCAGTGCCGATTCCAGTGCCTTTAGCATCGCCACGCCTTTACCGGCGACTCCCGCTTCCTGGGCCAGATCGAAGAGCCGTGCAGCACGTGGGTCCGCCGTGTGAATGCGGTGGCCAAAGCCCGGCAGGCGCTTTTTCTCCTGCCGGTAGCGGCTCACTATCTCGGCTGCGGCTTCCCCGGTGGAAAGGCCTTTTTCCTCGGCCAGGTTCAGCGCCTGACGGATCGCTTTCATGCATCCCTCGATGGCGCCGCCGTGGTATTTGTTGATGCTGAGCACTCCGGCTGCCACCGCCGCGTTGATCGGGGCGCCGGTGCTGGCGACGGTTCTGGCCGCCAGCGCCGAGGGCGGGGTGGCGCCGTGATCGATCGATGAGACCAGGATGGCATCCACCAGGCGTCCCACTTCCGGCGAGGGCAATTCGCCCGTCAGCGCCAGGTAGACTGCCTGGGCAAAGGTAACGCGGCCCATCAGCTCGTCTATGCGGTAGCCGCGCAATCGCACTTCATTGGGCTTTACCTGGGTGATGGCGGTACTCCAGTGAAGATCGGACTCGGACATTTGACCACCTGCGTTTTGCGAATGAACTCCGGCGCAAATTGAGTGAATGCGCTCGGATTCTACCCGAGCTTATGGCACGATGACAAGAAGTACAGGGACAGGCATAGACCTCATCCCCCGCCCACGCGAAGGGGGACGGTTGCTACGGCGCGGTCGCCGTGTTAAAATCCGCCGCGCCTATGATTCGGAGGCCGGTGGGCGGAATGGTTGACATCGGCATCGTTATTGTAAATTGGAATACGCGCGATTACCTGCGCAATTGCCTCGCTTCCGTCTACGCCAATCGGGGCGTATCTTTCCAGGTCGTCGTCGTGGATAACGCATCCGAGGACGGAAGCGTCGAAATGGTGCGAGCGGAGTTCCCTCAGGCTCATGTGATCGCCAGCCCGATAAACGGCGGCTTCTCGTATGCCAATAACATTGGGCTGAGGCATTTTGGCCTGGATCGCGGAGCCGGAGAGGATGCGCCGCGCTACGGTCTGCTCCTGAACCCCGATACTGAGCTGCCACCGGACGCATTGGCAGGTATGGTTCGGTTCATGGACGAGCACCCAGACGCAGGGGTCGCCGGGCCTAAGCTGGTGTTGGCCGATGGCTCGCTCGACCTGGCTTGCAGGCGTAGTTTCCCCTCGCCGGAGGTATCTTTTTACCGGATGGTCGGCCTATCCAGGCTGTTCCCGCGCAGCCGTGTATTCGCGCGATATAACCTGACTTATCTCGATCCGGATCGGACTTATGAGGTCGATTCGGTCGTCGGGGCGTTTATGATGGTGCGGCGAGAGGCATTGGCCGAGGTCGGGCTACTGGACGAGGCATTTTTCATGTACGGTGAGGATTTGGATTGGGCCTATAGGATTAAACAGGCCGGATGGAAGGTATATTATCACCCGGAGGTGGTTGTAAAACATGTGAAACGCGCCGCCAGCCGGAAAAGCCCCAGGGCAAGGGTGGAATTTTACCGGTCTATGCTCATCTTCTACCGTAAGCATTACCGCGCCAGTACGCCCTGGTGGCTGCACACGGCAATTATGCTTGGGCTTATCCTAAAGGGAGGGCGACCGCTGGCCCGCGAGATACTCGGGCTGCGTCCGGCACGGGAGGCCGCATGAAAAAGGAGCAGGTCGGGGCGCTTTTGAGCACCACTCTGATCCTATCCGATGCGCTGATGGTAGCCCTGGCGTTCGCCGTCAGCTACTGGCTGCGTGCGAATATCCCCCTCCCGACGTTGCCGTTGCGCGTGGAGCCTCTCACTACTTATCTTCCGATGATGCTCACCCAGGTTCTCTCCGTTATCATCGTCTTCTACTTTTACCGGCTCTACCATATGCGCCGGGTTACGTCCAGGATCGATCTGGCCTATTCGGTCTTCGCCGGGGTCTCCATCGGCACTATGATGTCGGTGGCGCTGGCATCATTGCTGTTCAAAAACAGCATCTTCGAACTCGATTACCCACGCGGCATGGTCATTTATTCATGGGTGCTGAGTATAGTATTCGTGATGTTCGGGCGGGAAATCCACCGCCAGCTCACCCTCTGGCTCAGGCGACGCGGAATCGCGCAGGATCGCGTCTTGATCGTGGGTACAGGCGAGATCGCCAGGGCTATCATACAGAAAATCCAATGGTCTCCTAACCTGGGCTATCAGATAGTGGGCGCCGTAAACGGGAATACCGGCGATGAGCTGGTCGGCGTCCCGATCCTGGGCAAGATCAATGACCTGCCGAGGGTAATCGACGAGCACCAGGTCGATGAGGTCATCATCGCCCTGCCGGAAATCGACCGCCGCGAGTTGGTGCATTTGATCACTATGTGCCAACGCGGGTCAACCAATGTAAAGGTGTTCCCGGATGTGTTCGAGATCATGGCGGGCGATATAACAATCGACGACCTGGCAGGGTTGCCGCTGCTCAGTGTGCGAGATGTGGCACTGCGCGGATGGAAGCTCAGCCTCAAGCGGGCACTCGATCTGGTCGGCGCAGTGGTCGGCCTGACTCTGCTATCGCCGTTTATGCTGCTGACGGCCATCCTCATTAAGCTGGAATCACCCGGACCGGCCTTCTATTGCCAGGAACGTATGGGGCTTGATGGTAAGCCGTTTATGATGATCAAGTTCCGCTCTATGCGAGCCGATGCCGAAAAGAACGGGCCGGGCTGGACGGTGAAAGATGATCCACGCCGTACCAAGATCGGCGCCTGGATGCGTAAGGTCAATTGGGACGAGATACCACAGCTTATCAACGTGCTGCTGGGGGAGATGAGCCTGGTCGGCCCGCGCCCAGAGCGCCCGGTGTACGTCCAACGCTTCCGCCAGAGCATCCCACGCTATATGGAACGCCATCGCGAGAAGGCCGGTATGACCGGTTGGGCACAGGTGAACGGCCTGCGGGGCAATAGCTCCATAGTCGAGCGCACTAAGTACGATTTGTGGTATATCGAGAATTGGTCGATCTGGCTCGATATTAAGATAATAATCCGAACGATAATCCAGACTATCACCCGACGTAATCCCCATGCCTACTAGCCGCCCCAATGTCTGTAGAAAAGCTATACATGTCAACGGCGTGGTGCAAGGCGTCGGATTCAGGCCGTTCGTGTACGGCCTGGCAACCAGGTACGGCCTTGTGGGATGGGTGCGCAATACTTCGGCAGGCGTCGATATAGAGATCGAGGGGCCACCGGAGATGGTCGCAGCCTTCGAGCGGGATTTGACCGCTAAGGCCCCACCGCTCGCCGTCGTCGAGTCGGTCACGTCGCACGAGGTGCCCCCAAACGGCGAGGGGACGTTCGAGATATTGCATAGTGAAGCCACCGGCGGTATCTCGCTCATCTCGCCGGATGTGGCCGTGTGCCCGGATTGCCTGCGGGAGCTTTTCGATCCAGGCGACCGCCGGTACCGCTATCCGTTCATAAATTGCACCAATTGCGGCCCCCGCTTCACCATCATTAAGGCGCTGCCCTATGACCGCCCCCAAACTACTATGCGCCCGTTCGAGATGTGCCCCAGATGCCGGGCGGAATATGATGATCCGGCAGACCGCCGATTCCACGCCCAGCCTAATGCCTGCCCGGTGTGCGGCCCGCATGTATGGCTGGAAGGCCCGGTGGCCGCAGGTGAAGAACGTGATGATGCTATGCGCCGGGCTGCCGAGCTATTGGGAGAGGGCGCTATCCTGGCCATTAAAGGCCTGGGGGGCTTCCACCTGGCCTGCGATGCCACTAATCCAGATGCCGTCGCACGCCTGCGGGAACGTAAAGGCCGTCCGCATAAGCCCTTCGCGGTTATGATGGACTCTTTGGAGACGGTGAGACGCCATTGTGTCGTCTCGCAGGCCGAGGCCAGGTTGCTGCAATCCCCATCGGCGCCAATTGTGCTGCTGCGCAAGCGACCCGAATCGGACGTGACCGCAGGGGTCGCGCCCGGTAATCTGTACCTGGGTGTGATGCTCCCTTATACCCCGCTCCACCATATCCTCCTGCGCGATGTGGGACGCCCGCTGGTTATGACCAGTGGCAATCATACCGATGAGCCGATCTCTTGCTCCAACGAGGCTGCTCTATCCGATCTGGGCGATATTGCCGACGGATGGCTCCTGCACGACCGCGAGATATATATGCGGTGCGATGATAGTGTGATGGCGGTTGCCGATGAATCGCCTTATCCGATCAGGCGCAGCAGGGGATATGCCCCATTCCCGGTGCCCTTGAGCAATGTCAAGCCGGTGGGGGATGTGCTGGCAACCGGAACTCAGATGAAAAATACGTTTTGTTTGCTCATCGGCAGCCGCGCTTTCCTCAGCCAGCATATCGGCGAATTGGATAACCTGGAAACTCTGGCTTATTTCGAGCAGGCGGTGTCGCATTTTATCTCTGTATTCCGGGCTTCCCCCCGTGTTTTGGCCTACGATCTGCATCCGGGATACCTTTCATCACGGTGGGCTAAGGGGGAAATCTCGGTTAAGTATCCCGTCGGGGAGTTGCTTCCCACGATTGAACACAAAGTCGGCGTGCAACATCACCATGCCCATATAGCAGCCTGCCTGGCCGATAACGGAGCCGATGGCCCGGTGATCGGGCTGGCCTGGGACGGCACGGGATATGGCCCCGATGGCGCTATCTGGGGCGGCGAGGCTATGATCGCCGGGTTCGAGGGTTACGAGCGCGTCGCACATCTGGAATATGCCCCGCTTCCGGGCGGCGAGGTAGCCATACGCAGGCCCATCAGGCTGGCTTTTGGCTATCTGACCCATATCCTGGGCGAGGTGCCCGATCTCCCGGCACTCCGGGCTTTGGGCGATGCCGAGCGAGCTGTGATCTCCCGCCAGATCGAGCGCGGTATCAATACCCCGCTCACGTCCAGTATGGGGAGGCTTTTCGATGTGGTTTCGGCCATGCTCGGTCTCTGCGCCGAGACTACGTTCGAGGCCCAGGCGGCTATAGCGCTGGAGATGGCCGCCACCGACGTCCCACCGGAGAACAGGTACCCGGTGATGCTGGATTCCGGACAGGTGCTGCTGGGGCCACTGCTGGCAGCTATCGCGGACGATGTGGGTAAGGGGATGGAACCGGCACGCGCGGCGTCTGCGTTCCACGCCTGGGCCGCCAAGCTTGCCCTGCGTATGGCCGAGATCGGACGCGAACGCGATGGGCTGAATCGGGTGGCCCTGAGCGGCGGGGTGTGGCAAAATCGCCTGCTGCTCGATCTGGCACTCCAAAGGTTGACCGACGCGGGCTTTGGGGTTCTCGTCCACAGGCGGGTGCCGACTAATGACGGCGGCGTGAGCCTGGGCCAGGCCGCCATCGCGGCCCGTAAGATAGGCCTGGGCAAAACCGGGTGAGGGCCGGGAATCGGCAAGTTTGCAGGCGGGCTTCGCCCCAACTACGGTTTGCGGCAAGTTTGCAGGCGGGCTTCGCCCCAACTACGGTTTGCGGCAATTTCGAGCCTGGGCAGAGTTGAGTTAGAATAGTACCGAAGGCAGAGGTCGGAATACCCTCGTTTGGTGTTGAGGGGGAGCGACCGTATAATCCACGCGAGGGGACGCCGCCAGGTGAGGAATAAGTTTCGAGGCGCTGAGATCACGTAGTCAGAGCCTGCCGACATTTCAGGAGACTGCTTATGTCCAGAATTATCTCCGTTCACTCCTTCCGGGGAGGCACCGGTAAGTCTAATATCACGGCCAATGTCGCCACTCAGGTCGCGATGAAAGGCAACCGAGTGGGCGTGATCGATACCGATATAGCCTCTCCGGGCATCCATGTCCTTTTCAGCCTGGACGAGGAGGAGATAGATCACGCGCTCAACGATTATCTTTGGGGAAAGTGCGAGATCGAAGAGACGGCATACGAGGTCAGCCGAGGGTTGACCGCCGGCAACGGCTCGGTGGTGGTCATGAGCGGCAATGTCTACCTGATACCGGCCAGCATCAAGGCAGGCGAGATAGCCAGGGTGCTGCGGGAAGGGTATGACGTTGGCCTGCTCAATGATGGCTTCCGGGCTTTGATAGAGAGGCTCGACCTGGACTACCTCTTCATAGATACGCACCCCGGCCTCAACGAGGAAACGCTGCTTTCCATAGCGATCTCGGACGTGCTCTTCATTATCATGCGGCCCGACCACCAGGACTATCAGGGCACCGGGGTCACAGTCGACCTGGCCCGTAAGCTCGAGGTGCCGGAGATGTACCTGATAGTGAATAAGGCACTGCCCGGCATGGCGATCAAAGATGTCGTTGAGGAAACGTATAAAGTACCGGTTGCCGCTGTACTGCCGCTTTCGGAGGATGTGGCCCGGCTGGGGAGTGAGGGGATATTCTCACTCCGCTATCCAGAGCATCCCTGGTCAAAGGGGATCGCCGAGATCGTATCCAAGATAGAATCCATATAGGCGAAACGACATGGAATGCATTAAATGCTCTAAGCCTGCAAAAGGCGTTTGTCGTTTTTGCGGTCGGGCCTTGTGCGAAGACCATATGAACCATATGCCTTTCATCCTCACTATATACGTCGGCGAAAATCACACTCCAAAGGCCATCGTGGTGGCCGATGCTCTCTATTGCGGCATCTGCCGTCCGCAGCCGGAGCCAATAGAAATGCCGGAATTGTATTGATCAGGGGGTATCCCGATGAGTGGGAAGGGGTTGTTTGACCGGCTCCAGGAAGAGATAGAGCGGACGCCGGACGAGGGGATCACGTTCTCAGATGTTTTGGAATTGCCCCAGGAATTGCGTACCTTGTTCAACCAGTTGGCCAGGGCCGGGGAGGCTACAGCAGAGGAGCTGGCCGAGGTAACCGGGGGGGATCTGGACGAGGTTGAGCACGGGCTGAACGAGCTGGTAGAACGTGGGTTCGTCGTGCAGGAGCAGATGGAACAGGCTGTGATCTATAGGCCACATTTCGCCAGGCGTAGGTCGCGTAAGCTCCCGCTCGGTATCTGGGAGGCACTGGAGGAATTGCTGGAGCCGTCGCCAGACGAGGAGGTTGCCCCCCCGGCTGAATCCCGAGATTGAGGGTATCATGTCCGGGACCGATAACCCACAAGAGTGGTTGGTCGAGCTGCTCCCCAGGTTGCGCCGCTTTCTCCAACCGCATATCTTCCGCCGCCTGTCCGCCGAACCGTCATCCACCAGGCTGGTGGAGGAGGCGTATAACCATCTGCGAGCATTGCGTCACGTGTTCTCCAGCTTCATCCCCACCGGCGTGGCGGAATTCGCGATCTCCGGCAGGCCGCTGCCATACGGGGAATTCTCATCCGGCACTGTGATATTCGCCGATGTCTCCGGCTTTACGGCCATATCCGAACGCCTCGCCAGGCTCGGAAACGAGGGGGCGGAGGAGCTGACCGATATTATGAATCGGTATTTCGCCGCTATGCTGGATTGTATCAGTAACGGCGGCGGTGAGGTGCTCAAGTTCGCCGGAGATGCTGTGCTCGCGTGGTTCCCAGGCCAGGATGACGGTGAGGATGCCGCCCGCGCCGTCCGCACCGGGCTGCGTATGGAGCGGGCAATGGGCCAATTCGCCGAGTTCGAGACTTCTCAAGGCCCCGCGTCGCTCACTATGAGCGTCGGCGTGGCACGAGGGAAGTTCTTCACCGCTTATGTGGGTAACGACGAGAGGGCCGAGTTTTTCGTAACCGGCGGAGCGATCCAGGGGGCGGTGAAGGCGGAGGAGGTCGCACCCGCCGGACTGGTGGTCGTCGATCCCGAGGCAAGGGATGTGCTGGGCGATATGTTCAGGTATAGGCGTCTGCCCGATACCGATCACGTCGCTATTGTGGATGATCTGGGCGACTCGCTTGGGGAATACGAGGTCGTGCCGGCCAGGCGCCGCCGCTCGGTGTCGATCCCGCTGGAACGCGATCTGGAAGCTATCGTCCCGCTGCTTGCCGAGCAGTTGGAGGAGGTGGAGCGAATAGCCCCTTATTTGCCGGTGGCGGTCGTGAGGCGGCTCGCCATGTACGGCCATAACCGCCGGATCGAAAGCGAACATAGGCCGGTAGCGGTCATGTTCGTCAATCTGCTGGGGGTGGAGGAGATGTTGGAGGAGGCAGGCCTGGAGGAGGCTCTGCACGGCCTGCAGCGCGCTTTCATAGCTGCCGAGGATGCCGTCACAGGCGCCGGGGGGGTTATCACCCGCTCCGATCCATATAGCAAGGGGAGTAAGTTGCTCTCGGTGTTCGGCACGCCGGTCGCGCTAGCCGAGACGCCGGTACGCGCGATAGCGGCGGCAAATATAATGCGGGCCGAGATCGAGAAGATACGCTCACCCCACCCGCTGAGAATCCGCGCCGGTATCACTTTGGGGCCGGTATTCGCAGGGGAGGTGGGCTGGCGAACCCGCCGCGAGTATACCGTTATGGGCGATCTGGTCAATCTCTCGGCCAGGTTCATGGGGTTGGCCAGGCCATCACAGGTACTGGTCAGCGATAGGGTTTATGAACGTACGGCGGCTTTATTCGAGTTCGAGAGGCTGCCCCCAACCCGCGTCAAGGGTAAAGCCAGGCCACAGCGTATATTCTCGGTCACCGCAGGACGCCCGATCACCGTGCTGGACGCCGCAGGCAGGCCGTTGCTCGGACGTGACGCGGACCTGGAGGAGCTGCAGGAGGTAATGGATCAGGCGGCCAGAAGCGACCACCCGGTCTACGTGGGGGTGTGCGGGGCGACCGGTATGGGGAAGAGCCGCCTGGTCTCCGAGATGGCCGCCAGGGCCGATGATATGGGCAATTTCACGGTGCTGGTCGGGCG